>CACPOL010000001.1 GCA_902635545.1 uncultured Pelagibacteraceae bacterium
AGCTCCAGATTTAAGACAAGCACAAAATACATCTATTATTGAAAATATTAAAATTTGGATTGATAAAAATGATTCAAATCCTACTGATGATCTTATAATAATTCTAGATGAACTAAATCTAAAAGGAAAAAAAATTGGAATTGAATATGAGTCTTACGGGCTTACTGGTAGAAATACTTTAAAACTCAATAAATCTTTAAGAGATTATTGTAAATTAGAAGATGAATCTGATCTTATAAATAAATTAAGAGTAATAAAATCTGATGAAGAAATTGTTTATGTAAGAAAAGCTGCTGAGCTAGCAGATAAAGCTCTTGATCAGGCTTGGAAATATTCAAGAGCAGGTGTCAATGAGGCTAAAATTTTAGCTGAAATGCAAAAGGTAGTATTAGAAAATGGAGGTGATTATCCTGCAAATGAATACATAATTGGTTCAGGAAAAAATGCTCTATTGTGTAGGTATCAATCAGAAAAAAGAAATTTATCAAATAACGACCAATTGAGCTTAGAATGGGCTGGAACTTTTAAACACTATCATTCAGCGATGTTTAGAACTATTCCCATTGGTCAAGCTAAACCTAAACACATAGAGATGCACAAAGCTTGTTTAGAAACATTAACTAAATGTGAAAAATCTTTAATTCCGGGAAATACTGTAGGAGATGTTTTTGATACGCACGCAAAAAATTTTGACGACTTAGGGTTTAAAAAATCTAGAATGAATGCTTGTGGTTATTCTTTAGGATCAACATTTTCTCCAAATTGGATGGATTGGCCGATGTTATATAGCGGGAATCCTTATGTAATCCAACCAGGAAATGTTTTTTTTATGCACATGATTCTAATGGACTCTGAAAATCAAATAGCTATGAATTTAGGAGAAACTTATTTAGTAAATGATAAGGGTAATGAAAGATTGGGTACACAAAAACTTGATTTAGTGGTGCTTTAGAATTTAATCTAATTCAAATTCCTTTGTATAATCTTTTTTGAGATTAGGATCTTGTTTTGATTTATCAAGAATACAATTACCAATAACTAAATAATCTAGCTCTGTTCCCATAAAACAATTAAAAGCATCAGTCGGTGTATTTACAATTGGTTCGCCTCTAACATTAAAAGAAGTATTTACTATTACAGGACAACCAGTTTTTTCCTTAAACTTAGAAATTAAATCATAGTAACGATTATTGGTATTTTTTGTGACAGTCTGAACTCTAGCAGAATAATCAACATGTGTTACTGCTGGAATTTCAGATCTCTTAATATTAAGTTTATCGATTCCAAAAAGTTTTTTTTGATCTTCAGTCATATCAATTTTTTTTTTCAAATTAATGTCAGCTACTAAAAGCATATAAGGGCTATCAACATCAATATCAAACCAATTGGATAAATCCTCTCTTAAAATGGATGGAGCAAAAGGCCTAAAGCTTTCTCTATATTTTACTTTTAAATTTAAATTTTTTTGCATTTTATCAGATCTGGGATCTCCTAAAATGGATCTTCCCCCTAAAGCTCTTGGTCCAAATTCCATTCTACCCTGAAACCAACCAATTGCTTTTTCATCAGACAATAATTCAGATGTTTTATTTATTAAGTCTTCATATTTTAAAGTTTCAAAATTTGCACCAACGGATCTTAATTCTTTTTCTATTTCCTCTTGATTAAACTCTGTACCCAAATAAGAACCATTCATATCATCATCTAAATTAACTTTTCTTTCTTTGCCATTTTCCAAGTGCCAAAGTGCCAATGCTGCGCCTAAAGATCCTCCAGCATCTCCAGCAGCAGGCTGTATCCAAATATTATCGAAAATTTTTTCCTTAAGAATTTTACCATTTGCTACACAATTTAGTGCGACACCTCCTGCTAAACATAAATTTTTAATATTGTATTCTTTTCGAATTGCTCTAGCTAATTTAATCATAATTTCCTCAGTTATTTTTTGGATTGATGCAGCTATATCCATGTGAAACTGGGTAATCTTTTCATTAAGAGGATCTCTTACCTTTTGACCAAATAGATTATTAAATCTATTATTTGTCATCGTAAGTCCTGTTGCATAATTAAAATATTCTTGATTTAATCTAAAAGTTCCATCATCTTTAATGTCAATTAACTTTTTTATTTTATCTTCATAAATAGGTTTTCCGTATGGAGCTAGACCCATAAGTTTATATTCTCCACTATTTACTTTGAACCCTGTATAATAAGTAAAGGCTGAATAAAGTAATCCAAGAGAATGTGGGAAATGTATTTCTTTTTTAATTTCTAAATTGTTATCTTTACCAACTGCAACAGTTGTAGTGGCCCACTCTCCTACGCCGTCAGCTGTTAAAATAACAGCTTCCCTAAAAGGTGAAGGAAAAAAAGCACTAGCGGCATGGCTTAAATGGTGATCAGAAAAAAAAATATTTTGGTCTGATTTGTAATTTTTATCGTGATTTTTGAGTTTATTAAATAAAAGATTTTTTTGAAAAAGTTTTTCTTTAATCCATAATGGCATTGCTTTAGCAAAAGAAACGAAACCCCGCGGAGCAAATGCAACATAAGTTTCTAATAATCGCTCGAATTTTAAAAATGGTTTTTCAAAAAAAACAATCTGATCTATTTCGCTTAATTTTAAATTTGCATAACTTAAAACAAATTCAATCGCATGATGAGGATAACTTGGGTCATGTTTCTTTCGCGTAAATCTTTCCTCTTGTGCAGCTGCTATTATTTTACCATCTTTTAAAATACAGGCTGCACTATCATGATAAAATGCAGAAATACCTAGTATTGAAGTCACTTTAAAAAATTGTATAAATAAATGGAGCTACTGCTGAACCTTGAGTTAAAACTATTAAACCACCAAATATAACAAGAACAATAATTATTGGTAAAAGCCAATATTTTTTTCTAATTCTCAAAAATTCCCAAAACTCTTTTATAAAGCTCATTTTAAAATTGATTTTTCATTTTACTTTTTGGACCACTTTTTTCAATCCAATAAGTCGGATTATTATGATACTTTAAATTCAATATATCTTTCCCAAATATTCGCATTATATAACCTATTGGAGTTACAACTAAAAAGAATATTACACCCATAATCAATGGAGAAATTACTTTTCCCAAATATATTCCGAATTTAAACCAAATTTTATTTAAAGGTGTAAGAAATTTAGAATTTATAAGACCTAAAAATAAAAATAAAATGGAAATTATTAATGACCAAAGTCTTATTTCCTCACCATTAATTAAGGGGTATAAGGATATTAATAGAAAAACTATAAAAAATACTATTCCAAAACTTCGATTAGAGCTTATTTTAATATCATCCATTTAGAGATTTTTGTGGTTTCATATCGCTTTTTTGTATACCTGCAACTTTTACAGGTTTTTTCATAGCATCTCTTCTAAAAGGCTCACCAAGTTCTTGGTTTAGAATTACTTCTATAAATGTAGTAATTCCTTTCTTCTGATCCTCACAAGAATTTTTAATTGCAGTAGTAGTTTCTTCCATGGTTTTTACTGTAACACCTTTAAGGCCACAGGCATCAGCTACTTTTGCATAACTTAGTTCTGGATCTAATTCAGTCCCAACAAAGTTATTGTCAAACCAAAGAGTAGTATTTCTTTTTTCAGCACCCCATTGATAATTTCTAAAAATAACCATAGTTATTGCTGGCCATTCTTCTCTTGCGCATGAGCTCATTTCATTCATGCTAATTCCAAATGCACCATCTCCAGCAAAACCAATCACTGGTGTATCTGGACAGCCAATTTTCGCACCTAAGATTGATGGGAAACCATAACCACAAGGACCAAATAGCCCAGGTGCTAAATATTTTCTTGGTTTTTCAAAAGTTGGATAAGCATTTCCAATTGCACAGTTATTTCCAATATCACTAGAAATAATCACATCATTGGGCATACCCGCTTGTATTGCTCTCCATGCCTGTCTTGGTGACATTCTATCCTTGTCTCTCTCTCTAGCTTCTTTGTTCCAAACTGTTCCTTCATCATCTTCTTCATGATCTAAACTTGATAATTTTTGTAACCAAGCAGACTTTGTTTGATGAATTAAATCTTTTCTTTTTTGTCTGTCGGAGTCTCCTGCATCTGATGATAGTTTATCTAAAATTTGTTGTGCAACTAATTTTGCATCTCCACTTATTCCAACTGTAACCTTTTTTGTTAAACCAATTCTATCAGGATTAATATCAACTTGAATGATACTCGCTTTCTTTGGCCAATAATCTATTCCGTAACCTGGAAGTGTTGAAAAAGGGTTTAGTCTTGTTCCTAAAGCTAACACAACGTCAGCTTTTGATATTAATTCCATTGCAGCTTTTGATCCATTATAACCCAAAGGTCCTACTGCCAAAGGATGGCTGCCTGGAAAACTATCGTTATGTTGGTAGCCAGAACAAACTGGTGCGTCTAACTTTTCAGCAAGTTTTTTTGTTTCTTCAATCGCTCCACCTATAACAACTCCAGCACCTGATAAAATTACTGGAAATTTTGCTTTTGATAAAAGTTTTGCTGCTTTATCAATTGCTTCAGAACCACCTCCTTGTCTCTCTAATCTTACAATTGGTGGCAATTCAATATCAATTACTTGTGTCCAATAATCTCTTGGAACATTTATTTGTGCTGGCGCTGATCCCCTAATTGCTTTTTCAATAACTCTATTCAAGACTTCAGCCATTCGTGATGGATCCCTGACTTCTTCTTGATAGCAAACCATGTCTTTAAATAAATTCATTTGTTCAACTTCTTGAAAACCACCTTGTCCCATTGTTTTATTTGCGGCCTGAGGTGTAACTAATAATAAAGGTGTATGATTCCAATAAGCTGTTTTTATTGGTGTTACTAATCCTGTAATACCTGGCCCGTTTTGTGCAATGACCATTGACATTTTTCCAGTAGATCTTGTGTAGCCATCTGCAATTAGACCACCATTTGTTTCGTGAGCAACATCCCAAAACTTAATTCCTGCATCTGGGAAAATATCTGAGATAGGCATAAATGCTGAGCCAATAATACCGAAAGCATGCTCTATACCATGCATTTGCAAAACTTTTACAAAAGCTTCCTCTGTTGTCATTTTTGTCATTGGTTGGCCCTTTCTTTATAATAAATGTATAATTTTTTATAAAACTATTTGTTAATTTTGGCGATTAATATATAAGTTTTCTAAAAATTCAAACAAACAAATCGACACTATATTAAATGGCTACTGATATCATAATTCACGATAAAAAGGACAATGTAGGAGTAGTTGTTGTTGAAAAAATTACCCCAAAACAGGACTGTAAATGCTGGATTATGGAAGATGATAGCTCGTCTAATATTCAATCAACGGATGAAATTCCTTTAGGTCACAAAATTGCAATGATAGACCTAAAAGAAGGTGATACTATCCTTAAATATGGTCATGATATTGGTAAAGTTGTAAAATCAATAAAAAAAGGTGAGCATGTTCATGTTCACAACGTAAAAACTAAGAAGTGGTAATTAATGGAAATCCCAAAAAGTTTTTTAGGTTATAAAAGAGAAAACGGAAGATCTGGAACTAGAAATCATGTCATCATACTTCCGGTTGATGATATTTCTAATGCATGTGCTGAATCAGTCGCAAATAACATCAAAGGTACAATAGCTTTACCTCATTCATACGGAAGATTGCAGTTTGGTGCAGACTTGGAATTACACTTCAGAACAATGATCGGAACTGGAAGTAATCCTAATGTTGCAGCAGTTATTGTTATTGGTATTGAGCCTAAATGGACTAAAAGAATTGTAGATGGTATTTCCAAAACCGGTAAACCTGTTGAAGGTTTTCACATAGAACGAACTGGTGATATAGGAACAGTCATGAAAGCATCAAAAAAAGCTCAAGAGTTTGTTATGTGGGCATCTGAAAAACAAAGAGAAGAATGTCCGATAAGTGATTTATGGATTTCAGTAAAATGTGGAGAGTCTGACACTACATCAGGCCTTGCGTCAAATCCAACAGTTGGAAACTTAATGGATAAACTTGAACCACTAGGAGTTCATTTATGTTTTGGTGAAACATCTGAACTTACGGGTGCAGAAAAAGTTTGTGCGGCAAGAGGTGCAACAAAAGAAGCCTCTGATAAATTTATGAAAACTTGGAACGATTATAACGATTTTATATTAAAGGAAGCAACAGATGATTTGTCTGAAAGCCAACCAACTGCCGGAAATATTGCTGGTGGTCTTACTACAATTGAGGAAAAAGCATTTGGAAATTTTCAAAAAATTGGTAATTGTAAATTTGTTGATGTTTTAGAACCAGCGGAAGAACCAAAAAAGGGTAAAGGTTTATATTTTATGGATACATCTTCAGCAGCAGCAGAATGCGTAACTCTCCAGGCAGCTGCGGGCTTTAATATACATTTATTTCCTACTGGACAGGGTAATATTGTTGGTAACCCTATTGAACCAGTTGTCAAATTAACTGCTAACCCTTTAACAGTAAAAAGTATGAGTGAACACATTGATTGTGATGTTTCAAAAATTCTTTCAAGAGAAATGAACTTATCTGAAGCTGGAGATGAGTTGATTAAAACAACTTTAAGAGTTGCTAATGGAAGATTAACCTGTGCAGAGGCTTTGGGTCATAAAGAATTTGTGATGACTAAGCTTTATAGAAGTGCTTAAAAAATAACTTTTAAAATGTTAAAAAAAAAATACTTGGTTGTTCTACCAGGTATAGTTCTTTCTTTTGTTCTTTACACTATATCTCAAGGTTTTAATAATATAATTAGTATTGAGCTTTTAAACTACAACAGAAGTCCCATTTCAACTGCAATGATAGCAATATTAATTGGAATTTTTTTTGGAAATTTTTTTAAGATAAGACAAATTTTTCAAAAAGGTCTAGATTTTTCAAAAGAGTATATTTTAAAACTTGGTATTATATGTCTTGGAATTCAACTTAAACCATTTGGTTTTATTGAATTTGGAAAAATTGCTATTCCATTAATTATAATTTGCATTATCAGTGTTTTAATTGTTATCAAACTCTTAATAAAAAAACTTAAAATACCAACTAGAATGGCTTATTTAATATCAATAGGAAGTACTGTTTGTGGAACAACTGCAATAATGGCAACTGCCCCAGTTATTAAAGCAAATAAAAATGAGGTATCATATGCAATTGCTAATATTACTTTATTTGGAATATTATCTATGTTGATATATCCCTATTTTGCGAATTTATATTTTGAGGGAAATTCTTTATTTGCAGGTCTATTTTTAGGAACTGCAATACATGAAACTTCACAAGTTGCAGCAGCAGGACTTATATATGATCAACAATTTGATAGTCCAGAAACACTAAATATTGCAACAGTGACAAAGCTTATAAGAAATACCTTTTTAATTATAATGATCCCACTTTTTGCAATTCTTTACAACAGAGGGGTATCAAAAGAAAAAAAATATTCTATTTTAAATATTTTTCCTTATTTTGTTTTGGGATTTGTTGGAATGATTATCTTAAGAAATATAGGTGATCAAATGTTCAGTGTAAATAACAATAATTGGAGTGAAATAATTGATTTTGTTAAAGCATCCTCAAAAATTTTCTTAACTATGGCTATGGCAGCAATCGGTCTATCAACAAATTTGAAAGATGTTAGAAAAATGGGCTTTAAACCATTTTTGGTTGGTTTTATAGCCATGTTAACAGTTGGTATCGTATGTATATTAACGATAGAGATTTATTTAAAATTAATTATTTAGACTCTTTTGTAGTCTTATTAAAATATTTTTTTCTAAATTTTGAAATAGATCTTCGAATAAATGCAGCACCAATCCCTAAAAAAACTGCAAACATAATTGAGAATAATCCATAAAAGAAAGGCATATCGGTTGAAAAATCTTTAATAAATTTTGAAAAAAAATTCAAATCTTGATTGATCATTTTAGAAGTTTCTGTCTGAATTTCTTCAGCAAAAAAAGTATCATACGCAATCGCTATTCCTACAACCAATAATAAAATTGCTAATAATGCTTTTAGTCCTGAACTGTCAATCTGTTCTCCAAGTTTTTGACCAACTTGAACTCCAACTATCGACCCAATGACTAACAGAAATACCAACATTAAATCTATTGATCCATAATTAATTGAATGTAAAAACGTAACAATTACGCTAACAAAAATAGTTACAAATAAAGAAGTTCCAGGAACCAGCTTTGTAGGCATTTTGATTATATAAATCATCGCTGGAACTAAAATAAAAGCTCCACCTATTCCCATTATTGCAGCAATAAAGCCAACCGCAAGTCCTATAATAATAGGTGTAAAAACGCTTTCATATAATTTTGATTTTGGAAATCTCATCCTTAGTGGAAGCCCATGTATCCAATAATGAACGTGTAACTTTTTTCTCTCAACTAAGTTTTTTTTCGCTTTATCAATTTCACCAAGACTTTCAACTAACATTAGAGTGCCAATAATCGCAAGTATATACATATAGGCCAATGAAATAACTGTATCTATTTTTCCAATCCCTTTAAAATAAGTGAAAGTATAGATACCTAGAGTAGTACCAATAGAACCACCAATCACTATCATTAAGCCCATCTTATAATCTAAAGTATTCTTCAAATAATGAGTAGTAGAACCAGATACTGAAGTAGCTAAAATATTATTAGCTTCATTTGCTACTGCATATGCAGGTGGAACACCCATAAAAATTAAAAAAGGTGTCATCAAAAAACCTCCACCAACTCCAAATAAACCTGACAGAACTCCTACTATCGCACTTAATAAAAGTATTTCGACTGGATTAACAAATACTTGAGCAATAGGTAAAAAAACATCCATTTAAAACAAAAACTTTAAAATATAACTTATTTAAAAGTTATAAAAGTTCCAACTAAGATCACACCCCAACAAGCCAAAATGGCTGAAAAAATCCCAGTTTTAAAAAAAATTGATTTGTTTTCTATTATTTTATGTGGAATTTTTTTTATATTAGAAAGATGCATCTATATCTTCAATACACCCACTTTAGAAATTGTCAAACTATAATTAAAAAAATAAAATTTTTTTTATCAATAAATTGTTGCCCCAAATACCTTGACCTCCCCGTCCTCTACTCCCAATACTAACCTGCCCAAAAACTCGCCAGGCACCTCTTTATTGGTTTGTTTAATAAGAACTGTGATATGTTCTCCTCTTCTCAAAGTACCAAAGGGTTCGTAAGTCTCATTAAGATTGGTAATAAGCTTATTATTTGCCCATTGTTTTCCAAGCTCCACCTCATTAGCTCCAAACAACATCTGAGTTGAAAAATCCCTTGTAAAGCCTCCGTAATCCTTAAGATTAGAGGATTTTACTAAATTATCCCAAAAAGGTTTTCCAATAATAAAAATCTCTTCATCAGATTTTGATAATAGATCCATAAATATTGCTATTTAAAAAATTTTAGGAGGCCTTCTTTTTCTCTTTCTCATCAACGATATGATATACAGGTACTTTTTCCATCTTAAATTTACCAGTTTTTGGGTCTCGCCTCGATACAGTCAAACAATGCCAATTATCATCATCTAGCTTCATAAAATCTCCTCTGTAATAATATCCTGGCCAACGTGTTTCTTCTCTGAAAAGAGTATGCTCTGTAACACATTGAGATGTTAAAGCTCTATGTTTTAACTCCCAAGCTCTCATTAATTGATGGTAATCTTCCGCTCCAACATGCTCTAAATCTTCTTGAAGCCAATCTAATAATTCTAAACCTCTTTTTAATAAATTTCCATTTGTCATATAATTAGATGTAATTCCACCGACATATTCATCCATAATTTTTTGAAGTCTCTGCAAACCTTGAATTGGTGAAATATAGCTTGGTGAAACTGTACCACCAGTGATTTCATTTTGAGCAATTGTGTAATTATCTAAAGGCTTATAAACAGCCTTTTTAAAATCCTCACACTGTTTATCAGAAACTTTAACGTTTAATGCTTTTTGATCTTGAATATATTTCACAGCTGCTTTAGCAGCTAATCTTCCCTCTGTAAATGAGCCAGATGAAAATTTATGAGCACTTCCTCCAACGGTATCTCCTGCTCCAAATAATCCGTCTATTGTCAACATTCTGTTATAACCCCAAAAATATTCTGGTGGAGATAAATCCTCTGGGCCACTCACCCAAGCTCCTGAACAAGTTGCATGTGAGCCCATTACATATGGTTCTGATGTAGTTAATTCAGGATTAGTATATTTTGGATCAATATTTTGGGAAGCCCAAACCACTGCTTGACCAACAGTCATTCCTAAAAAATTTTCCCACCCAACTGTTTCTAAATGAGGATCTTGAAAAGCTTCAGTTGTGACCATGTGAATTGGTCCACCCCCAGCAGCAACTTCTTGAATAAAAGCATGATTTCTTAAACAAGTTGGCGTTGGATGATGATCTATGTACTCACCGACAAGTTCTTTAGTCTGATCATACCATTTTTTTTCATAGTTTTCACCATTTGCGTTTTGTGTATATGTTTTTAAATGTAAAAAATAAGCTCCGACTGGACCATAACCATCTTTAAATCTACATAAAACAATTCTATTTTCCATTTGAGTCATTTTTGCACCAGCAGCTATTGGAAGTGCATATGCCGAACCATTGCTCCATGGAGCATACCAAGTTCGACCCATACCCTCACCAACTGCTCTTGGTTTAAAAATGTGAGAAGCACCACCAGCAGCTACAATAACCGTTTTTGCTCTGAAGACATGAAAATCTCCAGTTCTCATATTAAATCCTACTGCTCCACCTATTCTATTTTCTTGAGCTTCATCCATTAGTAAATGAGTAATCATAATTCTGTTGTAAATTTTGTCTGCTGATTTTTTTGCAGCTTCAGCAACAATTGGCTTGTAACTTTCACCATGAATCATGATCTGCCACTTACCTTCTCTTAAGTATCTCCCTGTTTTTTCATTTTTCATCATCGGAAGACCCCATTCGTCAAACATATGAACAGTGGAATCTACATGACGAGCCATGTCATATCCCAAATCTTCTCTAACCATACCCATTAAATCATTTCGAGCATATCTCACATGATCCTCTGGTTGGTTTTCATCCCACTGCATTCCCATATAACAGTTTATTGCGTATAAACCCTGAGCGACTGCTCCACTTCTATCAATATTTGCTTTTTCGACACAAATTATTCTTAAATCTCTTCCCCAGTGTCTGGCCTCAAAGGTAGCTCCTGTACCCGCCATACCTCCACCTACTACTAATACATCACATTCCTCATAATGTGTTTTGTGTTTTGCCATTAGTAATAAACTCCTTTTTTAAAAGACTCTTTAGGTACAGTTGGAAGTTCTTGATTAGTATTCAATCCCTCTGGCTCGGTGTAAAGTCTTTGAGAATTTATCTCACCTTGATTAGGTTTATCTCCTTCTGCTAATTTAGGAATAAATTTTCCCCAAGGTTTAGTTGTTATTGGAGATACAAAGTTTTTTTCAGTTCCATTTCTAAATTTAATTTTCCAAGAAATTGTGCCTTTTTCCTCTTCCCTTCTAACTCTTACACTGTGGCCCATTGGTGCAAAATCAGCATAACCTCTTACATCAATGGCATGGTTCGGGCAGGCTTTTACACATGAATAACATTCCCAACAGAAATTAGGTTCAATATTTTTTGCTCGTCTTATATTCTTATCGATGTGCATAATATCTGATGGACAAATATCTACACAGTGACCACATCCATCACATCTAGTCATATAAACAAAAGTTGACATAATTTATTTTTCTCTCCTTCTTATTAACATATTAATAGTGTTTTGGCTCTTCTCTTTTTATACCTAAACCAAATTGTTCAGGTGCATCAGCCGGTGGAGGAAGATTATCTCTAGATCCATCTGCTTCAGCCAAATTTTTTTGTATTGCTGCGCCTGGTTTATAAAACATATGTGCAAACTTAGACCAGTAAACCCCACCAAATAAGATTAAATTGGAAACAACAAATAAAGTAAAAAATAAATATGAAAAAACTATCTGACCATTGAATTGCGTATAAGACCAAGCTAACCCAAAAGTTGCACAAGCTAACAATGCTAAAACAAATAAATCTGCTTTGATAATTCTGTACCATGGATAAGCTTCTGCGGAGACATCAACTCTTAAAAAAAACCAAAACCAATATCCTCCTAAACAGGTTAATATTGCACCGGTATGCCACAGAATTGACCAAGTTTCTGAACTTGTCTTGTCCTCTCCGGTATAGCAAAAAACTAAAACAGCTGATGATATCCAAAATAATATTGTTCCATACATTCCTAAAACATGTGCTAATCTTCTTTTTCCAAAACCTAATTCAGAAGTTGTGCCAATATCTACAATAGCTGTTTTCGCAATTATCGATGTTTTTTCACCAAAGCCTAATTCTTTTGTTGCAGATAATTTTGCTTTTTTTGCGTTATTAAAAAAATACGTGAGATTCTTGTGATTTATCATTTGAACAATAGTTCCTAATAATATCAAAACTATCATTGAAATAATAAAACCTTGCATCGCAAAAGGAGCAATTGTCTCTGATAAAATAGAAAATGGGTTAGTTTGAAACATTCCGCTATATGTTAATTCATTTTATTTTAATTTAAAAGATGTCTAATCTACTTAAAAAAATAGATCAACTACTAACTCTGACCAATTTATCATTAATAACAGCCTATTTTTTACGTTTATAATGCTGTTTGTTGGGAATGACTGATCTTACTCCACCTTGAGGATTTACAACATCACCTTCTCTTCGTGGAATCAAATGAAAATGACAATGAAAAATAGATTGGCCTGAAACTTTTCCTATATTTGTCCCAATATTAAAACCCTTAACTGTTTTATCATTTTTTAATATCTCCTCCTTTATTTCTTTAATAAGTTGATTACACGCAATAATTTCATCATTAGATAAATCGAAATAATCTTTTATATGTCTATTTGGAATAATCAGGCAGTGATACTTTGTTACAGGATAAGAGTCATAACTTACATATGCTAAATCATTTTTCAATGCATAGTCGTTACTTTTAATATTACAGAACAAACATGGATTGTTAGGATTTTTCATATCATTAAAACTTATGTAAATTGCAATTTTTCATAGCAGAATTATAAAATTTTGTAAAAATTTTAAAATTATTTAAACTTTTTCTTTCCCAACCAATTTCCTTTATAGTTTTTACAGAAGCAACTCCTTTTCCAGATCCTACAAGTAGTATTTCGTCATAACTCATTAATTCATTTATAAAAATATTTTTTTTAATGATTTTTTTTATTTTTGTTTTAAAAAATTTGTATGTGTTTCCTTCATAATAATTTTTTTTTGGTATATAAATCTCTTTTCCTTTAAAAAACAAAAGATTTGAAGTTCCGGTCTCTAAGATTTTTTTTTTATATATAAGACCGATATCTGATTTAGAATTATCAATTTTTGATAATTGAAATAAAATTTTTTCATATTTCAAATTTTTATACTGAGGTTTTTCACGTTTTAAGTTTACAAGTTTCAAATTAAAATTTAATTTTGGAAGTTTTCTTTTTCTTAAAGATATTGAAATTGTTTTTTTATTAACTGCGATTCTGAGTAAATGATTATATTTTTTTTTTTTTGAAATATTGTAATTTATAATTCTTATTATATCTTTTCTAAGCAACTTTTTTTTAATTCCATATTTTTTAAGTGAAAAAATTAGGTTTTTAATATGACTTTTAAAAAATAAAATCCTTGGTGGTTTTCCAAAAATCCACATTGTAGTAAAAATACCATGGTCTCCCCACAAATCTTTAAAATTAATTTCTCTGAGGTTGCTAAGTTGATAAGATTTTTTTAATAAGAAAGTTGCCATTTATAGTTAAAAATGATTCAGGGTGAAATTGATATCCATAAATTTTTTCTTTGTTGTTTTCAAAAGACATTGCTACTTTTGTTTCTAAACATCTCATAGTTATCTCAAAATCTTTATTTTTGAAAGGTTCTTTTAATTTTAATGAATGATAACGCCCTACTTTGAATTTTTTTCCTTTTTTAAATATCGATTTTTTATTAATAACTTGAATATTTGATTGATATCCATGATAGATATTCTTTTGTTCAATAATTTTAGCACCTTCGCAAAATAATATTTGTTGAAAACCTAAGCAAATACCTATTATTTTTTTTTTTCCTTTAAATTTCCAATAAATTTTTGATGTAACTGGATAATCTTTTGGATTACCTGGGCCTGGTGAAAATACTATAACATTAGATTTTTCAAGCTTAGCAATATCTAAATTATTATAATTACCACACTCAACTTTATCAAATAAAGAAAATTGATGAACTACGTTATGAGTAAAAGAGTCATTATGGTCTATCACATAAATCATTTGAATAAATCTATTAATGCTTTTGCTTTTATATAATTTTCATTGAATTCATGTTTGGCATTACTATCCACTACAACTCCAGATGCTACTGAAATTTCTGATATATCTTTAAAATTTAAAATTGATCTTATAATAATATTAAATCTCATATCTCCATTAAATTTTATATAACCAAAACTACCGGTGTATATATTTCTATTTTCTTTTTCTTGTTTATTTAAAAGTTTAAGAGTATTTATTTTTGGACATCCAATAACTGATCCTCCGGGTAACATTGCCTTAATTATATCAATAATTTTAATATTTTTTTTAAGCTTACCACTAATTAAACTGACATAGTGAAAAAGGTCTTTATATTCCTCAACTATTTTAGATTTTGATATCTTTACAGACCCCACTTTACATATACGAGATAAATCATTTCTCTCCATATCAACAATCATATTATGCTCTTTTGATTCTTTTAGATTTTTTTTGAAAAAATTTAAAGCTTTAGATTTACTTAAGTTTTTTGTTTTTTTTACAGTTCCTGCTATTGGTTTAGTAGAAATATTAAGACCTTTTTTTGTAATTAAATTTTCTGGAGAACAGCTTATAATTGAATAATTATAATCTCTAATCATAAAAGCTTCTGGAGCTAAATTTGTTTTTGATAATCTAGAAAAAAAATCTAAAGGATCAATCTTTGATTTTGTTTTATATTTAGTACAAATCTTAATTTGATACGTCTCTCCACTTTTAATTTTTTTTTTAAATTTATTAAAAATTTTTGTATAAGTGTCTTTATTTATATTAATTTTAAAGCTATTAGTTTTAAAGATATTTTTGTTACGGTATCTTAAATTATGACACATTCGAATTTTTTTTTCAGGTTTATAAAAAATACCTTTAGGAAAAATTGTATTTTTTTGTTTAGGAATTTTTATATTTATCAAATTATTTAATAACTCATAGCCAAAGAAACCTATAAATAAATCGGTATTTTTTATTTTTCTTTTATATTTTATGTTTAAAAAATTATTTATATTTTTATTATTTAATATAATTTTTTTTGAAAAATTTGTGTACAAATCAAAACCTTCTTTAGATTTATAAATTATGTAAGGCTCGCCTGAATGATGAATTTCTGTTAATTGATTTTGTTTGCTCAATTTATTCTGTTTTTAATCTTAAAACTGGTTCTTCTTTAATTGGTAAATGTATTATTGCTGCGAATACAGATAAAGCAATTGCCAAATACCACGCATAGTCATAAGAGCCATATAGATCATGGAATAAACCTCCTAAATATGCACCAAAAAAGGACCCTATTTGATGACTGAGAAAAACAATACCATATAAAAGACCTAAATACTTTGTTCCAAATAAATGAGCTACAATTCCACTGGTAGCAGGAACGGTTGAAAGCCATAAAAAACCAAAACTTGCTCCAAATAAAAAAGCACTAATGTTACTAGCTGGCGTAAATATAAATAAAATTATAGATATGCCTCTTAAAAAGTAAATTGAACTTAGAATTATTTTCTTGCTCATCTTGGCCGATAGATAACCACTTAACAAAGAACCAAAAATATTAAATAGACCTATTAATGATAAAATAGCTGCTGCTGTCCAGTCCTCTAAACCTCTATCAATTACATATTTTGGCACATGAGTTCCAACTAAAGTAATATGGAAACCACAAACAAAAAACCCCGATACGAGTAAGATATAACTTTTGGTTTTAAAAGCTTCAGTTAACGCCTCTCTAAATGATTGATTAGATGTTTTTTCGATACTCTCAGTTTCAGATGGGGATCTTACAAAATATGCAGCAACTAAACCGGATAATAAAAAAATACAAAAAATAAAAAGAGTATAATTCCATCCAAACTCAGCTAAAGAGTAATTTGTAAAAATTGGAGAGAGAAAATATCCAAAAGATCCTAGTGCAGTAACAAAACTCATAGCAATAGTTCTTGTTTTTAATGGGAAATGTTTGCCAACAACTGACATTGGAATACTTATTGCTGTTCCACCTAGTCCAATTCCAATTAATAAACCCATATGTATTTGAAAAAAGATTCCAGTATTTGGACCTGTATATAATAAGTAAATTCCCAAGGTGTAGAATACAAATGCAGAGATGATGGCTATATGACCACCATATCTATCGGCTATTGCACCAAAAATGGGACCTGTAATACCCCACATTAACATTTGGATTCCAATTGCAAAACCAAATGCTGTATTGCTAATATTTAAGCTTTCATTAAAATCTATAAAGAATAAACCAAATGTTTGTCTTACTCCAAGTGAAATTAAAACCACAAAACATGCAGCAAATAAAGTTATGACTGAGGTTTTTGAATTAAAAAATTTTTCTGAAATCATTTTAGATATTTTAATGCCTGTTTTAAATCAGCAATTAAATCCTTAGGATCTTCAAGTCCTATGTGTAATCTTACAAGATGTTCATCTTTTGCAAGTTTAAGAAATTTTCTTTTACCTGTTTCTCTGAATTCCTGATGTAATACTAAGCTTTCAAATCCACCCCAACTATAACCATAGCCAAAAAGTTTTAGTGAATTAACAAATTTTTTTACTAAATTAATATTTTTTGCTTTAATTTTTAATCCCATTAAACCTGACGCACCAGAGTAATATTTTTTCCACATTCTAAAGTTTTGTGAATTTTTTTTATAAGGATATAATAATTTTATTCTTTTATTTTTTGATAAAAACGCAGCAATTTTTTTCGCATTTTCTCTATGCTTATCTAGTCTTACGTCAAGAGTTCTTAATCCTCTAGTAATTAAATAAGCATCATCTGGTCCTAATCTGAGACCAGTTATTTTTTCAGTAGCTTTTACTTTATTAAAAACTTTTTTATTAACAGCTAAACTACCACCCATTACATCCGAATGTCCTGAGTAATATTTAGTTGCTGATACAATTGACATATCAAAACCTAACTTAATTGGTTTCAAATAATATGGTGTACCCCATGTATTATCTATTGCTGTAAAAATTTTATTTTTTTTTGCAATAGATAGAATTTTTCCAAGATCTTGAAAATCAAAAGTATTACTTCCTGGATTTTCAACAAAAATTAATTTTGTTTTTTTTGTTATACTAGTTTGTAAAGTTTTTAAATCATGAGGATTATAAAAAACTGTTTCTATATCAAATTCTTTTAGATAATCTTGTGTCAAGATTCTAGTGGGGCTATAAACTGGATCTGCAACCAAAATTTCATCCCCTGGTCGTACAACACTAAAAATTGCTAAAAAGACAGAGCCAAAACCCGTAGGTGTAGTGAAAACATGATAACTTTCCTCTAACTTGGTAAGAATTTTTTGGAGGATATATGTTGTAGAAGTTCCTTGTCTTCCATAATCATAATAACCACCTATCGGATTTTTTTCTGCTTTTTTTTGTGTCTTTCTTATATGTTGCATTGACTTAAAAATTATTGTGGAAGCCCTCACAACTGGAGGATTAACAGACTGATTATGAAAGTCTTTTGCAGTATGTTTTAAAAAAGTTTTAAATGATTTTGTCATAAAAAATTTGATAACTTTTAAGGACAATGCTATATCCAGTTTGTAATTTCAATTAAATTATAACAAAAGGAAAAAATGGGTTATCCAAAAAAGCACAGGGGTCGAAGAAAAATGGGCTCCAAAAAAAGAAGAGCAAGAAAAAAGAATAAAAAGAAGTAATTTAAATGAACAATTTGGCTAATGTCTTAAAAAGACTTAAAAAATTTAGTCTGTTACTATTTATTGTTCCATCGACAGCTATTATTTTTAGCTTAATCATCCACAACTATTTGGTTTCCTTTAAATTTTATCCTCAAGAATATTATAAAACAGATTCACTTGATCTAACTAAAATAAATTGTAACGAGACAAATAATTTTTGTTCAGAATTAAAATATCTTTATAAACCTAAAAATAATGACTTATTTGACTGTATAAAGAATAAAGTAGAAATTATTTATAATTATAATGATTTCGATTATTATGTGGATGAGTTTCAAATAATTACTGAGAACGCAGGTTTTAATAAAAAAAAATTAAATCATTTAAAATTTATAAAATCAGGTGAGGTCAATCATTTTTGCATAAAAAATTCAACTATTTTTCCATTTTATGATAATTTTAGAAGTATAGCTTTTTTTGTTTATGAATTTAGAAAAAATGAAAACTTTTCTTTTGGAACATCGGTTGCTGTAAACCCATTCTTTTTCGGAGAAACATCTATTAGCAATATTGTGAAGAGATTGCCTTTAGCATATTTCTTTAAACCTTTAATATACATTTCTTCATTTTTAATGTTATTTTATTGGTATTATAATAATTTAGCAGCAAAAAATATTCAAAATAAAAATAAAAATTTCTATTTTTTTTATTTTGGAGTTTTATCTTCAATTTTTTTATTTTTTCATGTAACATTTTTAGGATCAAATATTGAAAACGAATTATTTCAAAAATTAAGGAGATTAATAATTGTTTTATTTATTCTTTTTGAAATTATTTCTCAAGTTTTATTAGTAGTTAATTTAAGAAAAAATTTAGACAAATTTCAGATGTATATTTCTAAAAAGGTTTTAACATTAAAATATTATTTAATAAGTTTTATGGTGATTGCTACTATAATAATACTCTTAATTTTAAGTTTCTTTGACTTATCAAGTAGATTTGACTATTTTTTAGAGTGGAATTATTTTTTAATTTTATTATTTTTTTATCTTTTTTCATTTTTTTTATGGAAGATTAAATCTAATCGTTAACAATCCAGCCTCCTCCTAAAACTTTATAACCTATTTTGTCTCTTTTATAAAAAACACATGCTTGCCCAGGGGAAATACCATTTTCTAAAACATCTAACTTAACTTCAGCACTTTTTAAATTCTTTAAAAAAATTTTTGCTTTAAGAAGTTTGCCAGTTGACCTAATTTTTACTAGAATTTTATTTTCAAATTCTGTTTCATCAGCTAATAAATTTATATTATCTAAAAGAATATTTTTTTTACCTAACTTATCTTTGGTTCCAACAATAATTTCATTTTTGCTTGAATCTACTTTAACAACATACAATGGATCTTGATTTGGAACTTTAATTCCTTTTCTTTGACCAACTGTGAAATTGATTATACCATCGTGAACACCTATGACATTGCCTTTAAGATCTTTTATATTGCCTTTCTGTAAAGACTCAGGTCTAAATTTCTCAATTACTGAAACATAATCGCCGTTGGGTACAAAACAAATATCTTGGCTGTCAGGTTTTTCAGCAACATTTAAATCTAATTTTTTTGCAATTTCTCTAGTTTCATTTTTTAACATCCCACCAAGTGGAAATCTTAAATAATTTAATTGTTCTTTTGTTGTGTTAAATAAGAAATAACTTTGATCTCTATTTTCATCAATTGCTCTATACATATTTGTTTGATTACCAGTGGTAATACTTTTAACATAATGGCCAGTGATTAAAGCATCAGCCTTTAATTCTTTAGATACTTCTAATAGATCTTTAAATTTTACTGTTTGGTTACACTGCACACATGGTATAGGTGTTTCGCCTTTTAAATAACTTTCTACAAAATTATCGATTACTCCTTGCCTAAATTTATCTTGATAATATAAAATTTTATGTTCAATGCCTAGTTTATGGGCTACACGTTTTGCATCCATTATGTCTTGACCAGAACAACATTGTTTTGAAGTTGCAACCTCTTTGCCATCATCATAAAGCTTAAGTGTAATACCAATTACATTATAACCCTCTTTTTTCATCAGGCCTGCGACAGTAGACGAATCAACACCACCTGACATAGCTACAACCACCTTGGTATCCTCAGGTTTTTTATTCAATCCTAGGGAATTTAATTCTTTTTTCATTTTGTGGTATTTATACTTATTTTAATTATAAATTAAATTAAATGATTTTAGATTATGAACCAGGTGACAAAGTCACTAATCCAAAAGAAAAAAGCTGGGGCATCGGACAAGTTCAATCTATTATAAACAATAAAGTAACTGTAAATTTTGAAAATGTTGGTAAAAAAGTGATTGATGCCAAAAATGTTGAATTGAAGAAGTTGAGCTAAGTAAAAAAAATGGAAATAAAAAAGATAATAAATAGTTTGATTGATACTTTTCAAGACGCAGGAGATTTATCTTTGGATTTAAGAAGAAAAGGACTTACTCAAAAGATTAAAATAGATAACACCCCAGTAAGTAATGGGGATCTGGAAGTAAACAAAATGATTATCAAAAAAATTTCAGAGATAACTCCAGAAATTCCAATTATATCTGAGGAAGATTCTGAAAACAAAGATTTAGAAATATTAAATAATTTTTGGTTAGTTGACCCAATAGATGGAACTTATGATTATATTAATAACTTAGACGAATTTACTATTAATGCAGGTTTAATTTTAGATAATAAACCTGTTGCAGGTATAATTAATGCACCTGGAAAAAAAAGAATGTTTTATTCTTATGGAGATAATAATGCATACGAAATATCTAACAAAAAAACTATAAATCTTAGTGACTATAATTTTAAAAAAAAAGATTCCATTAAATTTGTTTCATACTCAAATAAGATAAAACCAGAAATCAAAAAAATTTATGAACAGATAGGTGTAAAAGAAAATTTTAGAATGAAAAGTTCTTTTAAATTTTGTGTGGTTGCCTCAGGTGAATTCGATGGTTATGTCGCAGAGCCAAGAGCTTACGAATGGGATATTGCGGCAGGTCATGCAATATTAATTCACTCTGGAGGAACAGTAACTGATTTTGATGGTAATGAAATATTATATGGGAAAAAGGATTTTAAAAATCCAAGTATAATTGTGAAAAATAAAAGTATATTATAATGGATGAACAATTAAGAATAATATTAATAATAATAATTTCCGTATCGATATTTGGTTTGACCATTTTCATATTTGTGAAAAATTATATGAAAAATAAAATTCAACAAATGATAAACAAGAAAAATAATAAGAATTTAGAGTAAATTAATAATTTTTAAATATTCTTCCTTTTTAATATCCATAACTTTTTTAGAAGTTTCAAAATCAAAACCATTTCTAGCAAGTAATGATATATCTTTTTTATAAAACAAAGATCTATTACTTTCTGTTCTTGCTGGTCCTATTCTTTTTTTTTTACATATTTTGAGCGCAGAAAAAAAATCCTGATCAGAATTATCTTCTTTAATCTTATTAACAGTTCCTTCGATAAATGTTTCTTTTATACCTTTGCCTAATAAGTAACTTCTAATTTTATTAATTGAATTACCTCTTTGAATCATACTTTTTGCTTTGCTTTCAGAATAAAACTTATCATTAATAAATCTATTCTTTTCTAAATCAATTAAAACAATATCAATTAAATTTGAAATATCTTGTTTTTTTATCTTTAGCCCTGAGGCTTTAAGGTATTTTTTAAGAAGATATGTCTTAAGTTGTTGTTTTGAAGGAGCATATTTTTCAATATAAGAGTATGAAAAATTTCGCATTTCCTCAACTGTTGCTTCTAGATTTTTTTTTTTATTTTTCATAGGAATCATAGAACGATGTAATATAATATAATTAATTATGTTCGAACAAATTTATATTTATTTTACCCCTGAGATGCTTTATCTGTGGATAAATTTAGGAGTTTTGCCATTTTGGATTATATTAATTTTTTTTTCAAACTCACAAATTTGTAAAATTTTTGCTGCATCAATATTTCCAATTTTAATTTTAAGTGCTGCGTATTGCTTTATGTTGTATGTTGGATTTCAACAAAATTATAATTTTCTTGACAATTTTCGCCTCTATTTGAATCTAAGTGAAATATCAAACCTATTTTCTAACAACAATTTTTTATTAATGTTCTGGATACATTTTGTGTCTATCAATTTATTTTTAGGAGGTTGGATTGTGAAAGATTCTCAAAAATTTGGAATGAATAAAGTTATGGTTTCTGTTCCCTTAATTTTTACTTATTTAATTGGTCCTATCGGATTAACATTATATTGGCTTATAAGAATTTTCTACGCAAAAAGAATTAATCTATATGAATAAGTGTATAGAATTTTATTTTGATTTTATAAGCCCTTATTCTTATATAGCGCACAAAAAAATTAAGTCTTTAGAAAGTAAAAAATTTAATTTTATTTATAAACCAATCTTATTAGGTGGTCTTCATAACCTAGAAGGTATTACAGCACCAGCATTTATAAAATCAAAACTAAAAAATATGATAAATGACTGCAACTTAGTTTCAAAAAAAAACAATATAGATTTTTTTTGGAACAGTAAATTCCCAATAAATTCATTATATCTAATGAGAGGATGTCTTGTAATAAAAGATGATTTAAAAAATTTATATATAAATACAATGTTTGATGCATATTGGAGAGATAACGTTGATATTTCTGATAGTAAAAATTTAATAAATCTCATCGATAAATGTAAAATTGATAAAAAATTATTTTTTGAAGACATTGAGAAAAAAAAAATTAAAGATAATTTAAAAAAAATAACCACTGAAGCTTTTGAGAAAAATATTTTTGGCGCTCCAACTTTTGTTGTAAATGAAAAAATTTTTTGGGGTCAAGATAGGCTTGATTTTGCTTTAGACGAATATAGTAAATAAATTAAATAATTTTAAATTTACTATTTTTAATTGCCCCAAAACCTCCATCGACATGTGAAATCTTTTCAAATCCCATTTCTTTTAATGATTTTGCCGCAAGAGCTGATCTGAGACCACCTGCACAAAATAATACTATTTCTTTTTTAATATCAACTTTACCATCCTTAAAATAAGCACTATTAGGATCAAGCCAGAATTCTAACATTCCTCTTGGTATGTGGATTGCATTTTCTACCTCTCCCTGTTTTTGTAATTCCCTAATATCTCTTATATCTATCAAATTACACTTTTCGTTATTTTTAAGATCAAAAGCTTCATCTGGTGAAATTGTTTTGATATCCTTCAAAGCTTCTTCAACTAATTCAATTGATGATTTAATTTTCATTTATTTAGTTATTTAAGTTAAAAAACAATATAATACAATATTAAATTATCTATGAAAAAAAAACAAAAAATTAACAATAAAAATTTTTTTAATAAATTTCTTATTAAGCTCATAAGAAAATTCGGATATGAAGTCATTGATCAATCCAACCTTACAATTCCATCAAAAAAAATGTTACTAAATGAAAATTTAAGTGAGAGTGGTAAAAAATCTATTACTATTCCTCTTGGAGAAACAAAGATAACAAGAAAAGTTAAAAGTCTCACTATCATAATTAGATCTTACACTCACAGTAATTTAAGTAATGATAAAGTTATGCTTGATCAAAATAAAAAAAGAATTTTTAATGAGCAAAAAATTGAATATACACTTAGAACTATCAAATCTGTCATAAATTCTTGTGAAGAAGCTATAAAAACTTTTAAAGATATAAAAATAAAACTTATAATATCTGATGATAAGTCATCTGAAGAAAATCTAAATAAGATAAGTACTTTAATTAAATCCTCAAAAATAGAGTCTCAAATTATTAATCTTAAAGATGATGAGTTTAAAGAAATTATAAGTCTCAAAGATACTAATGATGATAATATTTCAAAAAATATGATTTCAAATATGAGAAATATATTAAAATCTCTCCAAATTGCAGAAAACACAGATTCTGATTTATTTTACTTTTTAGAAGACGATTATATTCATCTAAAAGAGTCAATTGCCGAAATGCTGTTCACCTATGAAAAAATAAGTTCACAAATAAATGATGAGCTTTTTTTATGTCCTGCTGATTATCCTTATTTATATTCAAATATCCAAAATACTAAAATTTTTTTTGGAAATATGAGGCATTGGAGGTCTATTAATGAGACACTCATTACTTTTCTAACAAGTAAAAAAATGATTTTAAAATACATAAATGAACTTAAATTAATGGGTTCAAAAAGACACCATCCAATGGAGCTTAAACTCCACGAAATCTATGAAAAAGAATACTGCTTTTCTCCAATTCCTTCTTTAGCAATGCATGCAACTAATATTAATTCCATTTATGGTATTCCACCTAATTTTGATTGGAAAAAAAGTTGGGATGAGAATAAATAAAAATTTTTAGAGGCCTTTCCATGAGTTTGAGAGAGAGAAAGGCCTCTATATCTTAAGATTAGTCTCTAATTGCGTAAGCAATTACACCTGTTTCAGTGACATCAGTACCTTTAGTTTCACCTTCTTTACTCAACCTTAATCCAATAGTTGCTTTGATAGCACTAAACACTATGTAAGCGACTATAAACACAAAGATGTTTATTGAAAGCACTCCTATTAACTGTGAACTGAAAGCTGCATCTGAATTTGTAGCTGGAACTATTAGTGTTCCCCAAATTCCTGCGAACAAGTGAGCTGGTATCGCACCTACTACATCATCAATCTTCAATGAGAATAATAGTTTAGTACCATAAACTACAATTAAACCACCCACAGCACCAATTAAAATAGCTGCGAAAGGTGATGGAGCTAATGGTTCGGCTGTAACTGCAACTAATCCACCAATACATCCATTCAACATTTGAACTACATCTGTTTTTCCAAAATGTAATCTAGTGATTATAGCGGCACCAATTACTCCACCTGCACCTGCTAAAAATGTATTCATAAAAATAGTTGAGACAGCAATTGCATCAACAGCAGTTCCCATAGCTAATTGTGAACCACCATTAAAACCAAACCAACCTAGCCAAAGAATGAACACTCCAATCGTAACTAATGGAATTGATGAAGCTGCAAAAGGTTTTAGTGGCGCTGGGGCACCAGACTTAGTAAATCTTCCAAGTCTTGGACCAATAATCATTGCTCCAGCTAAAGCAGCTGCACCACCAGTCGAGTGTACTAAAGTTGAACCAGCAAAATCAGAAAATCCTAATTCTGCTAACCAGCCTCCACCCCACTGCCAACCCATTACAATTGGATAAATAATTCCTGATAAAACAGCAGCAAATACGAAGAATGGCCATAACTTAATTCTTTCAGCCATTGTTCCAGAAACAATTGAAACAGTTGTGGCACAGAAAACCATTTGGAAATACCAATCCGAACCATCAGAATATCCTGTATCTACTGCACTGGCATCTGACCATGGTATAAACTTTCCAATATAACCACCCTCTGGAATACCGTAAGCTAAATTATAGCCTACCAACCAAAACATAATTCCTGCTATTGAAAACAAACCTATATTTTTTGCACAGATTACAGAAACACTTTTTGATGTAACCATACCTGACTCTAACATTGCGAAACCAGCTGCCATAAACATTACTAGGAATCCGCAAATTAAAAATAGTAGGGTGTTAAATATAAAACCTACTTCAGCAGAAACAGTAGTCTCCGCCATCCCAGCACTACTCATGTTTAATAAGAAAATTAAACTAATAAGTGGTGCACTTATTTTTTTTATTAATTTAGTCATAAATCTCCCGTTTGTTATTGGAATGTTTATAAAAAAATTGATTATTTTTAGTATCGTTTATGTGGAAAAAGAGTTATGCGATAAATGCATATACTAACAGCCTTTTTTTCTTTAAAAGGCTGTTAGATAATTTAATTATTATTTATTGAATACTTCTTTTAATGCTTTAGCTGGCAAAAACTTAACTTTTTGAGATGCAGATATTTGAATTTGCTCTCCAGTTCTAGGGTTTCTTCCAACTCGAGCTTTTCTTTTTGCAACTTTGTAAGTACCAAAACCTGCAATTTTCACTGAATCATCACTTTTTAAAGCATCTAATATTGTATTAGTAATGGTATCAAAAGTTCGCTCAGCATCTGCCTTGCTTAAGTTCAGAGAACCTGAAAGTTTAGCTACCAATTGTTTTTTATTCATTTTTAGCTCCAGTTTTAAAGGTTATTTTCCATATTTGTCATAAAGCTTGATAAATCAAGACTTTTTTTAGTATGTATTTAAAAGTTATACACAATATATTGTATAATCCTAAAAAAACCTTGATTTTACTGGTTTTTATACGTTTTTTTAATTTTAATTATTTAAATAAACCAATGTCTTTTAGATCATTAAAAGTTGTAAAAAACATTAGGGATAATAATAAAAACATACCGATTCGAAAAAAACCTTCTTGAGTTTTTTGCGATAATGGACGACCTAAAATTTTTTCAAAAGCGTAAAACATCAAATGACCACCATCTAACATTGGTATTGGAAATAAATTTACTAAGCCCAAACTGATTGAAATATAAGCCATCATACTTATAAATGCCAATATTCCAAATTCAGCCACTTGACCGGATATTTTAGCAATTCTGATTGGGCCTCCTAACTGTGATGTATCAGCTTTACCAAATATCATTGCTCCAATGTATTTTAGTGATGAAACACTCACATAATAAACTTCATGCACTGCATAATAAATTGCTTTTACTGGGCCCAACTTTACGTGATTAATTTCATTGTTATAAGCCCCTAACTTTATACCAACTATTCTCTTGTTAATCTTATTACCCAAGTTATCTTCTCCAGGAACGATGATAGGTTTAATCTTTAAAATTAATTCATCGTAAGAACGTTGAATTTTAAAATCTATTATATCATCAGTTGACATTGTGATGTACTTTGAAACATCCATTATACTTTTTACTTTATTACCATCAATTTCTAAAATTATATCATTTTGCTTTAATCCACCTGACATTGCAGGACTATCTTTTTGAACTTCATTAATTACTGCTGGAGTAAAATCTTTACCAATGAAAGTATAAATTGAAAAAAAAATCACTAAAGCTAATAAAAAATTCGCTAAAGGGCCTCCAAAAACAATTAAAACTCTTTGGTATAAAGGTTTTAAAACAAATAATTTTTTTCTATCTTGTTCGTTGTATTTTTGAATAATTTTTTCTTGATCAGCTTGAGAAAATACATTTCTATCACCAAAAAATTTTACATAGCCTCCAAGCGGTATCCAGCATATTTTCCATCTTGTCCCAGAATTATCTTCCCAACCAAATATTTCCCTACCAAAACCTATTGAAAAATCTGTGACTCCTACACCATATTTTTTAGCAAAGTAGTAATGTCCATATTCATGGATAAAAACCACCACTAAAATTAAAACAATAAAAGGTATTATGTAACTTAACATAAATTTATTTTATATTATTTTTATAATAACTCAACTTACAAAATAAAATTGGAAGAAATGTAGCAATCACAAATGATATAAACAGTAAAGATTGTTTAATTAGTGGACTAAAAAAATCTTGTGAAATAAAAATTCCTACCATTAAACTTTTAGTAAAATCCGGTGTGGGAAACATTAATATGCCACCTATTAAACCAATAATGATAGAAATATTTGCAGTTTTCTCGTTTATATTTTTATTATAAAAACTATAAAAAATTGTTAAAACAAAAGCACAGCAAAATAAATCAGCTATTAAAAATAAATATAGTATATTAAATCCTTTTGATGCAATTATAAAAGAAATCAAAGATAATATAACAATTATATATTTTGAAATTTTTAAATAATCGATCTTTTTTTTAAATTGAATTGTTGTTTTTACATCTACAATTATCAGACTCGATATAGCATTAATTAAAGTATCAACGGTCGAGATTGTTAGAGATAATCCTAATACAATTATAAATATTGATAATAATTCAGACTGTTCTTTTAAAAGTAATGAAAAAAAACCAAGGTCAGGTCTTATGGATGGGTCAATTGAAAAAGCAACTAATCCTGTGAACCCCATATAAAAAACTATTGGAATTATAATTAAAGAAGAAATAATTAAACTCCATTTTAATGTTTTGAAATTTTTTGCTGCATATACACGTTGCCAATTACCTTGATGAAATAAATTTGTTGCTGCAACTGCAATGAAAAAAGTTATTCCAGCTGTATAACCTGCATAATAAGATGTACTTACAAGATGAGGATTCTTTTCTTTAACAAATTCAAACGTAAACTCAGATCCAGAAGATGAAACTATGAATGAAAATGAGATTATGAGAAGAATACCAATAACAATCATCTGAATATTATCTGTAAATATAGAAGCTCTTAATCCACCATATAAAGTATAAATTAAAGTAGTAATTAGAACAATTGATGCTGTAATCCAAAGTTCTGTGCCTGAAACAAAATTAATTAAAACTGCCACGGCTGTAACTTCTGCACATAAAAAAATAAACATGTAAAAAATAGTTATTAACAAAACAAGTTTGAATAAATTTTTTCTAAATTTTTTTCGTATAAATTCAATTAAAGATGAACCTTTTGGAAATTCACTTCTAATTTTTTTACCTAAATAAATTAAGAAAATCATTGGGAATGCTGTACCTAAAGAATAACCAATAATAGCACCAAGTCCTCCCCAAGTTGCAGCAGATGCTGGACCAAATAAAATCCATGCCCCTAAAGCAGATGCGGTCAAACTTGTTGTTAAAGAAAAAAGTCCAATATCTCTATTAGCAGTTAAATAATTTGTTATTCCTTGATATTTTTTTGCATAAAACATACCAAAAATAGCAAAAGCAAAACTTATTATGATTAAAATTATTAATGCAGTTTGTTGACTTAATAAATAAATTTTATCCATTTTATTCCCTTTCTGAATTACCGGACAGGTTCTTAGGGTTTAATCTCAGCCTGTTAAGACACCCCTTTTAAAAATATATCATAAAAAATAATTATAAATATAAAAAAAATATAGCTTATTATTTTTCAATTTTTGCAAATCTATCAAATAATATTTTTTTTAAAAAATTATTTTTTTTGACAAACTCATCAATCGCTTGTTTTACCCCAGGGGCGTACGATAAATCATAATCATCACACAAAATTATACCGCCCCGATCAATAATATTTTTACAACAATTCAAATCATTTTTAACAGTATCGTAATGGTGGCCACCATCTAAAAAAACATAATCCACTTTAGAAAGATCTATATCATTTAAAATTTTATTGGAATTTCCTTTAATTAATTCAACATTATCTTTGAATTTTTTCAATAAATCTGTAACTGCCTCTAAACTATATGGGTCTTGTCTTTTAACATATTGAAAATATATTTTTTTAAATGGATTTGAGAATTTTGTATTTGGTATTATTTCACCAATATTTTCATCACTCTTTCCAAATAGATCAATACCAATATATTTGAAATTATTATTATGTATGGAGCTTAATAGTTCACACACATTACGAGCTGTTACACCGTGGAACACTCCTATCTCTAAAAAAGTTTTTGGTTTTTTTTTTGAAATTTCTTCTAAAAAAAAATCTCCAATTTTTTTTTGCTTAAGGCTTGTTTTTCTAAAATACTTTTTATATTTCAAATTAACTAAAAGCTTCTACCCAAGTTCCCTGCGTTGATGCTTTAGAATATTCCGTTGCTCTTCCCTCAAAGAAGTTCATATGCTCAACTGCATTCAACATTGTATCTAACCAAGTTAAAGGATTTTTTTGAACATCATAAATTGGCTCAAGACCTAGCTGAACTAATCTTCGATTTCCAATAAATCTAATATAATCTTTTACTTCTTGTGCGCTTAAACCTTCCATTGGTCCCATTTCAAAAGCTAAATCTATAAAAGCATCCTCGTGAGAAACAATCGTTCTGCACGCCTCATAAAGTTCTTTTTTTAATTTTGGAGTCCAAATTTCTGGATTCTCCTTAATGAATTCTTTAAAAATTCTTATCATAGAATTACAATGAAGAGTTTCATCTCTAACAGACCAAGTAACAATCTGACCCATTCCTTTTAATTTATTGTGTCTTGGGAAATTTAAAAGAATGGCAAAACTAGCAAATAATTGTAAACCTTCTGTGAAAGCACTAAATACTGCAACTGTTTTTGCAATATCTTCTTTAGAATTTACGTTAAAGCCTTGCATATAATCATATTTATCTTTCATTTCTTTATATTTCATAAAAGCAGAATACTCAGATTCTGGCATTCCAATTGTATCAAGTAAATGTGAGTAAGCTGCAACGTGCACTGTTTCCATAGCTGCAAATGCAGTCATCATCATTAAAACTTCTGTTGGTTTGAATACAGTAGTATAATGTCTTAGATAACAATTGTTAACTTCAACATCTGCCTGGGTAAAAAACCTAAAAATTTGAGTTACCAAATTTTTTTCAGGCTGAGATAAATTTTTTTGCCAATCTCTTACATCATCACCAAGAGGTACTTCTTCTGGTAACCAATGAATTCTTTGCTGAGTTAACCATGCATCATAACACCAAGGGTATCTAAACGGCTTATATACTGGGTTTTCTACTAATAAACCCATTTTTTTTGGTTGGATGATTTCTTTCTTCTCTGTTTTTATTTTATCTATTATTGACATGATAAACACTCCTCATATTCTGGTTGATCGTTAGTTTGTTGATTTTTAGATTTATATACATTTGCTGTAATATCAGTTGATTTAGCATTATTGATATTTTCAGCTCTTTGAATTGATTTTGATCTGCAATAATAAAGGCTTTTTAATCCTTTTTTCCACGCATCAAAATGAATTCTATGTAATTCTCTTTTATGTACATCTGCTGGTAAAAACAAGTTAACTGATTGTGCTTGGGAAATAAATGGTGTTCGATCTCCACTTAATTCAATAATCCATTTTTGATTTAATTCAAAAGCAGTTTTAAAAACATCTTTCTCTAAATCAGTTAAAAAATTCAAATGTGATACTGAACCTTGATTTGTAGTGATTGTAGACCAAGTTTCATCATCATTTTTACCATGACTTTCTAAAATCTCCTCTAAATATCTATTTCTAACATTAAAAGATCCCGATAATGTTTTGTGAGTATAGCTATTAGCAGCGATTGGTTCAACGCCTGGCGAGGCTCCTCCACATATTATAGAAATAGATGCTGTTGGGGCTATTGCTGTTTTGTTAGAAAATCTTTCTTTAAACCCATACTCAGCAGCATCAGGGCATGCACCCCTTTCTTCGGCTAAATCTTTTGATGCTTGATTAACTTGTTCGTCAATTTGTTTAAATATTTTTTTATTCCATGATTTTGCCATTACAGATTCTAAAGGAATTCTATTTTTTTGTAGGAAAGAATGAAAACCCATAACTCCAAGTCCAACACTTCTTTCTCTCTCAGCAGAATAAATAGCATCTTTAAATTGATCAGGAGCCTTATTGATGAAGTCAGATAAAACATTATCTAAAAACCTCATTACATCTCCAATCATATTTGGATCATCTTTCCATTCATCATATTTTTCTAAATTTAAAGAAGACAGACAACAAACAGCTGTTCTATCTTTTCCGTCTTTATCTACTCCTGTTGGTAATGTTATCTCACTACATAAGTTAGAAGTTTTAACTGTTAAATTTGCTAACTTATGATGTTGAGGTATTTGTCTATTAACTGTATCTATATATATGATATAGGGTTCGCCTGTTTCAATTCTTGCTGTTAGTAATCTGATCCATAAATTTCTTGCTGATATAGTTTGTTGAATAGTGCCATCAGCTGGACTTTTTAATGCCCACTGTTCATCATTTTCAACAGCTCGCATAAACGCGTCTGTAACCAAAACACCATGATGCAAATTTAAAGCTTTTCTATTTGGATCTCCACCTGTTGGTCTTCTCATTTCAATAAATTCTTCAATTTCTGGATGATCAATAGGTAGATAACACGCTGCTGAACCTCTTCTTAATGAACCTTGACTTATAGCCATGGTCAATGAGTCCATAACTTTTATAAATGGTATTATCCCAGAAGTTTTACCAACTTTACCTATTTTTTCACCAATAGATCTTAAGTTGCCCCAATAACTTCCAATACCACCACCTTTAGCAGCAAGCCAAACATTTTCACTCCATAAATCTAGGATCCCACCTAAGCTATCAGATGCTTCATTAAGAAAACAAGATATTGGTAAACCTCTTTTAGTTCCACCATTAGACAATACTGGGGTAGCTGGCATAAACCATAAGTTGCTTATATAATTGTAAATTCTTTGTGCATGAAGGTTGTCGTCTGCATAGGAACTTGCAACACGCGCAAACAAATCTTGAAAAGACTCGTTGTGACCTAAGTATCTATCTTTCAAAGTTGCTTTACCAAAATCAGTTAGATTTGAGTCTCTTGAACGATCTATTTTTATAATTATGCCTTTATCATTCTGAAACAATTCAGTTTCATTGCTCAGTGAAAATAAGTCAGGTCTATTATCTTTAGGCACTTCTTTGACGTTTGGGCTATATTCGGAGACAGCTTTCTTTAAGGCCTGAGATAGAATTTTATTCATAAATATGTTATTATATTTAGTTATGTTAGCGAAAACAACTATATGTTGTGTGCGCTATACATTAATACACTATATAAACAGTAAATCAATAGAACATTTATAGAACATTATAAAAATAAATCAACTATAAAAATAAAAAAAAGGTAAGTAATTAACAACATGTCACAATCATTAAAATTAAATCCATATGGTTTTAGAGAATATGACGCACGATGGGTTTATGAACAAGATATTAACAACAAAGGAATCACTAATCTAGGTAAAGGTTTAGGAACTCAAATCATAAAACACACCAAAAAAAATAATCCAAGAATTATAGTAGGGCATGATTATAGATCTTATAGTGAAGAAATTAAAACTGCTTTAAAAGACGGATTAATTTCAACGGGGTGCTATATTGAGGACATTGGCTTATCTTTATCGCCCATGGTTTATTTTGCACAATTCAATCTAAATGCGGATGCCGTTGCAATGGTTACAGCAAGTCATAATGAAAATGGATGGACAGGAGTAAAAATGGGTATTCAAAAAGGCTTAACACATGCTCCAGAGGAAATGAAGGAATTAAAAGAAATTACATTAAAAGAAAAATTTATTACTGGTGAAGGAAATGAAAAGATAATAAAAAATTTTCAAAAAATATATAAGGAGGATTTGATAAATAAAAATAAAATTAGAAAAAAAATAAAAGCTGTTGTTGCTTGTGGAAATGGTACAGCTGGAATTTTTGCCCCTGATATATTGAGAGGGATCGGATGTGAAGTAATTGAATTAGATTGTAATCTTGATTGGTCATTTCCAAAATACAATCCAAACCCTGAAGATTTAAAAATGCTTCATGAAATTTCAAAAGCTGTCAAAGAAAATAATGCTGATATTGGTTTTGGATTCGATGGAGATGGAGACCGTGTTGGAGTTATTGATAATAAAGGTAATGAAATTTTTTCTGATAAAGTTGGTTTATTGATCGCAAGAAATTTATCATCAATTTATAAAAATTCTAAATTTATAGTAGATGTAAAATCGACTGGTCTCTACACAAATGATGAAATACTAAATAAAAATAAATGTGAAACTATTTATTGGAAAACTGGTCACTCACACATTAAAAGAAAAGTTAATTATGAAAAAGCTCTTGCTGGTTTTGAAAAAAGTGGACATTTTTTCTTTAATAATCCAATTGGTTTTGGATACGATGATGGTATCAACTCTGCAATTCAAATTTGTCATTTATTAGATAATCAAAATCAAAAAATTAATGAAATAATTCATAAACTTCCTAAAACTTTTCAGTCTCCTACTATGGCACCTTTTTGTAAAGATGAAGAAAAATATGAGGTTATTGAAAATATAATAAAAAAAGTTGAAGAAATTAAAAATAAAAAAATCAAAATCGATAACCAAGAAATCAAAGAAATATTAACTGTGAACGGAGTTAGGTTCACTTTTGCAGATGGATCATGGGGATTAATAAGGGCTTCTTCAAACAAACCTTCTTTGGTAGTTGTAACAGAAAGCACAACATCAGATGAAAGAAAATTAAAAATTTTTAAGTTTATTGACTCAATACTTCAGGAAACAGGGAAAATTGGTGAATACGATCAAAAAATATAATTAACTATTATTGTTATCATTCTTATCTTTAGGTTCATCTTTAGGCTCATTGTCGCTATAAAATTTTCTAATTAACTCCTCTTCTTTCTTTTTTTGTTCTTCATCAAATTTTCTTTCCCATTCCTTAATTCTTCTATTCTCTTCTTCAATTCTTTTTTCCTCTTCAATTTTTTGCTTTAAAGCCAATTCTTTTTCTTCCTCAATTCTTTTTTGTCTTTCTTCCTCCTTTCTTAACTCTTCTTCACTTTCTCTCTGTTCTTTTTCTCTAAGAATTCTCTCTTGTTCTTTTGCTTTAATTTCTGCTTCCTTTAATCTTAGTTCTTCTTCTCTTGCACGCTGTTCAGCTTGTTCTTTTAAAAGTTGTCTTTCTATTTCTTGTTGTCTTTCTATTTCAAGCTGTCTTAACCTATTTTCTGTTTCCCTTAACCTTTCTTCCTCATATTTAAGTTTTCTGGCTGCTTCTCTTATTTTTTGTTCTTCATCTAATCTTTTTTGTCTTTCTAAATCTTTGATTCTATTTCTCTCTTCCCGCTCCTGTTCTTTTTCTTCTCTAAGTCTTTGCTTCTCAATTTCTTTAATTTTAATCTTTTCCTCTTTAGCTTTGATTTTTTCCTCTCGAATTCTTTGTCTTTCAAGCATTCTCATATGGAGCTCTTCCTGTTTAAGTTTTAGAGCATCTTCTCTTAATCTTTTTGCTTCTTCATCCTTAAGTTTTTGTTGTTCTATTTTAATTCTTTTAGATTCAATTAATCTTCTTTTTTCATCATTTTTTCTAACTTGTTTCTCATTATCTATTAAAAGTTTACGTTGAGCTATTATTTGGCGTTTTTCCTCTTTAGCTTTTTTTAATCTTTCTAACTGTTCTTGTTTTTTTTGTTTATGGAATTCTTTTTTTTCATCTAATTTTCTTTTTTTTTCTAACTTAATTTTTTGTTTTTCTCTTTCTTTTTTAAAATTTGAATAAAAATCACCTATTTTATTTTTAGTATTTTCAATTAAATTTATAGAATTCACTTTAATTTTATCTAAATCTATTTCTTTTGAGAATAATGATTTAACTTTTTGTAAAGCTTTATCTTTTTTTTTTGATATTTTTTTAGGACTCATAAAAAAATTTTATAAATTCTGTTTTTATAAAAAACATATTATACGTTTATATTGAGTTAAAAAATGCATTTTAATCCAAAATTAAAGATAAAATTTTGAGTTTATTTAAATTTCAATTTTTACGTGTATTAATATAAATAATTTTTATTAAAATAATTTCAGAGAATCAGGTAATAGGCATTATTTTAATATGCATAAAAATATTTTAATTTTTTTTATTTTAATCACTTTGACCCATTGCTCCACACCTGGGACAGCTCTTTTGGGCCCAACTTTTACAGGCTTTAAAACTGGTAGTATTTATCAATCTTCCCTCGCTTATGGTTCAGGTAAAGCAATGAATATTATAAAAAATAAAATTTACAGTGAGAAGTTTTCTTCAAAAGATTTACTTTTGCCTAAAATAAATGAGAATAAAATATCTCATAATCCACCAAATTTATTTGTTTCAATAAAAACTTATAAAGTTGAAATTTCAAAAGTATTTGAGGAAGAACCACTGCCATAACTTACTTAAAATTTTTTGATAAATATTTTTTTCAATTAAAAAGTGTTTTTTTTAATTTAAAGAATCAGATACTATTTAAATGAGGTGATGGAGGGAGACTGAAATCACCTCTTTTTTTTTCCAACATTTATTAATTTTTGTTTATCATATATAGTAATTAATTATGGCAGACAAAAAAATTAGATCAGTTGCAAAAACCTTTTCTTGGAGATTTTTTATATTTGTATATTGGATGGTATTTGGTTTCATATACACAGGTACTTTTACAGGAGCAGGAATATTAGGTCTCGGTTCAATTATTCCACTTCTTTTCTATTATTTGCATGAAAGAATTTGGAATAAAGTTACTTGGGGTACTAATTAAAGATTATTTTACGACTTTTTTAAGTTTATCCGAAATAGTTATCATTTTATTGTTAACATAATTTTCGTGATTTTTTTCAATACTTTTTAACTCATAAAGATAATTAACCATCACTCCAAATGATCTTTTCATACCAACTTCTGAGATATTTGCATTTATATTAATGTCGTCTATTATTGCACCATTTCCTAGGTGAAATCTGCATACATCATTTACAGGTAGTCCTTTGTGATTTTTTTCATTAATTAGATAGTGTGCAACAAGTTTGATAATGGTATCTTTATTTGAAATAATTCTTCCGTCTCCAATTTTTAAATCAGATGACTTTAAAAATGAAATATTTTCATAAGGTATGTCTTTAATTATTGTCTTTATTTTACCTTTATCTAGGTATGAAAACCAATCAGCAAAACCTGGAATTGGTGACAATGTTCCAAAATTTTTAATATTCGGAAGTTCCTCTTGAATTTCATATACAACTCTTTTAATCAAAAAATTTCCTAATGTAACTCTCGATAAACCTTCTTGACAATTACTAATAGAATAAAAAGTAGCAGTATCATATTTTTTTTCACCTCCAGTATGAGGTTTCATAATTTCTTGTATAGATTTTCCTAAACCATTTGTAAGAGCAACTTGAACAAAAATAATTGGTTCATCTTCTAATGCTGGATGAAAATATGAAAAAAACCTTCTATCTTCCCCTAATCTTCTTTTTAATTCATCCATATTCTTAATTTCATGAACTCTTTCATACTTCATAATCTTTTCTAAAACAGCAGCTTTAGTATCCCAAGTAATTTTTTCTAACTTTAGAAACCCTGGATTAAACCAAGATTTAAATAATTCCCTCAAATCATTATCTAAATTTTGTAAATCTGGATTTTCATCTAAAACTTTTAACAAATCTTCTCTTAATGAAACGATAGTAGATATACCATTAGGTGACATGTTCAATCGTCTAAAGAACTCTCTTCTTTTTCCCTCAGATATAATAAATAGATTAAAGAGATTTTTTTCATTTTGTGTTTTTTTATAAATATCTATTGCCTCACTAACTTTTGAATGACTTGGTTTATATTTTTCATTAATCTTTTTAAAAAAAGCCAGCTTTTTTTCCAAATCTAAAGTTTGATATAAATCTGTGATATCTCTAGCGACTGTAATACCAAATGCTGCACCCTTATTAGAAATCAAATCATCACATAAAATTAATATTGAATCTAAATCATTTTTCTTTACTTTTCGTTTTTTAAATAATTTTTGACCAACGTCAGCTATTGATGAAATTATTTCTTTTAAGTTAAACATAAAGTTTTTGTTATTTTTATTAACTTATTTTTAAAAATTCAATAAAAGATCTTATTGAAACAATTATTAGAAAAGTTCCAAAAATTTTACTTAATAATCTTTTATTAATCTTATAAACAGCTTTTGCACCTAAACGAGCCATTATCATTGTCACAGGCACAAAAACTAAAAAACCTAACAAATTAATATAACCAATGCTAAAGGGTGTGTTTACATTATCAATTATTTTACCCCCACTAATCATGGTTATAGTTCCACTTACTGCTATTAAAAATCCAACTGCGGCTGCCGTTCCAATAGATTTTCTTATATCATATCCAAAAGTTCTCATAAAAGGAACCATCAGTGAGCCTCCTCCTATTCCTAAAGGTACTGATATAAAACCGATTATTACACCTGATATTTTTTTCACTAAATTTGATATTGTTTTTGGATTTTCTACTAACTGTTCTCTTAAAAAAATAAAAAATAAACCTACAATAAATGCGAATACAGAGAAAAATAAAACTAAGGATGGAGTTTTCATACTTACAGCTAAAAAAGTTCCGGCAATTACTCCAGTTAAAATAAAAAAACCAAAAGATTTGACCATTTTAAAATCAACTGCATCGTATTCCATATGTGTTTTAGTTGATATTATTGAAGTTGGTATAATAATCGCTAATGATGTTCCAACTGACAAATGCATTCTTGTAACAATATCAAAATCTAAAACTGTAAAAGCATAATATAAAGCTGGAACCATTATTATTCCGCCACCAACTCCTAAAAGTCCAGCCATAAAACCAGCAACAGCAGCAGCAATTGTAAGTACTGTTAAAAGATTGATTAATTCAGCAAAATTTAAAATATCCATTAAACAATCACCTGATTTGCTTTCTCATTATTTTGTACAATTGTCATAATATGTTTTGATTTCTGAAAGTCAGAGTCTCTTGCCATCATATTGTTACTCAAATATCTTTTCCAATCTTTTGAACCTATCTGTCCATGATAAAGTCCAACAGTGTGTCTCATTATATGATTTACTTTTGTTCCGATTTTTACTTCTTTCTCTAAGTATTCTAAAAGTTGTTTTACAACTTCTTCACGAGTTGGATTTTTTTTATTGTTAAAGATATTTTTCTCAATTTCAACTAAGAAAAAGGGATTTTGATAAATTAACCTACCAATCATTACACCATCACAATGAACTAAGTGATTTTTAATTTCTTCAATTTTAGTAATTCCTCCATTAATAATTATTTCTAAGTTCGGATTTTCTTTTTTAATATCATAAACCATTTGATAGTTTAATTTAGGAATTGTTAAATTTTGTTTTGGAGATAAACCTTTTAAAATAGCTTTTCTAGCATGTAACATTATTGTATTACATCCAGCCATTTTAATTTGATTCAAAAAACTATTTAAGTATTCAAAATCTTCAGTTTGATCAAATCCTATTCTAGTCTTTGCTGTTACAGGGATTTTGCATGAATTAACCATCGAATTTATACATTCACCTACTAAATCTGGCTCTTTCATTAAACAGGCTCCAAATTTATTTTTTTGAACTTTTTTACTCGGGCATCCTAAATTAATATTTATTTCATCATAACCCATATCTTCAGCAATTTTTGAAACTTCAGCTAATTCTTTTTTATCTGAACCACCAACTTGCAAAGCTAAAGGTTTTTCTTCCTCACTAAATGAAAGAATTTTTTTTCTATCCCCATGTATTGCAGACTTAGTTGCTACCATTTCAGAATAAAGCATCACGTTTTTGCTCATAAGTCTCATAAAAAAACGATCATGTCTGTCCGTGCAATCCATCATTGGAGCAACCGAAACTTTTCTATTTATTTTATTTTTAATATCCAAGTGCTTTACCCATAATTTTATCAGGCAACCAAGTAACAATCTCTGGGAATATACATAAAATTACAATTGCTAAAGCCATTATTATCATAAATGGTATAGATCCTTTTAAAATTTCTGACAAACTAACGTCTGGGGTAATTCCTTTAATAATATAAAGATTTAAACCAACAGGTGGTGTTATTAATCCAATCTCCATATTAATTGTAAATACAATTGCAAACCAATAGGGATCAAAACCTAATGTAGTAATTACAGGTAATAAAATTGCTGAAGTCATTACAATTACTGCAACTGGTGGCAAAAAGAAACCTGCTATTAATAGAAATATGTTTATCAAAATAAATACAATCCATTTATTCGAGCTTAACTCTACCATGCTCTGGGCTAATGACTGAGTTACATAGAGCTGTGAAAGAGTAAATGCAAAAAGATAGGATGCTGCAATAATAAACATTATCATTACACTTTCTTTCATTGAAACTTTAACAATGTTCCAAATCTTTTTTGGTTGATAAATTTTATAAACTACTGCAATTAATACAAAAACTAGGAATGCTCCAACTCCAGATGCCTCGGATGGTGTCGCAACCCCTCCGTAAAGTACATACAAAACTCCTGCTATAATCGCTAAGAAAGGAAGAATTCTTGGTAATACTTCAAGTTTTTCTTTTAAAGTAGGTCTTACTCTATTTCTCAAAGCTTTTGCTGCATCTTTATCTATAAAGTAACTATGTATTAAAGCCCAAATGGCAAACATACCTGCTAGCATGAAGCCTGGAATTAAACCACATAAAAATAATCTACCAATTGATGTTCCTGTTGCAATTCCATAAACAATTAAAACAATACTTGGGGGAATTAAAACTCCTAAAGTTCCACCAGCAGCAATAGTTCCAGTTGCAATTTGATCAGAATATCCTCTTTTTCTCATCTCTGGTATACCCATAGTTCCAATTGCCGCACAAGTTGCTGGGCTTGATCCACTTAAAGCTGCAAAAATCGAACAAGCTCCAATGTTAGAAATTACCAATCCTCCTGGAACTCTCCAAAGCCATCTATCTAATCCTGTATATAAATCTTTTCCTGCCGGAGAATTGGCGACTGCCATTCCCATCAAGATAAACATTGGTATGGAAAGTAAAACAAATGAGTTAAGTCCTGCAAAAAATGTTTCAGCGAAAACATCTAGCATTTGAAAACCTTCAAATGTTACTAACAAAGCTATAGATACAAAACTTAAACCAAAAGCAATTGGAATTCCAGAAAAGAGAACCAATAAAGTAAATACTGCAACTATTAAAGCTATGATTAATGGATCCATTTAATTAAAATCCTTTTCATCTGTAAGTTTTATAATTTCTGCTATGTACTGTAATATCATTAATAAAGCTCCCAACATCATCGATGAATATGGTATCCATAGTGGTGGGTCCCAAACAGTACCTGTTGAATAATTTTTAGTAAATGCTTCCTCTACCATTAAAAATCCAAAATAAAATAAAATTAAGAAAAACAATAAACTTATAGAAGATGTGAAAATTTTTAATCTGATTATATTTTTTTTTGATAAAAAATCATAAATCCATTCCATGCTAACATGAGCTTTTTCACTAAGGACGTATACACTTCCTATAAAAGTTGAAGCAACTAACAACATAGTTACAAGTTCTGTTTGCCACGTGATCGCTCTTTGAAAAAAATATCTTTCAAAAACAAGCTCAACGATTACCAAAATAGATAAAAGCAATGCTAATACAGCAAAAGCACCACAAGCTTTAGCTATAAGTTCACAAAATTGAAGATACTTTTTTTTCATAAAAAAAACCCCTACTTAATAAGAGAATAAATAGGGGTTCTTTATATATTATTTTATTTAACTGCTAAAGCCATTTCCATTAACTTATCACCACCTGGCACTTTTTCAGCAAATGCTTTGTGAGAAGACTTCTTGGCAATTTCTACCCAAGCAGCATGGTCTTTTGCATCCATGTATACTAATTTTACACCTGCAGCTTTGTAGGCATCCTCAAACTTTTTGTCTAAGTTTTCTACTTGCGCAGTCATGTATTTCTCAGCAATTTTTCCAGCTTTCATTAAAGCTTTTTGTTGCTTAGAATTTAAAGCATCAAAAGATTTTTTAGACATTAAGATCGGCTCATACATAAACCATAAACCAAATTTTCCTGGAGGAGTTGCACATGAAACTTGTTCATAAATTTTGTAACTAACAAAACTTCCTGAACTAGTATTTGCACCTGTTAATACACCTGTTTGTAAACCAGTGTAAATTTCAGATGATGGCATACTTTGAATACCCGCTCCAGCAGCCTCTAACATCTGATTAAAAGCCTTACCAGCAGCTCTCATTACTTGTCCTTTCGCATCACTTGGATTTTTTATACATTTAGTTTTTGAAGCAAAACCTCCACCTAACCAAGCATCAGACAAAACTACAACACCAGCATCGTTGATTATTTTTTTAATTTCAGTCATCATTGGACCTTTATTAAATCTCAATGCATGCTTATGATTCTTTACTGTACCAGGCATCAAAGTAGCATCAAACTCTGGATGAAATTTAGATGCATAAGCTAATGGAAATGCAGAAATGTCCAACTGGCCAGTTGTCATCGGCTTCCATTGTTCTTTTGGTTTGTATAATGATTTAGCTGGATAAATTCTTATATCTATTCCAACGTTTGCTTTTTTTACCTCGTCTGCAATAATTTGCACCATTTCGTGACGTGGGTCAAATGATCCATCAGCTCTTGGCGTCCCTGGCCATTGATGACTAGCCTTTAGCGTAACCGCAAAAGCAGAACCAACAGTGGTTAAAACAAAAACTAATGAAGTTAAATATAAAGATATTTTTTTGAACATTATTAACTCCTCTATTATTATTTATTTGATGCATTAAAATGAAGTTATTGATAAGAGTCAATACTACAAAGTACACTAATTATAATGAATGGACCTTTAAAAAATCTATTGGTAGTTGACTTAACTAGGGTTCTAGTAGGGCCTTATTGTACGATGATATTATCTGATTTGGGCGCAAGAGTGATCAAAATTGAAGCACCAGAAACTGGAGACGATTCAAGAAAGTTTGGGCCCTTTGTAAAAGATTATTCTGCATATTTTATGTCTTTAAATAGAGGAAAGGAAAGTATAGCGCTTAATTTAAAAAATAACGATGATAAAAAAATTTTTGAAAAAATTCTATCAAAGGCAGATATATTAGTTGAAAATTTCAAGCCAGGAACTTTAGAAAAGTGGGGTTATGGTTGGAATGATGTTAATAAAAAATATCCAAAGCTAATTTATGCTTCTGCTTCCGGGTTTGGTCAAACAGGACCACTAAAAGAATTACCTGCATATGACATGGTTGTGCAGGGTATGGGAGGATTAATGAGTGTAACAGGTCAACCCGACTCTGAACCTACGCGTGTTGGAACATCTATTGGAGATATTACCGCTGGATTATTTACAGCGATAGGTATCAATGCAGCTCTTTATGACAGGCAAAAAACAGGTAAAGGAATGTTTATTGATGTTTCGATGTTAGATTGTCAAATTGCAATTTTAGAAAATGCAATTGCAAGATATTTATCAAATAATGAAATACCAAAACCTCTTGGTTCAAGACATCCATCCATCGCTCCTTTTGAAGCTTTTAGAACAAAAGATAGTTACATCATAATAGCAGCTGGTAACGATAAATTATTTGAAAAATTATGTAATGTTTTGGACATTCCAAATGTATCAAATAACAAAAAATTTATTTCCAACTCTTTAAGATCTAAAAATATAGATGAATTAAAAAAGATATTAGAAGAAAAACTTGTAAATAAAAAAAACATCTGAGTGGTTAAAAGATATGGAAAAAGATAAAATCCCATGTGGACCAATATTTAATATTAAAGAAGCAGTTGAAAATCCTCAAATTGAATCTAGAAATATGATTGTAAAAGCATTTCACAAGGTAGTTGGTGATTTTAGATTAGCAGGCAATCCAATTAAAATGTCTACCTATAAAGACGAAAAAACTAGAGGTGATATTCCTGATCTAGATGAACATAGAGAAAAAATTTTAAAGGAATTTAAGTAATTAACTATTTGGCTCCGTGCTATCGTCAGAATTAATTTTAACTACCTGATCTTCAGCTTCTGATAACTCGTCTAAGGTAACCTCTGTTTCTGGATTATTATCAACCTCAATATTTGTTTTGGAACTTGATGATAATTCATCTAAATCATCTTGAGAAACTTGTATCTTATCAGGAATTTTTCTTGCTCTTTTTGATGGTAAGATTGGAGTGCCACTTTTTGAAATTTCACCTTTATATAGACTTTCAAAATCATCCCCAACTATTTCATCATCCTCTGTACCGTCATCTACCTGTTCAACATGTTTACGAAGTTTATAAATAGCACTTTCCGTTAAATCATTTACTTTTATAGTTTCTCCGGCAATCTCCCTTAAAGAAATTACTGTATTCTTATCATTATCTTTGTTTATAGTTGGTTCTAAACCAGAATTTAATTGAACAGCTCTCTCTTTTGCAACAAGAACTAACTCATAAGGACTTTCGACTTTATCAACACAATCTTCAACTGTAACTCTAGCCATGCGCAGTATCTACACACGAGAATATTAAAAATCAAGAAAATTTTTTTATATATATTGTGGATTAAGCTTATTTCTAACAAAAAATAATAAAATTAGTGAAGAGGCTATATAAACTAAAGAAATTAAAGCAATCTGTTCAATTGAAAACCCCCTATCAATTAGTAAACCAAATAAAGCTGTACCAAAAGCTGTTGAAAAAACCATTAAGGCTGTGGTTAATGCTTTAATTGATCCAATATGCTTTACTCCGTAAATTTCTGCCCAAGTTGATGATCCTAATACATTAGCTAAACCATTAGATATTCCTATCAATCCTAGAAATAAAAAAGCTGAGAAAGGTAAATCAAAATAAATTAAAACAATAGTTGAAACCATTAAGGGAATGTTCATAAAAATTAATAATTTTCTACTTGTAAATTTGTCTATTAAAAAACCTGATACTAATAGTGTTAATACTGATAAAATTGAATAAACCATAAACGATTGTGCAATTACAAAAGTGCCCCATTCTTTTGACTCAGTTATAAATGACTGATAAACAAATACACCAGTTGCAATCCATGGCATTGCTAACATGTTCAAACATATAATGTAAAACCTGTAATCTTTAAGAACTTCTATCCTGCTCCATTGTTTTATATCTTTTGCAAATCCTTTTTCAGAAGTTTCTTCTCTTGAATCAAAATTCAAATTTTTAATTAAAACAAATGATATTAATGGTAAAAAGAATAAAACTAAAATTGAAATTGATATCCATATATTTTGCCATGAGGTTATTGTTAATAAATAAACAATTAAAACAGGAAGCATGAATTCTGCTGTGGAGAGTCCAAACCAGCTAGTGCTTAAAGCTTTACCCCTAGAAATTGTAAAGTATCTTGCAATAGTTGTTGTTGCGGTATGAGACATTAGCCCTTGACCTGAAAATCTCATTAAAAAAACAGCAATAAATAAAAAAGCTATGGATGATATCTTTGAAAAGAAAAAACAAGAAAAAGATAGAAGTAAAGTTACATAAAAAGCGAATTTAAAAATATTGATATCATCAATTTTTTTTCCAACCCAAATTAAAAGAAAGCTACTTAATAACGTAGCTGAGGCATAGATTGAGCCAAATTGTCCATGAGTAATTGAAAGTGTTTCTCTAATGCTTGAATTAAATAAGCCTAAAAAAAAACTCTGTCCAAAGCTAGAAAAAAATGTAAAAATAAAACCAAATATAATTACTTTTAAACTTAAACTATTAAACATAAAAAATTATGAGTTGTAATGTTGCTTTTATAGGTCTTGGTGTCATGGGTTATCCAATGGCAGGTTATATATCAAAAGGTGGACACAATGTAACTGTTTTTAACAGAACAAAATCAAAAGCAGAAAAATGGATAAAAGAATACAAAGGTAAAATGGCTGAAACTCCTGCTGAGGCTGCAAAAGATGCAGAGTATGTATTTACATGTGTTGGAAATGATAACGATTTAAGAGAAGTAACATTTGGTGACAATGGTGCATTTAAAACAATAAAAAAAGGCGCAATCTATATTGATAACACTACAGCATCAGCAACTATTGCTAGAGAAATTTATGAACATGCAAAAAAAAATGGATTTGGTGCATTAGATGCACCAGTATCTGGTGGACAAGCTGGTGCAGAAAATGGTGCTCTAACAGTTATGATTGGCGGAGATCAAGCTGACTTTGATAAAGCTAAAGATAAAATTGATTGCTACAGCAAAAAAATGAAGCTACTTGGTAAAGCTGGTTCTGGACAATTAGCTAAAATGGTTAATCAAATTTGTATTGCAGGATTAGTTCAAGGATTATCTGAAGGAATTAACTTTGGAATGAAAGCTGGATTAAATATGGAAGATGTTATTGAAGTAATTTCAAAAGGAGCTGCTCAATCTTGGCAAATGGAAAATAGATATAAGACAATGATTGATGATAAATTTGATTTTGGTTTTGCAGTTGATTGGATGAGAAAAGATTTAAAAATTGCAATGGAAGAGGCAAAAAATAATGGATCATTATTACCTGTTACAGAACTTGTAGATAAATTTTATGGAGAAGTTCAAGGTTTGGGTGGAAACCGTTGGGATACTTCAAGTTTAATTAAAAGATTTAGAAAGTAATGTATGCAGCCAGCATACTATGAAAACTTAGAAGAAATTCAAAATAAGTATTGGTCTATGCTAGATGATGCGGTAACGAATAGAGGTTCACCGTTTAGAATTCCTGTTTTTATTTGTGCTCATCAAGATGAAGTAGATGGTAGAATTGTTGTTTTACGTAAATCAGATAGAGCTAATAATCTATTACAATTTCATACTGATTTAAGATCTCCAAAAGTGGATATTCTTAAAAAAAATAAGAATGCCTCTCTAGTTTTCTACGATAAAGAAGAAAAGATACAATTAAGAGTAAAAGTAGAATGTGAGGTAAATAATCAAAATTCTATAACTGAAGAGTCATGGAAAAAAACTCAACATATTAGTAGACGTTGTTATTTAACAGACAGTCCTCCAGGTACTACATCAGAAAATCCGACTTCTGGAATGATATCTAAATTAGAAGATTTTGATTACACTATGGAACAAAGTGAAGAAGGTTATAAAAACTTTACAGTAATCAAATGTAAAATTAAATCTATTGAATGGCTATATCTTGCCGCAAAAGGACATCGAAGAGCAAAGTTTGATATAGATAATAATAAGAATGCTTGGTTAGTGCCTTGATACCCACTATTCAAAAATATATGCAATCATACCAATAACAAGTATTGCACCAACTCCAAATTTACATGCTTTAGCAAAATTTTTTTTTTTTGTTTCCTCACTTTCTATATCATCTGCTAAAGGACCATAATTAAACATCCAAGATGCACCAATTAAAATAAATATTATGATTATAACTATACCAAGTACTTCTTGTGTTCCAGGTGACATATTAAAAAATTGATTTAGAATATTTTTTCCAATTATCTTGGTAATGTTTTGTATTTTCTGCTACAGCTTTTTTTTCTTCCTCAGTAACTTCTCGAACAACCTTACCTGGTGAACCAATGACTAAAGAGTTGTCAGGTATTTCTTTATTTTCAGTAATTAAAGCTTTAGCACCTATGATGCAATTCTTTCCAATCTTGGCATTGTTTAAAATCACTGCACCTATTCCAATTAAACTATTGTCCCCTATCGTACATCCATGAAGCATAACCATATGTCCGACGGTTACATTCTTTCCAATTTTTAATGGATAACCAGGATCTGTATGTAATACACTTCCATCTTGAACATTTGATCCTTCGCCAATATGAATATTCTCAATATCTCCTCTTAAGGTTGCATTAAACCAAATACTTGTATTCTTTTCTAATGTTACATCTCCAATTATAACTGCATTTGGAGCCACCCAATTTTCGCCAGAGTTTTTTGGTTTTTTATCTTTTAAATCGTAAAACATAATTTATATATTATTACATTATGCCAATACAAACTCCAATATGTGATTTCGGCCAAAAGGCACACGAGTTTAAGCTTAAATCGACTAATAATGAAATAGTCTCTCTTAATGAAGTTCGAGGAGAAAATGGAACTTTAATAATGTTTATTTGTAATCATTGTCCATATGTTAAAGCGGTCACAAAAGATATTGTTGAAGATTGTAATCAATTAAAAAAAATTGGGATAAATTCAATCGCCATATGTGCTAATGATGCTGTTAATTATCCAGAAGACTCATTTGAAAATATGATAAAATTTGCAAAAAAAAATCAATTTAGTTTCCCATACCTAAGTGATGAAACTCAAGAAATAGCTAAAATTTATAATGCAGTGTGTACCCCAGATTTTTTTGGGTATAATAAAAATTTAGAATTACAATATAGAGGAAGATTAAGAGAATTAAAAAACTTAATTCCTGTAAGAAGTGGTGAAAGTGATTTGATTAAAGCAATGAAACTAATTGCTGAAACAGGAAAAGGACCAGAAAACCAAATACCTAGTGCTGGATGTGGTATTAAATGGAAAAATAAATAATGTATCTAATAGTAACAAGATCATTTCCCCCTGAATTAGGAGGAATGCAAAGTTTAATGTGGGGGCTTACTAAAGAATTATCAAAACATTATTTAATTAAAGTTTTTGCTGATTATCACGAAAATCATCAAGAATTTGATAATAAAGAAAATTTCTCAATAGAAAGAGTTCGTGGGATAAAATTATTAAGAAAATATAGAAAAGCTCATTTAATAAATAATTTTATAAAGGATAATAAGATACAAGGAATAATAGCAGACCACTGGAAAAGTTTAGAACATATTAATACAAATAAAAAAAAATTTTGCTTAATTCACTCTAAAGAAATTAATCATTCTAAAGGAAGCAATATTAATAAAAGAATCTTAAAAGTTCTCAACAACACAGAAAAGGTAATCTCTAATTCTAGATATACAAAACAATTAGCTATTAATTGTGGTGTTGATGAAAGTAAAATAATTGTTATAAACCCAGGTGTTAACCCTGTAAAAGATTTAAATAAAAAATCTCTTAAAGATGTAGAAAATTTACTCAAAATAAAGACACCACGACTAATTACAGTTTCTAGATTTGATAAAAGAAAAAATCATGAAAAAATAATTATGTCGTTAAAAAATTTAAAAGAAAAATTTCCTGATATTATTTATATTTGTATAGGATATGGTGAAGAAGAAGAAAATATTAAAAGACTGGTAAAAGAATTAAATTTAGAATCTCAAGTAATTTTTTTCAAAAATATAAGTGATGATTTAAAAAATGCATTAATTGCAAAATCAAATATTTTTGTAATGCCTTCAATTATTTTTAAAAAATCGGTTGAAGGTTTTGGAATAGCCTACATAGAAGCTGCTCAATATGGCATACCTTCTTTGGGAGGAAAAGATGGTGGTGCATCTGATGCGATTGAACATGAAAAAACTGGAATAATTTGTGATGGAAATAATTTAGAACAAATATATTCCTCTATAAACTCAATGTTAGAAAATAAAAAATATTTAGTTTATGGAAAAAACGCAAAAGAGTTTTCACTTAAGTTTGAATGGTCAAAAAAGATTGAGTCCTATAAAAAAATATTAAATTAGTCTAAAAAACTCTTTAATCTTTCAAATACTCTTTCAACACTCAGATTTTTTAAATCTCCTACTTGAATAGGTTTAAAATTTTCTCTCTCAATACTAACTTTGAAGGCTGATGTATGTGAGCCAAATAATGTTAACCCCTTTGCTCCTACGTGAGCAGCTATATGTGCTGGTCCAGTATCATTCGCTACAATAAAAGTACTTTCTTTTATTAAAGATGTTAATTCACAAATATTCAAAATATCCTCATCCTTTAAAATAATTGTTGCATTATAATCTTGTGCCTGTCTTATCTCATTTGGACCTGGTGCAATTACAATTTTATATTTTTCACCATATTTATTTAGAATTAACTTAATAAGGTCATGATAAAATGGCCATTTTTTAATTGTCAGATGTGGTGAGCAAAATGGAAAAAGCAAAATATAATTTTTTAAAGAATGTTTTTTTTTGATTTCACTTATATCGTCACAAGCCCAACTAAAATCCGGTTTCATAGTGTGAGATGTTTTTACTCCCCCAGCTTGTAATTGGTGCTCAAATCTTTTTAAAACCGGTTCTACTATTTTATTAGTTTTATTTTGCATGGTATTTTTATCTGAACACCACACGTTATTTTTTGCTTTAGGGAAAAGTATTTTTTTATAAAAAGATGTTCTTGATGAATTCTGAAGATCAAAAATTTTTAAAAAATTATATTTTTTTAATTCTTTCATCAAATTAAATAAATATATTAAGTTATATTTAGGTAGCCTTTTGTCCAAAATTACATCATGAATAAAAGGATTTTTTCTTAATAAATTCAAATAAGGTTTAGTTGTAAGTAGAAAAATTTGATCATTTTTATGATTTTCAGATATGTCTTGAATTGCACCACTTGCTTGGGCTATATCTCCTAATGATCCGTGTTTAATAATTAAAATATTAGACATATTTATAACAAGATAGCACAGTATTAAATTTTATGAATAAAATTATAGTAGAAATTTCTATTGGCGAACTTTTAGATAAAATTTCAATTTTAGAGATCAAACAAGAAAAAATAAAAGATCCAGAAAAATTAAAGTATATTAATAATGAATATTCTGTGTTGAAAAGTCAATTAGAGAAAAACATAAAATCCAATGATAAACTAAATAATCTTTATCAAGCACTAAAAAGTATCAACACTCAACTTTGGGTGATAGAAGATGATAAAAGGCAATGTGAAAAAGATAAAAATTTTGGAGAAAAGTTTATTAAACTTTCAAGAGACGTTCATTTTTTAAATGACGATCGAGCAAAAATAAAATTGCAAATAAATAATTTAACTGGCTCTGAAATTAAAGAAATAAAAGAATACACCATTTACAAATAAGAGTTTATGGAAAGCACGATATATAAAAAAAATTACCCTAATTGGGATTATGAAGAAATAATAAATGAAATAGAAATTTTTTTAAAAATTTATGAAAAACGTCCGATTTCTAATAATAAGGGTGGAATGAAATTTCCTCATGCTTTTGGATTATATTTTATTCTTAAAAAAATAAATCCATCACTTGTAATTGAAAGTGGAGTTTTTAAAGGCCAATCCACTTGGATAATAGAAAATACTCTTCCAAACGCTGAAATAATTTGTTTAGATATTGACTTATCTAAACGAGAATATATTTCTAAAAAAGCTAAATATTCAAATTTAGATTTTAAATTTCAAGATTTATCGAAAATACCAGAAAATACATTAGTATTATTTGATGATCATGTAAATCACTTAAACAGAATTAAAGAAGCATATTTTTTTGGAATAAAAAATATTATACTAGATGATAATTACAAATCTAATTCTGGTGACTTTCAAACTATAAAACAATCTTTTGAAAAATATAGTTTTAATCACCAGTTAAAAATAACAAGTATTTTTAAAACACTATTCTTTTTTGTAAAATTATTATCAAAAAAAATTTTTGTAAAAAAATTTAATGCTCATAAAGAATTAAATTTCATAACAAACAGAATAAGAGATCATAGTCTTAATAAAAATGAATTTAAGAATATAGATAAAATAATTAAAACTTATTATGAATTCCCACCAATAATTCCTCAAAACTCTAATACAGAAGTACCTCTATTAGATCAGGCGAATGAGCAATTAAAAGATTATTTAAATGAACTAAGTGTTTATAATCATTTAACCTTTATTGAACTTAAATAATATTAATTTGCATCGAGTACTGCATGTAAAAATTGTTTAGTTCTCTCATTTTGGGGGTCTCCAAATAGTTGTTCAGGAGGCCCTTGTTCAAAAATTCTCCCCTCATTAAAAAAACATACTCTATCTGAAATTTCTCTAGCAAACCCCATTTGATGAGTAACCATAATCATAGTTAAACTATGCTCTTTATTTAAAGATCTAATAACATTTAAAACTTCTCCAACAACCTCTGGATCTAATGCAGAAGTAATTTCATCTAGCAACATAACTTTTGGTCTCATGGCTAGGGCTCGTGCTATTGCAACACGCTGTTGTTGTCCACCGGATAATCTACTTGGATGTTGATCTTTTTTATCTGTTAGACCAACAAGTTCTAATAATTCTAAGGCTCTTTCTTCAGCCTCATCTTTTTTCATACCTAATACCTCAACTGGAGCCTCTATACAATTTTGTAAAGCTGTCATGTGTGGAAATAAATTAAATTGTTGAAATACCATACCTATTTTTGATCTTCTTTCTCTTAAATATTTTTCATTTGCTTCAATTAAACTTCCGCTTGAATCCATATGAGTTAAAGGTTCGCCATCTAAATGGATTACTCCACCGTTAATCTTTTCTAGAGTCATTAAAACTCTTAATACTGTTGTTTTTCCTGATCCAGATGGACCTATGATTGAAACCATTTCATTCTTTTTTATATCTAGATTAAGTTTATCTAAAACAACTAAATCACCATATTTTTTAGTTACCTCATCAAACTTCACTATGATTTGATCTGAGTTATTTTTTTTCATAATCTATTTTTTTATTTTACCTTGAGATATATTAACATCTCTTTCAAGTTTTCTAACCCACATTGCTGCTGGGATTGATAGCGTCAAAAATATAATCCCCACTAAAGTATAAGGTTCTAAATATCTATAATTATAACCACCAACTGCCGTTGCTGCATGGAATAACTCTGCAACACCAATCGTTGATAAAAGTGGTGTATCTTTAAATATTCCAACTAAATAATTACCCATTCCTGGGATGGCTATAGGAAATGCTTGAGGAAGAACTATCCTTCTATAAGTATAAATTGTAGAAAAATTCAAAGCTCTGCAAGCCTCCCATTGGGTCTTAGAAACTCCCTCAAGTGCTCCTCGATATACTTCTGACATGTACGTTCCAAAGTGAAGACCAATAGTAATCATTCCGCATACCCAGGCAGACAAAGTAATACCGAATTGTGGCAATACGAAATATACAAAAAATAATTGTATTAGTAATGGAGTTGATCTTATAAATTCAACTATTTCTCTATTAACCCAATTAAAAATTTTTGAAGGTGTTCTTTGTGCTAATAAAAAAAATAATCCAACTATCAAAGCAATTGCATAACCTACACCAGCTGCAAGAATAGTATTAAGTGTTGCAATTGCCATTTGAGGCAATATTTCATAGGTAAAATCCCATCTCCAGCCCATTTCCATGATCTAAATTTTCTCCTTTCCCACTTTTCTAGCTGCTAAAACTTCTAACCATCTTAAAAATGGGACTAATGCAAATCTAGCCATTATGTAATAGATTAACAATGCAGTACCAAAACATTGGGCTGATAACCATGTTATAGAGTTAATTTGTTTTGCCTCAAAAGTAAGATCTACGACTGTAACTAATGCCACCAAAGCAGTAGCTTTTAACAATTCTACAGTTAAATTTGCTGCTGGTGGTAATATTATTGGAAATATTTGAGGTATTATAATCCTTTTAATTCTTTTTGCTGGTGTAAAATTTAATGAATGAGCAGCTTCCCATTGTCCTTTAGGCACAGCAAGTATTCCAGCTCTTACAATTTCAGCACCATATGCGCCAAAGTTTAAACCAAGAGCTACAACTCCAGCAGTAAAAGCCTCTAATGATATTCCAAAAAATGGTAAAACATAGTAAGCCCAAAATAGTTGAACCAAAAGAGATGTTCCTCTAAAAAACTCTATATATATAGTAGCAATACTTTGTATTACTGGATTTTTGGAAAGCCTCATCAAACCAAATATCATAGAAATAATCACATAAAGAACCATTGAGCAAACAAGAACTTTCGCAGTTGTTACTGTTCCAAGCAGAAGAGTTATTCCATGTTCATTCAAAAATTCAAAATATGTCAAAGTAATACCTTTAAATTTTAAAAACCAGGCAACACTTAAGTTGCCTGGTCTAATTTTTTAAATAAATATTTGTTATTTAGTTGAGCAAGCCCACTCTGTAGTCATATCAGGTGGTGGAAGTTGAGCTTTATCGTACCCATACTCACCGGCTCTCTTCAACATTTTACCAGGATTTGCCATAACTTTAGCTAAAGCAGCATTAAACGCCTCTCTAAACTTGTCATCAGTTTTTCTAAAACCAATTCCTACAACGTTTAAAGTTTCTTTTGGCATTAATTTTGGATCAGTTACTTCAAACTTACCATTCGTTTTTTTTTCATGCTCTTTTGCACCAAAGAATGTTTGCACTGCAACATCTGCTCTTCCAGCTTTCATAGCTGCTAAAATACCAACTTCACCTTCAACTAAAAGCATTTGACTGTCTGGCACACCATATTTTTTAGCTGCCTCTACTGTATTGAAACCAGTTCCAGTAACTAGTTTAGCTCCAGTTTTAATTACATCAGCGTAATTGTTGATATTTTTTGGATTTCCTTTTGGAACTAACATTGCATCACCAAATACTCCAATTGGATCAGAAAAATCAATGTTTTCACATCTACTTTTCAAGATGTACATACCACCTGTAATCATATCAGATCTATCAGCATTTATTCCTGGGATAAGTCCTGACCATTCAAAAACTTTTGTTTCATGTTCAGTGATACCCATTTCTTCAAGAACAGTTAACGCAATCATGTTAACAAATCCTAATGCTTCACCTTTATCTCCAGCATAAGCCCATGGCACTGCTGTTCCAAAACCCAGTCTTAATTTGTGTCCATCCGCAAGTCTTTCAGTAAGAGTTTTAGCGCTTACTGTTGAAATTGAAAAAAGAAGCACAAGTAATACTGTTAATGACTTAATTAATCTCATAATGTTCCCCTCTTTGTTTGTTGATTTAAATAGAGGTTAACAAGAATTAATAAATGGTGCAAATTTATTAAGAAATATTTCAACTATGAATTGAGTTTTAATTATAAAATTAACTTGTCTCCTATACCTATCTCACCATCATCTAAAGCTGTAAGATAAATTCCCATATCAAAATGATTATACGTTTTTTTTAAGGATTTTAGTAGGTCTAAACTATTGTCATCTGTATTTGGTTTAAGATTAATTGCAACACATCTAGGAATATTTCTTTCAACTTTAAATGAAGTATCATTTATTTTTATAACTTTTCCTATCCAATTTCTCTCTTCCCAAGCATTTAATCCATCAATATATAAATTACCTCTAAATCTTTGATGTTCAATTTTTTTTCCTACTTTTTTCTCAAAATCAATAATGCTGTTAATGTTTATTAATGAAATTGAATTAAATACTCTTGTCGAACTACTAGTATCAAAAAAAGGATATTCTTTATTCATCAACAATGCAATCGGCTTTAATAATTTGTTTTCAAGCTCTAAAAGTTTATCCGAAAGTTTATTTTTTTCTTCATCTTTACTTACATCTATTGAAATTATTTCTTTTTCTTCCATCATTAAATACAACTGATTTTCATTAAAACGGAAATTATATTTATTAAGCATTGGAGAGTTTTTAAGTGTAAGAAAAAAATTTAATTTTCTTTCATTTGGAAATTTTTCAATAATTTTTGCTTTTTCAAAATCAATCCCTCTTGAAAAAGAAAATATTCTGTCATTTTCTATACCCAAATTTTTAGTTATTTTAGATTTTTCAACACTTTGATAAGATAGCGATTTTACTGGACAATATTTAATAGAGGAAATTGTATAATTCATAATTAAATCTAAAATTTTCCTTTCTTTAAAGAATCTTTATAAAATATTTTAGATAACTCTTCATTTGCTTTTTTTCTAATTTTTATTAATTCTTTGTCCATTAATTTTTTTGGTCTTGGAGTGTGTATATGAAAATTAAATGTATCAATACCTCTGGCCTGCTGAACATACATTTTGCCCAAAATTTGCTCTACGTTAGTTCCTATATAACTTTGCACAACAAATCCAATTCTTCTATCGTTAGTCTTGTTTTGACCAGAGCCATGGACAATAGTTGGATGATGTAATGACATTTGGCCAGCTTTTAATATTATAGGGGTTGTTTGTTCAATTTTTATATCTTCTATTGTTTGTCCTCTCGTTAATAAATTGCCTTCATCAAATTTCTGATTGTGTTCTTGAAGATTTTTTTTATGTGATCCAGACAACATTCTCATACATCCATTTTCCTCATTAGAATCAGTAACAGCCAACCATGCTGTGACCCAATTATAAGGTTCTAATCCAATATATTTCGCATCCTGATGGAAGCTAACAAAACCTTTTTGATTTGGGTTTTTTATGAATAAAGTTGTGCCACATATTAATATATTTTTTCCAATTAAAGATTCTACTGCATTAAGGATTTTATTATTATGACAAACTTCGTCTAAAATTGGAGAGATCATGTGAGGGTAATTTCTCCCTATCCCTTCAAGTTCGTTAGGCCACTTGCTTTCAATTTTTTCTATTTCTTTACGTAATTCTAATGCTTCATTTGATGTTAAAATATCTAATGGAGCAACAAAACCTTTATTGTTGTATTCATTTAATTGAATGTTTGTTAAATAAGTCATAATTAAAAACTATATTTTTTTTCTAAAAATTTAATCAAATTATGAAAAATAAAAGTCATAAATAAATAAATACCCCCAGCTACAATAAAAACTTCAATGGGCTTAAAAGTTGTTGAAATAATATATTTTGCTACACCAGTTAAATCCATTAATGTTACTGTACTTGCTAGAGATGTACCTTTCATCATTAAAATTATTTCATTACCATATGCAGGAAGAGATTGTCTAATAGCAATTGGTACTTGAATCTTAAAAAAGATAATATTTTTTGATATTCCTAAACTTTTTCCAGCCTCAATAATTCCGGGTTTTATAGTTTGAAAAGCAGATCTTAGTATTTCCGATGTATATGCACCAGTGTTTAAAGAAAAAGCAATAATTGCACACCAATAAGGCTCTTTAAAGATAACCCATAAAAAAGTTGATCTAAAATATTCAATTTGTCCAAGACCAAAATATATTATAAATATTTGAACTAATAGAGGTGTTCCTCTAAAAACATATGAATATCCATAAGCAAATTTATTAATATAAATATTTTTATTCAATCTAAGAATTGCAAAAAAAAGACCAATAAATAATCCAACAAATAATGAAATTGATAAGAGTTTTAAAGTAATAACAGCAGCATTAAGTAATTTTGGAAAACTATTAGCCATTAATTCAAAATCCATTAATACCCCCTGCTATATTTTACTTCTAATTTATTAATCAACTTCATACTTAAAAAAGTAAGTAGTAAATACAAAACTGCTGCGAACGAATAAAAAAATAACGGATCTCTTGTAGAACCAGCAGCGATATACGATTGTCTCATTATTTCAACCAAACCAGTAACTGAAATCAAAGAAGTATCTTTTAAAGTTATTTGCCATACATTACTTAGGTTTGGAATTGCTAATCTTAACATTTGAGGCATTATAATTTTAAAAAAATAAACAATCTTTTTAAATCCTAAAACTTTCGAAGCTTCAAATTGGCCCTTATCTATTGATTGGATTGCCCCTCTAAAAACTTCTGTTGAATAAGCACCAGAGATTATTCCAATTGCAAAAGCACCTGTGATAAAAGCGTTTATTTCAATATATTCATTATAGCCAAAAATTGACGCAACAAACATGACCGCGCCAGTTCCACCAAAAAAGAAAAGGTAAATTACTAATAATTCTGGAACTCCTCTTATTATTGTAGTGTAAGTATTAGCTATAAAATTTAAAAACTTATTTTTAGATAATTTTAATGGTGTAAAAATTAATGCAAAAATAAAACCTATAAACATTGCTGTTATCGAAACAGCTATGGTCATTAGAGTAGCATAAAATAATTCATCACCCCAACCAGTATCTCCAAATGCTAGAATTTCCATACAGATTGGCGACTATACATTATAGTCGCCAAATCTAAAATTAATTACATAGAAGCGTCGAAACCAAACCATTTAGTAGCAATTCTACTAATGTCTCCGTTTTTTCTCGCTTTATTAATAGCGGCGTTAAACTTTTTCAAAAGTTCAGTATCATCTTTTCTAATACCTACTCCAACACCGTTTCCAAATGCACCGCCTGAGAAAGTTGGTCCAGTTAGAACAACTGGTTTACCAGATTTTTCTGCATAATCACTGAAAGCTACCGCAGCCGCTAATGCAGCATCACATCTTCCTGATGCTAAGTCTAAGTTAACTTCATCTTGTGTTTTGTACGTTCTTACATTTACTTTTCCTACGTCACCAGAATCTAAAAAGTTTTGGTGAATTGTAGCAGTTTGCACACAAACAGTTTTTCCTGCCAATGCAGCAGTAAGTGTTTTTAGAGCTTTTTTAGCTGCAGCATTTGGTTTAGTTAGATTTATCCCAGCAGGTGTGTCTAAACCTTCTAAGCTAGATCCTTTCATGACTGCTAAAGATGCAACTTCATCAGCGTATCCTTGAGAGAAGCTTATTGCTTTTTGTCTTTCAGCAGTAATTGACATTCCTGCCATTATTGCATCAAACTTTCTCATGATTAACGCAGGTATCATTCCATCCCAATCTTGTTCAACAATTACACATTGCTGTCCGATGTATCTACATAGTGTGTAAGCTAACTCAACCTCAAATCCTATTAACTTACCTGCCTCATTTTTTGAATTCCACGGAGGATAAGCACCCTCTGTTCCAATTCTAATTTTATCAGCATTAACATTTCCTATTACCAATAGAGAAAGTAAAACTGAAAAAATAATTTTTTTGAATATACTCATTGTTATCTCCTTTAATAAAAATTTATTATTTCACAAATTAAAGGTATTAAAAAGAAAAAATTAATGATTTATTGATGAAGAGAAATTCCATGAACAATCAAAACTAGGTATATAAACCCTAGATAATTTAGTATTTCCAAAATGATGATGAAAAATGTTTAACCAATTTTCAACTTGTTGGGGTTTTTTATCTTGGCTTCCAACCTGGGCAGTTATAACGCCTTTTGGTTTTAGAATTCTTACTAAAGAGTCCATGTTCTTTGCAGCTAAATCTATGCAAAATTGATCATCATTTAAATCAACAAATATATGATCGTATGCGTCATCTTTGACTGATTTTATACTTTCAAATGCATCTCCCCAGACACATTTAACTGAATTTTTTTCAGTAGCTTTTTTTCCAATATCTCCCAAATGTTTATTGCAAACATCAACTACTTCAGGATCAAGCTCATACCAATCTATGAAATTAAATTTTTTTGATATACATTCCCTTGCAACACCACCATCTCCACCACCTATTATTGCTGATCGCTCATTTTTTTTATTTAACTTTAAGCCAGCTCCAACAAAAGTTGAGCTATATAAATGTTCATCTGAAGCTGCCACTTGTATTTCACCATCAATAAACAAGGACTTTCCAAATTGCTCTAATTCTAAAATTTCAATGTGTTGACCAACTTTTGATTTAAAATCTTCAAGTACTTCATTTACAACATATGACTTCTGTAATCCAGGTGAGCTGTAAATATCAGGATACAACGATATTGTATCTCTATTAAATTCTTTTTTTACAATCCTATCATACTTAAATTCTTTTTTTATTATATCTATTGCTACTGAAGGACTTATTTTTCCACAAGTAAAAAAATCAAAGCTTATAATCCCTTTTTCTGGAAATGTGTGAAAACTTATGTGACTTTCAGCGAGTAATGCTAAGATAGTAAATCCTTGAGGCTCAAATTTATATTTTGAAATATTTAGAATTGTAACTTTTGCTTTTTTAGCTATTTGATGAATTACTTTTTCATAGATTGTAGGGTCATATTCACCTGTGGTGCCAATTATATCTAAAGTAATATGCTCCCCAACTTTTGTCATAATAAAAATTACTCACTTTTATAATTTTTAACTTTATCTAAGATCTTTTTCATTTCTTCAAAAGATAGAATCTTAGGTAAACCTATTTTTAATGCAATTACATATTGATGACAAATGTTTTCAACCTCTTGAGCCAATTCAAAAGCTGTGGACAAGTTTTTACCAAATGCAACCTGACCGTGGTTAGCCATTAGACAAGCTTTTCTGTCTTTCAGAGCTATTATAATATTTTTTGATAATTCTTGTGTTCCAAAAGTTGCATATTTTGCACATTTAATATCCTCGCCACCTGCTAGGGCAACCATGTAATGAAAAGCAGGTATTGATTTTCTATGAGATGAAACTGCTGTTGCATTTGGAGAATGTGCATGAACTATTGCTTTTGCATCTGTTTTATTTCTATATATCTCCTGATGAAATCGCCATTCTGAAGATGGATTTTTATGAATATTTTTTTTATTTAAAGATTCCTCTTCAGTATTTAATGATAAAAAAACTATATCTTCAGGTTTTAGAGAATCGTACTTTTCTCCAGATGGTGTTATGAAAAAACCTTCTTCATCATTTTGTATACCTCGAATTGAAATATTTCCAGATCTTAGTGGAGATAAATTTGAACTATTTAATTTTTTTGAATACTTAATTACCTCCTCTCGTTCTTGTAAATTTTTCATTTTTTCTTATTTTTTATCTTTTCTAATTTGATCTTCACAAAACTTTTTAGTTTCCTCAATATCTATATTTTTAGATAATTTTTGACTTCCTGCGATACAGGCATCAACAGCTCTTTTAAAATTATGATCACTAAAACTTAAAATGGCAATCATTCCAAAAACTATAAATATAAAAATTAATATATTCTTAATCATCAAATAAACTATTTAATCCATTAATTGAGGCTTCACAAATTCCTTTTTCAGTAATTAAACCCGTAACATATTTTGCAGGTGTCACATCAAAAGCTAAGTTCTTGGCTTTACTTTTTTTTGGATAAATTTGTATTTTTTTTAACTCACCATTTTCATCAAAACCTTCCATATGTGATAATTCCTCTGAATTTCTTTCTTCAATAGGAATTTCTTTATGATCTTTCGTATTCCAGTCAATTGTTGAACTTGGTAACGCGACATAAAAAGGAATATTATTATCGTGGGCTGCCAATGCTTTTAAATAGGTACCTACTTTATTACAAACATCACCATTAGCTAAAGTTCTATCTGTACCTACAATACACATATCAACCTCACCTCTTTGCATTAAGATACCACCTGTATTGTCTGCAATGATTGTATTCTTAATTCCCTCCTCATTTAACTCAAATGAGGTTAAATTAGCTCCTTGGTTTCTTGGTCTTGTTTCATCAGCCCAAATATGAATTGGAATTCCTTTTTTGTGAGCATGATAAATTGGAGAAGTAGCAGTTCCCCAATTTATTGTAGCAAGCCAACCTGCATTACAATGAGTTAAAATATTTACAGTACCTTTTTTTTTATTATAAATTTCTTCAATTATCTTAAGACCATTTAATCCAATATTTTCACAAAATTTTATGTCTTCTTCACAGATTTCTTTTGCTTCATTCTTAGCAATTTCTAAAATTTTATTACTATTAACACCTGATAATTTTTTTACCATTCTATCAATAGCCCACTTTAAGTTTATTGCTGTTGGTCTTGAACTAATTAAATCTTCTGCTGATTTCTTCAAAAATGATTGATCATTATTTTCAATAATAGCCAAAACCAATCCATAAGCTGCTGTCGCTCCTATTAAAGGTGCACCTCTTACTTCCATTTGTTTAATTGCATTTATTACATCTTTGATTGTTTTCAGGTCTTTTATTGTAAATTGATGTGGAAGTTTCGTTTGATCAATAATTTTTACAACATTATTTTCAAACCAAATAGTACGATATTCTTTTCCTTCGATTTTCATTTAATTAATTTTTGATGCAATAAAATCTAAAATTTTTGGATTATGTTCTTTAAAACAAGTGGCTCTATCCATGTCATGATAATTTTTAATTGGTTTTCCCCATACACTACAACTTTTTCCATTAACTTTGTTATCTTGAGAAATAACTATTCTTTCTACACCAGAAACTTCCTCAACCCAATCAGATACCAATCCACCAAAAGGATCTTTAGGATGAGTAAAAACTAATACAGGTAAATTTGGACTTTTTATAATTTCATCAATTTGCATTTGCCTCATATTTGCTGGACCAGGGCCTTCCTTTTCTTTAAATCTTTTTAAAGCCTCATCTACTCCAACTTTATTTACTTTATAAGCTTTTGTTAAACGACCGTAACATTCAGGTACAAAAGAAACACCTCCAGCGACAATATTTTGATATCTGCTAAGCAACATCATTGTCATCCATCCTCCACAAGATCTTCCAGTTAAAAAAATTTGATTTTTTTTAAAACCTTGGGCAGTAAAATCTTCTATGAGTTTTAAATTCGCATCCAATCTTTTTTCTAACTTTGGTTTACCTTTATAGGGTTCAACAAACTTTTTTTTATTCCATAATCTTTTATAATCATCTCCTTTAAGTTTTCCTGTGCAAAAAAGGTAAACAACTATTTCTTTTTCTTTAATTTTTTTTCCTACTAAAGATGACATATTGTTCATTCCTTCTTTCCAAGCACAATCGCTGGATGGACCATCATGAGTAGATTGGCCATGATTATAGATTAATAAAATTTTATTATGAGGATCCTTTATTTTTTGATCTTTTGAATAACTTACTTTGTTAGTCAAAAAACCACTCTTAGTCATTTTATCAGCAAGAACACTTTTGTTAAAAAAAATAATAATAAATAATATTAACAATTTTTTCATTTATTTAAAACTCTCCCAGCTATTGTATTAAGTTTATCTTTTGTTTTTTTTGTTCTTTTTTCAGGTGCAGTAATAATGGCTACATCTAAACAATTATTAGTTGGATCTTTAGGATCAATATGATCTTCGAAATTTTCTATTAGGTTTTTAATCATGTTTTTTGCTTTAGCAGCATTACCTAATAAAACTTTCACTACTTGTTGAACATCAACGTTTTCATGATCAGGATGCCAGCAATCATAATCTGTGACCATAGATACTGAAGCATATCTTATTTCTGCCTCTCTTGCTAATTTTGCTTCTGGCATATTGGTCATTCCAATCACATCTGCTTTCCATGATCTATATAGATTTGACTCTGCTAAAGTTGAAAATTGTGGTCCTTCCATGACAACATATGTTCCATTTCTTTTATACTCAATTTTTTCTTTTTTAATTGCTTCCTCGCAAGCATTCATTAAGCCATTAGAAGTAGGATGTGCCATAGATACATGTGCAACAATTTCATCATCAAAAAATGTTTTTTTTCTTGCAAATGTTCTATCAATAAACTGGTCAACAATTACAAATTTTCCAGGTGGCAAATCCTCTTTTAATGAACCTACTGCTGAGATTGAAACAATATCTGTTACACCTAGTTGTTTAAGTGCATCAATATTTGCTCTAAAATTTATTTTTGATGGAGAAACAAAATGACCTCTGCCATGTCTTGGCAAAAAATAAACTTCCTTACCTTGAAAATTTGTTTTTAAAATTTGATCAGATGGCTTACCCCAAGGTGTATTTAAATCAATTAATTCTCTTTCTTTAAATTCCTCAACATCATATAAGCCACTTCCACCAATAATTGCTAACTTATTATTTACCATGTTAAAAAAATAATTTATCTATATATAACTCAAAGAATTATGAATTTAAAAGAATTTATTAGATCTATTCCAGACTATCCAAAGAAAGGAATTTTATTTAGAGATATTACAACTTTGATAAAAGATAAAGATGCTTTCAAAGAAACTATTAATCAAATTATTGAAAAATCAAAAAAATACGAATTCAATAAAATTGCAGCGATAGAGTCTAGAGGTTTTGTGTTTGCCTCTGCTATTTCTTATGTCTTAGAAAAGCCACTCATAATGTTAAGAAAAAAAAATAAATTACCTGCCGAAACTCATTCAGTTGATTTTGAACTTGAATATGGAACTGCAACAATTGAAGTCCATAAAGATTCTATTTGTGAAGGAGATAAAGTTTTAATTATTGATGATTTAATTGCAACAGGTGGAACAGCCGAAGCAGCAGCAAAACTTGTTAAAATATCAAAAGGTGAAGTCGCAGCTTTTATATTTGTAATAAATTTGTTCGATCTAGAGGGGTGTAATAATTTAATTAAAAAAGGTTTTAAAATTGAAAATTTAATCGAATTTCCAGGACATTAATTAAAAAATTTTCCTCTATAATTTGATTTCATACCAACTATAGAAGAAAATAATCCTAAAAATCTATAAAGATATTTATCTTTTTTTTCAAAGTCAAAAATAATTAAATAAAGAATTATTCTAAATAAAGATTTAAAAAACTTTCCACCTGTTTTAAATATTGCATAGAAATAGTTATAATTTTTTTTATAAAAATAAAAATGAGACCACATCCAATGCCAATTTCTTAATTTTTCTGCTTCAATTTCAAATGAGGGATCTTTTGTGAATGAGCTCTTAAATCCCAAATGATGAACTTTAAGATCTTTTGATAAATATATATTTTTTTTATTGTTGGTTAATTGTTTACATAAATCATATTCTTCAAAATATAAAAAAAAATTTTCGTCAAAAATTGAAGTTTTTTTGATAATTTTTAAATTTAGAAGCATTGCACAACCAACTACCCATTCGACTTTAATTAGAGATTTTTTTTTTTCTTCAAAATAATTTTTTCTAAATCTTTCATTTTTTTGAGAATTAAAATATCCAGCAGGCATGTAAACTTTATCATTTATATATTGACATCCAATTATAGAAAATTTTTTATTATTTAAAATAACTTTTAAATTTTTACAAAAAAATTTATCTAAAACCGTATCCGGATTTAGAATTAAAGCATAATCGGTTTTTGTTTTTTTTATGCCAAAATTGTTACCTTTCCCATATCCCAAATTTTTACCTGTACAAAAAACCTTAAGATTTTTAAACTTTTTTAAAAAAAATTTTTCATCTTTAAATTTTGATGAATTTTCAACAATTATTACATTTATCTTTTTATCTATCGAATTTAAACAATTTAAAAGAATCTTTTTGTTAGTTAGATAAGTTACTATTATAATTGTTATATTTTTTATGTTATTCATTATATATAAATCAATTATATACATTAAAGAAATAAATTGTAAAAACTTTTAAATGAAAAAAATAATTGTTACTGGTGGCCTCGGTTTTATAGGAAGTAATTTAATAGAATTACTTTTAAAAAAAAAATATTTTGTAATTAATATAGATAAAATATCTTATTCATCAAATTTTTATAACACTAGAGAATTTAAAAAAAATAAAAATTATAAATTTATAAAATGTGATATTAAAAGTAAAAAAATTGAAAAAATTTTCAACAAATTCAAACCAATTTGTATATTTAACCTAGCAGCCGAAACTCATGTTGATAGATCTATAGATGGACCAAAAAGTTTTATAGAAAGTAATATAGTTGGTGTATTTAATATTTTAGAAACTTTTAGAAAATTTGTAAAAAAAAACAAAAAAACAAAATTAATTCATATATCAACTGATGAAGTTTATGGTGATGTTTTAAGTGGAAGATCAAATGAGAATTATCCCTATAACCCTAGTTCTCCATATGCTGCAAGTAAAGCATCATCAGATCATTTGGTTTCATCTTATGTAAGAACTTTTAATATTCCAGCAATTATAACTAATTGTTCAAATAATTATGGACCCAAACAGCATCCCGAAAAATTAATTCCAAAATTAATATACAATATTTTGAATAACAAGACTTTACCTATATATGGAAGAGGGACAAACTCAAGAGAATGGATATATGTGAAAGATCATTGTGAAGCTTTATTAAAAGTTTTCAAAAAAGGAAAAATAGGAAATTTTTATAATATTGGATCAAATAAAAATCTTAATAATTTAAATATTTGTAACAAACTTATTAAAATAGCTAAAAAGAAAATAATATTGGGCAGAAATGTAAAAATTAAGTTTGTAAAAGATAGGCCAGGTCATGATTTAAGATATGCCCTTAACAGTAATAAAATAAAAAAAGAACTTAAATGGAGTGCAAAAACTGATTTATCAGTTGGTCTCAGCAATACTTTTTCATGGTACTTGAATAATAAAAGATATTATTCATCATTATCTAAAAAAGATATTGTCAAAAGATTAGGTAATAAAAATTAATTTATTATAATGCCAGTTTCACATAAGCATAAAATTTTATTTATACATATTCCAAAAACTGGTGGAGGTACCGTTGAAAAATCTCTAGGTATATTCGGTGAAGATAATAATGGAAGCCTTAAATCAAATTATAATATTCTATACGGTAAAGAAAAAAATAACTTTCTTCAACATCTTACTTTGATAGAGATTAATAATCTGAAAATTAAAGAAATTAATAATTATAAAAAAATTTCTTTTGTAAGAAATCCATATGATAAAATTGTTTCCGAATATCACTGGAGAATTCAAGTTTATGGAAAAAAAAATATTAATTTTAAAAAATATCTGATTGAGGAAGTAATACCAAGGAAAAACGGTGAAAATAAATTTATTAAAGATTTTTATAAGAATGAAAGTTTAATACCACTAATGGACAAACACTATTTAGATCAATACAAATTTTTGATAAATGAAAAGGGAAATTTTGATAGTGACTTTATTGGAAAATTTGAAAATTTAGAAAAAGATTTTTTTAAAATATTTAATTTTCAAATTAATAAAGACCAGATTCATAAAAGTAGAGCAAATTATTTATATTATTTATATAAAAAGTTTATGCCAAATTTTTTAAAAAAAAAAGCTTACAGAAAATTTTATGACAATGAAACTAAGGACTTAATAAGCAAAGAATATTCAAAAGATTTAGAATATTTTAATTATAATTATTGATTAAATTTTTATTTTAAAAAAGACATTATTATTCTTCCCTCTATTGGTGAACTAAAAGTATAATTAATCTTAAAATTAAAATTATTTTCCATAAAATATTTTTTTATAAATCCAGGAGAATAAACATAAGTTTGATCAATTTCTTGAGAAGATTTTCCTACTATTGACAAATCATTCATTTTTATAGCCTCTTTTTTACTAATTTTTTTATACGATAAATATTTAGGATCAAGGAATGTTGGAAATTCAAGTATTAGCATTTTTTTTGTTAAATTTGCTGCGTCAGATAAAAATTTTTCATAATTTTCAATATGATGAATTATATTAAGACATAGAACGTAATCAAATTTTTCATTAAAAAGACTTTTATCAAAATTAGAATTAATAAACTTAGCATTACTATTTAATATTTTAGAAACTAACTTTGAGGCTAAGTATCTATCTTTATTTTTTTCTACACCATATAATTTAATTGCTCCGTAACGTTCAGATTTAAACAAATAATTACCAATAGCAGAACCTATGTCTAAAATTGATTTATTACGTAGATCTTGTTTCGCTAAAGGTTTAAAACTATCATCCCTATTTGATGGAATATGTTTAAATTCTTTTGTCGAGCTCTTTTTATTATAAGGCAAAGTAACAGATTGATAATGCATTTCTTTTTTTATTATTAAATCTAAGACTTTATTTTTATCTGGTAGTTCAAAATATTTTCCCTTTAAATTATGGTGCACAAAAACTCTATCAGTTATTTTAAATAAATTTTTAGAGGAAAATAAAACTTTATACTCTATTTTATTTGTATCTAAAATTTCAAATAAATTTTCGTAAATTTCATAAAGATTAACCGTTTTTAAAATATTGATCCAAAAATTATTATCGTATTTTGAATCAATATCCTTTTCAGTATAAACACTTGATCTTGCTCTTGAAACTAACTCTTCAATTGGCGCAACGAGAATTATCACCTCATTAAATTTTCTTTTATTTTTAAGAATCTCTATAAAAGTTTTTTCCTTATTTAGAGCTCCTGATTGATCCTTTATTAAATAACTTAAAATATTATAATGAATTACAGATTTTTTTTTTATTGAATTGCCTATTCCAAAATAATTTAAAAAATTTTTTTTAGTCTTAATTTGATATCCAAAAACAATATCTCCACTATTTATCTCTTTTTTATTAATAAGATCTTTTATATATGAAGATTTTCCAACTCTTGAAGGTCCAAGTACAAGTTTTGCCATAAATCCTCAACCTAAATATAAAAATTGGTAGCGGGAAGTGGGATCGAACCACTGACCTCGGGCTTATGAGTCCCGCGCTCTAACCAACTGAGCTACCCCGCCAATAATACAACGTAATCTTATAATAGTTTTATTTTCTAATTCAATCAATAGTAATGAAAAACGTCTTATAAATATTTTAGTTTAAAAATTTTTCTAAAGTTAAATACCATCCAAGTTTTTCTATTTTTTTTGAAAAAGATTTAATACCAGCTAAAGTATAGTGATTATTATCATAAAATATTTTATGTTTTTCTTTGGTCAATAGTCCACATTTTAATTCAGATTTATTGCACACATAATCAATTTTATTGAAAACTGTTATGTTATTTTTCTCTGCAATTTGACTAATTTCATTGTTTAATTCCTCAACATTAGCCTCATATTTTTTAATTGATGAAAAATTATTTTTTTCTAAAATATCAAGATCATTATGACTTGGAAGTTTTCCTTTTTTCATTACATATAAATCTAACTCTGAGAAAAAATTATACCATTTAAAAAAGGGAGATTTATCCCAAATTACAATATTTTTATTATTATAAATAAAGAATTTTAAAATTTCATCTAACTTATCAATATCACGGTCGATCCACGAAGTGCTTAATATTATTAAATCTGCTTTATCAATTTTTTGCTTTTGATCTGAAGACAAATCTTTGTCACAAAATTTTTGACTCTTTAAATTTTCTAAACAGTATAATTCTTCCCATATATAAGAAAGGCCGATTTGTTTATTGTTATATTTTTCATTAAGAATTAAATACGTATCAAGACCGTGAGAATCACCTATGATCAATATATTTTTTTTAGTATCTAAAAATTTATTTCTTTTTTCAATTTCATCAAATGCATCATATTTAGCTTTCTTATAAAGTTGATTATCCAATGAAAAAGTATCTGTTTCAAAAAATCTTTTTGTATAACCTTGATTGTAGATTATTAATGAATTTAAAATAATTATTACAAAAAACGAAGATAATAAATATAATTTTAATGATGAAAAACTTGTAAGTTTTTTATTTCTAAAAGGATTTTCAATAAATTTATAAGTTAAGAAAGATACAATTATAATAAATAAAGCTAATAAAATTTTTCCTAAATGATCTAAATCATAAGATCTATATCTTAAAATTGCGAATATTGGATGGTGCCATAAATATAATGAGTAAGAAATTAATCCAATATTTACTAATAATTTGTTAGATAAAAGATTTATAACAAATGAACTTTTGTTTGAATATAGTATTATAAAGCAAGTGCTCAAAACCGGTACTAAAGTTATTAATGATGGATGTGTTGTATAATCATCAAAAAAATAAATGGAGAATAAAATGAAAATAAAACTAAAAAAAATAATTAAATTATTAAATTTATATTTTTCTGGTGAAACAATATTATTTATTTTTGGAAAAACTAGTAACGCTCCTGCTATTAATTCCCAAATTCTAGTATGCAGAAAATAAAAAGTAGAATTTGGATAATTTATTGCTCCATAATGGGAATAAGCTAAACTTATAATGAAAATTATAATTAACGAATTAAATAAATATTTTTTAGAGTATTTAAAAACTAATATAAAAAATAGAGGAAATATAAGATAGTATTGTTCTTCAACTGAAAGAGACCAGGTATGAAGAAACGGTTTATAATTTGACTCTAAGCCTCCATACTCGAGACCAGAAAAATAAAAGTAAAAATTTGAGGCAAAACCAGTAGATAATAAGATTGATTTCGAGGTGTTAACTAAATCAGTTGGTAAAAGAAAAATTAAGCTTAAAATCGATGTAATAATTGATATAAAAAATAGTACTGGTAAAATTCTTCTAACTCGTCTTTCATAAAAATTTTTAAAAGAGAATTTATTTGTTATTTCAATTTCTTTGTATATGATTGATGTAATCAAATAACCTGATATTACAAAAAAAATATCAACACCTAAATATCCGCCTTTAAAGAAATTTATTCCTAAAACATTAATTTGAGCATGATAAAGAATTGCAGAAATTACTGCCACACCTCTTAACCCATCAATCTCTGGCCTATAATCTATTTTCAATTTTATTAATTTATTAGTTAGTATAAATATCTAAGTATTTTAAGAATTTTTATCATAAAATACTATTTGACCAAGTATTTAATATATTATTTATTTTTAAGGATTTATTGATATCAATTAACAAATCATTTTTTAACATTTTTGTCTTGTCAAAGTAATCCGAAACAATTTGAATTTGCACACTGAAAATATCTAATTTTGAATCTATAAATTTCTTAAAATATGAGCCATTTTTTTTGATTTCTATGTAACTTTTTTTAGAAGGCAACCACGGTGATGGGACAGTAATAATGCCTTTTTTACCATAAATCACACAATTGTTTTGAAGATTTTCTTTAAAGCTCACTTTTGCGTTTCCTTCGATCTTGTTGTTGATTAACAATTGTATTTCTGCAAAATCATCTACTCCTGTTGAAGCAAAACTTCCTTTAGTTTTGAGTATCTTAAAATCTTCATTTTCTTTTGAAAATAAATATAAAAAACTGATTGGATAACAACCTAAATCTAAAATTGCTCCTCCTCCAAGATCTTTATTAAATAGTCTTGATTTGTTACTTACTTTTTTTACTTTGAATCCAAAAGATGAATCAATTTTTTCTATTTCTCCAATTTCATTTTCGTTAACAATTTTTAAAATTTCTTTTGTTTGAGGATGACTTCTATAAGCTATTGCTTCAAAAAAAAAAGATTTATTTCTCTCAATTTTTTCAGAGACATTTTTAGCTTCTATTGGATTAATTGCAAAAGGCTTTTCGCATAATATATTTTTTTTAGACTCTGAGCATAGTTCAATAAGATTTGCATGAGTATTGTTTAAAGTAGAGATATAGATTGAATCAACTTCTTTTGAATTGATTATTTCTTCATATCTTTTAAAACAATATTTTTTATCAATATTAAATTTTTGACCAAATTTATTTAATCTTAAATTTGACGAACTTGAAACAGCAATTAATTTTGAATTTTTTATCTGTTTTATTGATTGAGCAAATTTATTTGCCATATTCCCCAATCCTATAATTCCCCACTTAGCCATACAAATTATGCAAACCATTCCTTATAAAATTCTTTATTGTCACAAAGATAGTTTGGTAAAGAAGATTTTTCTATTTTTTTTAATTGAATTTGTGCAGAATATTTTCCCTGTTTTTTTTTATCAATATTATGATTAAAATAGAGTTGTTTTTTATTTATCAAATCTTGTATTTTATTTTCATCTAATCCACTTTTTTCAAATTCGTTGTGCTCGCCATAATTCATTAATTTATAATAAATATCTCTATTATTTTTGATATTTGTGAAATGCCATCCACCATCTTCGATAATATCTAAATTTATATATTTATTGTTTGAAAAAAAAGTATCCACCCGCCAAAAAGGATATCTTTTATTCTTTATATATTTTAACCAATCAAATGAAATTAATTTTTTTTTCTTACATGCTTTGGTTCCATACCAGTCCATATTTTCGTGTAAAAGATTAAACTTATAATAAAAAATTTTTTGTTTAAACAATATTATATTATTTTTAATATTTTCTAAATCTACACCATCAAGTTTGGGAATCTCATCACAATCACTGACCATAATTAGATCATTAGGATCTGCATCTTCAATTCCTTTTGCTAGGCTATTGTACTGAATTTCAATTCTCTTAAGACTATTAATTCTTTTTAAACCCTCATGTTCTGGATTTTTTGGATCAATTTTGTATAAATTTGTTGGTTCTTTATCAATTAGAACATAAATTATTTTGTCTTTAAATTCTTTATAATCATTAATATCAAAATTCTTTTTTTTTGGAGCGCCACTATGAGTATAAAGCTGTTCAACAATAACAAACTTATCTACAAATTTATTGAGAATATTAAATCTTAAATTTAGCATCATTTTTTCGTCAAAAAACGTGACACAATCAAAAATTCTCATAAACTTTTATTTTATACTAATTTTGGAATAAATGATATTTTTTCTAAATTTAAAGAAAAGTTACAATTCCTGTAATACTAATAAGCAAAATAACTATACTAAATAGAACAGCTTTCTCTAAAATTGTTTTTTTTTCATCAAGTTTAACTCTATTCAATAAGATATTTACATTAACAGTCTTTTTTGGAGAAAGGATTTTTTGTTTAGGTAAATCATTATTTGATTTTTTTTTTAAATTTTTTAAATTGTTGAATTTTGCTTTATTAGTTAAATAATCATTTCTCATAAGATCATTTAATCATCAAAAAATAGAAAAAACAACCTGAACGATCGTCTATAGAGTTACAAATACTCCCATGAAAAGTATAAATGAGAGAAAAATTGAAAATGTAACCAAATTTTTAAAATTTTGTTTTTTCTTTTCTTCCCTGACTTTTGACATCAATTTATTGATATCTACTCGTTCAGGGATTTTTCTATCCACAAAGTCATATTTGGGGGTCTCATGACTTGTTATATTTGCGTGTTCTGAACTCAAACTCATAATTTTAAAAAAATTTAGTTAATCACAAGTAATTTAAACGTCCAATAAATTTCAAGTTCATAATGGGTCAGTATTATGTTGACATATGTCCAATTTGGGTTTCATATCTGGTTTTTGAAATATGAGTTTACAACAAATAGATTTTAGCAAAACTATTACAGACGATCAGGTTTATGACTCGATTATGTCAAATTATTCCACTCTCAGTAGAGATTGGATATCCCACCAATGGAATTGGATGAACAGTGTATACAGTCCATTCCGTGACCATTATAAATACATGATAGTTATATCACTTGTTGAAAAAACTCTTCAGGCTTACGATCAAATGGATATTCATTACTCATACGATGAATATTATTCAAAATCGTATCTGCAAATTGAAAAATTTAGTATTACTGAGCTCTGTGATAAATTAGATTTACCAAAAGAAACTATTAGAAGAAAAGTTCTAGAGCTTGAAAAAGATGGAGTAATAACTCGTAATAAAAAAAAAATTATTATTGATCGAAAAGCTTTTGGTTTTGTTAAACCTGAAAATCAAATAAAAATTTCATCAAAATATATTTATTCAGTTTCTCAAATATTAATTAATAATAAAGCTCTTTCAAAAAAAATTGAAAAAAAAACTATTGAAAATTTAATAAAAAAAAAATTTACATTATGCTGGAGATGGTTTTATCGAATGCAAATACCACTAGTTATTGGATACCATAAATTTATGAATGATTTAACCTCATTTCATATTTGGGGAACAGTTGCGATGAATCAGGTTCTCAATGTACAAAAACATTTAGAAACCCCACAAGATAAACCTCCTTTAGATCACTTTACCACTAGCGATATTCTTTTAAAAAATCTAGGTTCGAATGCTGGAATAAGTGCAATGTCGATTTCTGATATGACAAAAATTCCTCGAGCAACAATTATTAGAAAAAGTAAGAATTTAATTAAAGAGGATTTGCTTAAGATGAATGAAAAAAAACAATTCATTTTATCGACAATGAATTTTAGAAAAATCTTACCCTACCAAACTGAAATTTTTAAATTTAAAGCAAAATTTATTCGTAAAATTTTGAATCTACTTGTAATTTCATAAAATTTTTATAGATTGTCAGTCAGAGAGAGAATACTTAAGAGAGAACATGGGTATAGTAACAACAATAGCACCAATAGCACTTGCATTAATAATGCTGGCATTGGGTGCATCTTTAACATTAAAAGATTTTACAAGGGTGTTTCAAAATCCAAAAGAATTTTTTGTTGGTTTAATTTGTCAATTAGTTGTTCTTCCTATTATTGGATATTTATTAATTATTATTTTAAAAACTCCAATAGAATTAGCTTTGGGTGTAATGTTAATTGCATCAGCACCAGGTGGCGTAACCTCGAATGTATTAACTAAATTTGCAGATGGTGATGTAGCTCTATCTATTTCTCTTACAGCTTTTACAAGTTTAATTAGTATTGTTTCTGTTCCTTACATAGTTTTTTTATCTATTGATTTATTTGATATCACATATGTTGAAAAAGAAGTTTCAATGTTGGGAATATCATTAAAGATGTTTTTTGTTGTGACTGTTCCTGTAATTATTGGAATGATTACAAGAAAAATATTAAATGATTTTATTGAAAATAATATGAAATATATCGAAAAAATATCTATTGGATTATTCTGTATAGTTTTTATTGCTATCTATATTGAAGAATGGGATAGCATAATGATGTTCATGACCACTGCTGGAACTATATCTCTTATTTTAAATATTTCTATGATGGTAATAGGTTTTTTTGTTGCTAAATTTTTTGCATCAGGAGTTGCTCAACAAAGATGTATTTCATTAGAATGTGGATTACAAAATGGAACTTTAGCTGTTTTTGTTGGAACACAATTGTTCGGTCAGAACATGACCTATATGGTACCAACTGCAGCTTATGCTTTAATTATGATGGCCACTTCGGTGATTTTTGTTTTGTTTTTAAGAAAAAAAACTTAATTATAAATTTTTAAAATCTGTTCGTTTTAGTGCCTCAGATTGAATAGAAATAGGATATTTCTTTTTCTCTACTTCAATAAAAAGATTCCTATTACCAAGTTCATCATTGGAGAGATTGCTATCAATGTATCCAAAAGTTAAATTTTTCTTAAAATTGAATGAATAATTTCCTGATGTTGATCTTCCAATAATTTTATCATCTAAATAAATAGGTTCATCATGAAGCAACAATGGCTCACCTGGTTTACTTTCTTTTAGAGTGAACATTGCAAATCTACTTTTAATTTTTTCTTTTTTAATTTTTTCTAATGCTTTTTTGCCGACAAAATCTACATCTTTTTTATTACTTATTGTGAAAGATAAACCTGCTTGATATTGATTTTCTTCTGGTGAAATATCATGACCCCAATGTAAAAAGCCACTCTCCATTCTCATTATATCCATTGCATGCATTCCACAATTTGAAAGGTAAAAATTTTTACCTTTTTCAATTAATAATTCGTATATTTTTTTAGCATCATTAATATCTACATATAATTCATAACCTAATTCACCAACGTAAGAGAGCCTCTGAGCCCAAATTTTTACCCCTTCCATCGTAATATATTTTGCTGTGCTAAATTTGAAATTATCGTTATCAAAATTATCTTTAGAAATTGATTTGATTAAATCTCTACTTTTTGGTCCAAATAATCCAAACACACAGTAATCATCTGTTATATCTTTTAATTTCACATCCTTAGAAAGATGTTTATTTATATGAAACTTATCTCTTTCTCTTGTGGCTGCTGAACTTATAATTCTAAAATGATTTTGGTCTACACATACTACTGTTAAATCAGTCTCAATTCCACCATCACTATTTAACATATGTGTATATGTGCATTTACCAATTTCATTTTTAATGTTAGCAGTGCAAATTTTTTGTAACTCTTTATGTGCTTTATCAGATTTAATCTCAAACTTTGAAAAAGGCGTTAAATCAAATAAACCAACATTTTTAATAGTGTTGTTGGTTTCGTATTCTGCTGAGGGATACCAATTTTGATAATTATAACTGTATTCATACTCTGATTTTTCTCCATCAAGTGCAAACCACATTGGTCTTTCATAGCCAGCGGAAACACCAAAGCATGCTCCAAAACTCTTTAAATTATCGTGATAAGGGAGTGTTTTTATATTCCTTGAAGTCTTATGTTGTTTAAAAGGCCAATGCATTCCATAAAGATCACCTAACGTTTCCGTAATTCTTGGTTTAATGAAATCTAATTTTGAGTGAAATTTTTGAAATCTTTTTATGTCATAACTAAAAATATCTTCATTAATATGGCCAGTCATCATCCATTCAGCTGTCACTTTTCCTACACCACCTCCACTTCCAATTCCAATGCTGTTTAGTCCACAACATACAAAGAAATTCTTTATCTCTGGAACTTCCCCTAATAAAGTATTCGTATCTGGAGTAAAAGACTCTGGCCCTGCAAAAAATTTTCTTATCCCAGCTTTTTCTAAAACAGGAAACCTTTTAATCGCAGATGCTAAATATGGTTCAAAATGTTCAAAATTTTCAGGGAACTCTCCAAAAGAAAAATCTTCTGGTACAATATTTGTTTTATTAAAAGCTGGAATAGATTTTTTTTCAAAAATTCCTACTAAAATTTTTCCTGCGTCTTCTTTTATATATGTACTATTATCAAAATCTCTGATCACTGGTAAAGTTTTAGATAAATTTTCTATTGGTTCAGTAATTATGTAAAAATGTTCAGCAGGATAAAGAGGAATACTTACTCCAACTTTTTCGCCTATTTGTCTTGACCACATTCCTGATGCTAAAACAATATATTCACATTTAACAATTTGACCTTTAACTCTCACGCCTGAAATTTTTCCATCTTTAATCAATATTTCTTCTACTGGTGATTTTTCAAAAATTTGAGCACCTTCCATTCTTGCACCTTTTGCTAACATATGAGTTACACCAGAAGGATCTGCTGCTCCATCACCTGGCGTCAAAATTCCACCTATTACTTCGTCAGTATTTATAATTGAAAAATCTTTTTTAATTTGATTTTTGTCTAATATTTTTACATCTACGTCATATAATTGCGCTGTTGTTGCTTGCCTTTGAAGTTCCTGCCATCGTCCTTTAGTTTGAGCTATTGAAAGCGCACCGTTCAATCTTAATCCAGCAGAATGCTCAACTTTTTTTTCAAGTTCTTTGTATAAGTCTAATGTGTATTTTCTTATTTTAGTAATTGCAGCAGTTGGTCCTAATTGACTAACAAGACCAGCAGCATGCCATGTTGTTCCAGAAGTTAATTGATCTCTTTCAAAAAGAACTGTATCTTTCCATCCAAACTTAGCTAAATGATAAGCAACAGAACAGCCTACTACGCCACCACCAATAACTACAACTTTAGTTGTTTTAGGAATTTCTTTATTCACTTTAGTGTTATATTAAATATTAGAAAAAAATGAAAACAAAATTATTTATTACGGGTTCTTCTGGTTTTATTGGTTTTCACGTTGCTAAAAGATATCTAGATAAAGGTTTTAAAGTGCGTGGATTTGATTCAATGAATAATTACTATGACGTTCAATTAAAAAAATCTAGATTAAAGATTTTAAAAAGATATAAAAATTTTTCCTTTACTAAAGGAAATTTAGAAAATCAAAAAATTTTAAATAATTCTATTAGTAAATTTAAGCCTTCAATAATCATTCATTTAGCTGCACAAGCAGGAGTGCGGTATAGTATTGAAAATCCAAAAATTTATTTAAATTCAAATATAATAGGAACTTTTCATATAATTGAGTCTGCTAAGAAATTCAAAATTAAACATCTTATTATAGGATCAAGTTCATCAGTTTATGGAGCAAATAAAAAATTTCCATTTCAAGAAATAGATAAAACTGACAGTCAGATAAGTTTCTATGCAGCTACAAAAAAATCAACTGAAAGTTTAGCGCATTCTTATTCAAGCTTATGGAAAATACCTATTACTATATTAAGGTTTTTTACTGTTTATGGTCCTTGGGGTCGACCTGATATGGCTTACTTTAAATTCACAAAGAATATTTTAAATGGAAAAAAAATAGATGTTTATAATAAAGGTAAAATGTATAGGGATTATACTTATATAGACGACATAGTTGATGGGATATTTAGATTAACAAATAAAATTCCAAAACTAAATTCATCAAAAAAATATAAAAATGATAGCTTATCTCATATTGCACCAATTAGAATTTTAAATATAGGTAATACAAAAAAAGTTCTTCTTTCAGAATTTATAAAAGCTATTGAAGAAAAATTAGGAAAAAAAGCAGTTAAAAATTTCTTGCCTATGCAAAAAGGTGATGTTCATTCGACTTTATCAGATACTAAACTTTTAAGAAAGATAACTGGTTATAACCCAAAAACAAAATATCAAGACGGAGTTATGAAGTTTTTAAATTGGTATTTAAATTACTATAACTTAAAGAACTGATAATGGATCAACATAATCATGACCAAACGCTTCTGCAACAGCCTTATATGTCACTTGTCCCTTACAAACATTTAGTCCTGCTAAAAAATTTTTATCTTCTTTTAAAGCTTTTTGATAACCTTTATTTGCAAGTCTAGTTAAATAAGGAAGAGTTGCTTTATTCAATGCAAATGTAGAGGTTCTAGGAACTCCACCAGGCATATTAGCAACACAATAATGAACTACATCATCAACTATAAATGTTGGATCTCCATGAGTTGTTGGCTTACTTGTTTCAACACAACCTCCTTGGTCAATAGCTACATCTACAATAACTGATCCTCTCTTCATTAATTTCAGCATATCTTTTGTTACTAATTTAGGAGCCTCTGCTCCTGGTATTAAAACACCTCCAACTAACAAATCTGCTTCAGCAACTAACCTATTTAGATCAATTTTATCACTTAGCTCTGGTATAATTTTATCTCCAAATATTTGAACTAGTTGTTTTAATCTTGCTTCAGATTTATCAACAACATGAACTTTAGCTCTCATGCCAGTGGCAATTATTGCTGCATTCTCTCCCACTACACCACCCCCTAAGATTAATACATTTGCTGGCTCACCACCTGGTGCTCCTCCCAATAAAACTCCTCTACCTTTTTGATTTTTTTCTAAGCAATGTGCTCCGGCTTGAACCGACATACGTCCTGCAACAGCACTCATCGGTGCAAGTAAAGGAAGTCTTCCATTATTATCTGTAACAGTTTCATAGGCTATATTTATACTTTTAGATTTAATTAATCCCTCAGTAAGCTCTTTTGCTGCTGCTAAATGAAGATAAGTATAGACAATCTGATTTTCTCTAATCATATCTACTTCAACTTTTTGGGGCTCTTTTACTTTTACTATTATTTCTGCATCATCAAAAATATCTGACGCTCTATCCACTATCTTCGCACCCGCTTTTATGTATTGATCGTTTTCAAAACCAGCTTCAAAACCTCCGTTGTTTTCGACTAAAACTTCATGTCCTTCAGATATTAAGGTTTTTACACTTTCAGGTGTTAATCCTATTCTATTTTCTTGAGGTTTAATTTCTTTGGGTACACCTATACGCATTATCTCTCTTTCAACTATAGATATAAAAAATATAAACTAACTAATTTTTTTGATTCCTTTGATAGTTAGTAATACCTGTTCTAAGTTTATCAATTATCTCATCAATATGTTTTTTTTCACAAATAAATTGCGGAGCTATAATTAAACAATCGCCAGTAGCCTTAAAATTCACTCCTGCTTCATAACAAGCTTTAAAACATTCAAACCCAGCTTTACCAGGTTTGACTTTCATTTTCATATCAATTCCACCCATCATTCCGTATCCTCTTATATTTTCAACAGACTCCAAGTCTTGAAGAGAAAACAAACCTTTCTGAAAATAAGGAGCTAAATTTTTTGCTCTATTAAAAATATCATCTTTTTCAAAAATATCTTGAACTGCTAAAGCTGCCGCAACAGCAACAGGAATTCCAGAATAGGTATAACCATGAAACAATTCAATTGATCCTTTTGGAGAAGAGTCCATTACAGAGTCATAAATTTCATCTTTGCATGCAACGACTCCCATAGGCACAACACCATTTGTAGTCGCTTTAGCCATAGTCATTATATCAGGTGTAACTCCATATTCGATACTTGCGAAAGATGAGCCAGTTCTACCCCATCCTGTAATTACCTCATCAAAAATTAAAAGTATTCCATGTTTGTCACATATCTCTCTTAATTTCTGTAAATATCCTTTTGGTGGGACTAATGTTCCAGTAGATCCTGCAATCGGTTCAACTATACAAGCTGCAATATTCTCTGGTCCAAAGTTAGTTGCAATTCTTTCTAAATCATCTGCCCTATCAGCACCTGTTTCTGGTTGACCACTTACAAATTTATGCTCTGGTAAGTGAGTATGCCTCATATGTTGAACTCCTGGCATTAATACACTTGCAAAAGTTTTAACGTTATTAATCATTCCGCCTACTGAGATACAACCAATATTCATTCCATGATATCCTCTTTCTCTTCCTACAAATCTAAATCTTTCTGCCTTGCCTTTAGATCTATGATAGGCGATTGCAATCTTAAGTGCAGTTTCAACTGCTGTTGATCCACAGATTGTATAAAAAATTTTATTTAAATCTCCTGGAGTATGTTTTGAAATTCTTGTAGCTAATTCAAACGATCCGCCAAAGCCTTGTTGAAATGGCTGAGCATAATCTAGAGTTTCTAATTGTTTAGTAACTGCTTCTGTAATTTCTTTTCTACCATGTCCCAATGGATTGCAAAATAATCCTGAACTAGCATCTATTTGTGTTTTACCATGATGTGTTTTTAAATAGACTCCTTTTGCTTCAGTTATCAATCTTGGATTTGCCTTAAAATCTTTGTTTGAGGTAAAAGGCATCCAATGTTCATTTAAAGAATTAGGCACCGAAGTTCTTTTTTCTGAGCTCATAATATTTTTTAAAATATATTAATTGTTATATTAAGAATTCTTTAGACTAAATAGCTATAATTAACCACCAAAATAATTGACGCAACTTAAAGTTGTATCAAAATTAACACTTTTTTGTTTTACATCTAGGCAAATTTAATTTTAACTATTGATATTATAAATCAACAAAGAGGAATAAATGAAAAAAATAATTAGTTTTCTTTTAGGATGTTTTGTAGCTCTTAACTTAAATATTTCAGTTGCAAATTCTGCGGCTAATGAAGTTAGAGTTGCTTACTTTCTAGAATGGCCAAGTCCAAATCTAGAGGACATGCAAAAAAAAGCATTTGCTAAAGCTCTTGGAGTTCCAGTTAAATGGACAAACTTCACTAATGGTGGTGCAATGACTGATGCAATGTTAGCGGGTGATATTGATATATCTTACTCTCAAGGGTTAGTACCATTTATCAATGCTGTAAAATCAAAAGCTCCTATTAAGCTTGTAGATATAGCGATGGAATATGGAATGGGAGGAACAACTTGTGTTACTTCTAATGCTTCAGGAATTACAAAGGCTAATGCTACTGAATTAGAGGGCAAAAAAGTTGCTGTTCCATTAGGTACAATGGCTGAGTATGTTTTTGATGAAAGTATGAAAGTTGTTGGTGCAGATAGAAAAAAAATGGATATCATTCAAATGGACCCTGAAGAAGGTGCTGCTGCGTTGGTAAGTGGTGATGTTGTTATGGCATGTTTATTTGGCGGTAACTCTATTAAAGCTGCAACAGCAGTTGGTTCTAGACTACTTACAGTTCAAGAAGCTAGAGACGCTGGTATCTTAGGTATAGATATTACTTCAGTGACTACAAAGTTTATGAAGGAAAATCCAGGTATGCTTAGAACATTTATAGAAGTAACTCATGAAGCTAATGCAAGATATAGAGCTGGAAAAAGCGATATGAATGCAATGTCAAAAGCTTCAGAAATGAAAGTTGCTGATATGAAAGAAACTTTAAGTGGCTTCAAATTCCTAACTCCGGAAGAGACTAAAAAATCAATGGAGAGTGGTAATCTTGATGCATTCTTAAAAGGAATGGGCACACCAAGAGGAAACGTAGACACTAGTTTCTTACCTCTATAATTTTTATAGAGTTAAAAAAATTTAATAGGCGCCAATTTTATAAATTGGTGCCTATTTTTTTAGCAAAATTTTTTATATAAAGATAATTTATGAGTGATCTTATTTCACAAAATCTTAATATGGTTTTTAAAACTCCAAAAGGAGAAACAGTTCATGCGTTAAAAGATTTAAACTTTACTTTAAAAAAAGGAGAGCTTCTGACTGTTCTTGGTCCCTCAGGATGTGGAAAAACAACTTTATTAAATATAACTGCTGGTTTTATAAGACCAACATCCGGAACTATCACATTAAATAATAAAGAAATTGATGGACCCGGAGTTGAACGAGGTATGGTTTTTCAACAAGGAGCTTTATTTGAATGGTTAACAGTCTCAGAAAATGTAAATTTTGGATTAAGAATGAAAAAAAAAGATCCAATCGAGACTCAAAAAAAAGTTGATGAGTGGTTAGAAATTGTTGGACTCAAAGGATTTGGAAATACACCAACTTATCAATTGTCTGGGGGTATGCAACAGAGAGTGGCCCTTGCAAGATGTCTTATCAATGATCCAGACTTAATTTTAATGGATGAACCATTAGGAGCTCTTGATGCTTTGACAAGAGAAAAAATGCAGTCTCTTGTTCTTAAAATTTGGAAAGAGACTGGAAAAACAATAATTTTAATCACACACTCAGTTGAGGAAGCTTTATTACTTGGAGAAAGATTATACGTGATGGCTCCACGACCAGGGCGTATTCACAAAGAATATAATCTTCCTTTTGCTTCTATGGGACTTAAAAAAGATTTAAGAGAAATTAAAAAAAATAAAGATTTTTCAGCCAAACGAGAAGAAATACTAGAAATGATTTGGAATATGGAAGAAGAAATTATGGGAAAAGAAATTTAAATGCTTACTCAAATAGTTACCTTTTTGATTTTTTTTGCAGTCGTTGGCTGCATTCTTTATGGAAGACGTTTAATCAAAACTGAGAAAGTTGATGCAGTTTTTGGTAACCCCGAAAGAGCTTTAGGTGGCACGCATTGGGTAATTGTTGGAAGCAGTTTTCTTCTTTTAATTTGGCTGTACTATTCTTGGGATATTGCAAAAGGATTTTATCCAAAATCCGCTAACGAACTTTGTCAAGTTGCAAAAGTAAATGACTCTTTGCTAGGATTAAAATATCAATTTCCAATTGAGCAAAGAGAATTAAAAAGTACATCACAGATTAAACAAGAAAATAAAAATCTAAAGAAAATTTCAATTGAAATTCAGAATTCCAATGAACTAAATAATCAACAAAAAACAATCCTGATAGGTTTTATAAGTAAAACTACTCAGTTAATTCCACTATTAACTAATGAGGATTTAATTGAAAATGAAACTAAACAAAAAATAATTGAAATCACTGGCAGAATTAACCTTTTAACCGAGAATTTTCAAAAATTAGATTATCCATTCGAGACTGAACAAGAATTAAATGACAGACTTAAAGCTGTAGGTGAAGAAGGTGGCTGGGGTATCACAAAAGTGAATGCAGGATCAGGAACTATTGAAAATACTATTGAAGTACCTTTGATACCAGCTACAAGTAGAGGCTTAAAATTTCATACTGCTGCGCAGGAGTTAAATTTAATAAGTGATGAATTTTTTAAATTACGTAACCATAATCCACAATTTAAAAATAAAATTAAAGATCTTAAAAATGAAATTAAATTATACAGAAAAAGCTTGGATGATAGTCAAGAGGTTGCCTCTACTTATGCAAAAAATATTGTAAAAATTGCAAGAAGGATTGAGTTTGCCAGTATCTACCCTCCAAATGCATTAAATAAAATGCAGGAGGCAATTATAAAATTTGATAATGCACAAATACAAGCTCAAGGCGGACTTAGATTTATTGATATTTTTTTATTTCCAGCTGGAACAATTGTTGCTAGCGGCCCAAGTTGTTCAGAACAAGGATCAGGTAGATGGCTTCCTAAACCTTCTGATACTTTCAATAAATTTATTCTAATGTCTAAACCAAGCGTTGGTTATAAAGATATTCCTCTTTTATGGATAAAAATGGTTGATGTTAGTAAAACCATTGGTTTTATTTTACCTGATTGGATAGCAGATATTTTGCCAGGAGAATATCCAGTACACACAACAGATGGGATAGTTAAACAAAATTTCAAAGGTTCAGTTTTGAAAGTTGTAACTGGTGATTTTAAATTATTTAAAATTCCAGTTCCTTATGGACATATATGGGATTCTTTTATGAGAGTTTTTTTAGGATTAGTATTTGGAATAATCATTGGTGTTCCGTTAGGATTGTTTATGGGATTAAATAGATTTGCTAAAGGTTTTTTTGACCCTTTGATTGAACTCTATAGACCTGTTCCTCCTCTTGCATGGGCGCCACTAATTATTTCCGTATTAGGAATTGATAATACTGGAAAAGTGTTTTTATTATTTATGGTTTCATTATCAATAATGATAATTTCAGCAAGAGCTGGTGCTTCAGGAACTCAACTTTCAAAAATCCATGCTGCTCATTCTCTAGGTGCATCGAAAAAACAAATACTAAGATATGTAATTTTTCCTAACTCTTTACCAGAAATTTTGACTGGTATTAGGGTTGCAGTAGGAATGTGCTGGGGGACATTAGTTGCAGCTGAATTCCTAGCTGGAACAACTGGTATTGGTTTTGTTGAAAATGTTGCAAAAAAATACTTTCAATATGAGGTTATCTGGATAACGATATTCATTATGGGTATGCTGGGACTTTTATTCGACGTTACTTTAAGAAAAATAATCGATAAAACTATTCCATGGCGTGGAAAAGGATAATTTGTTTTTTATTTTTATTTTCATCAATAACTCAAGCTGATGAATTAAAATTTACTAAAATAGTTTCTCTAGATCAACCATGGGGATCATCATTTATAAATGAAGATGAATTGATACTTACAGAAAAAGAAGGAAAAATTAAAATTGTAAATTTCAAAAATAATAAAATTTTAAATGTAGAACATGATTTAAATTTTTTAGTTTATGGGCAAGGAGGACTGCTAGATATTATTTATAAAGATGGTTTTTTGTGGATCTCATACTCTGAAAACAGAGGAAATTGGAAATCAAGTACTTCAATTGCAAAGGCTAAATTTAATAAAAGTAAATTATCTTTTTCAAATATTTTTAGGGCTGAGCCAGCAATAGACTCGGGCTATCACTTTGGATCTAGATTGGCGATTAAAGAGAGCTTTCTATATGCTTCGGTAGGAGAAAGAGGTCAAGGTATGATAGCTCAAGATCCCACAAAACATCCTGGAAGTATAGTAAGAATTCATTTAGATGGAAGTGTTCCAAAAGATAATCCTAAATTTATTGATAAAAAAAATTGGTTACCAGAAATATATCAAATAGGAGTAAGAAACCCTCAAGGTCTCACTTTGTCTCCATTCGATAAAAAAATTTATGCTAGCAATCATGGAGCAAAAGGTGGGGACTGGTTTGGAGAAATTAAAAAAGGAGAGAACTATGGTTGGAAAATTTTAGGCTGGGGTGGAAAAAATTATAGTGGTACAAAAATAGGACCAAAATGGGCGCCTGGCTTTACAAAAGCTATTCAATACTGGGTTCCATCAATTGCTACAAGTGCAATAACTATCTATAAAGGCAATGAATTTAAAGAATGGAATGGATTTGCTTTAATAACATCATTAAAAGATATGTCGCTAAGATCGCTTAACTTCACTAATTTAGATAATGTAAAAGAACAAATAATATTTAAGAATAAAATTGGAAGAATAAGAGATATACAAGTGCATCCAAAAACTGGTAAAATTTATTTTCTAACAAAAGATGCTTTATGGTTAATGGAAAAAAACTAAATAAAATATTACTTAGAATTTTTAAAAAATACGGGCTTAGTACAAAACATTCAAAAATTTGTTCTCAAGCTTTAATTAATGCAGAATTAGTTGGCGCTCACTCTCATGGTTTATCAAGATTAAAAATGTATTGTAAAAGAATCGAAAAAAAAATTATAAATCCTAAGCCAAAGATAAAAATAAAAAAAATTTCCCAGTCAATTTCAAAAATAAATGCAGATAATTGCATTGGATTCGTTGCTGGTGAAGTGGGAATTAAAGAAGCTATCAAAAATGCAAAGAAAACTGGATTTGGTTTAGTTGGTATTAAAAATAGTGGACATTATGGATTATCAGGTTACTACGCTGAAAAAGCAGTAAAAAAAAATTTAATAGTATTCAGTTTTACTAATGCTCCACCAGCAATAGCCCCTTATGGCTCTCGAAAAAAATTATTTGGAACTAATCCAATTTGTTTTGGAACACCTACTGGGTCCAAAATACCTTTTATTTTAGATATGTCAGTATCAGTGATAAACAGAGGTAAGATTCGATTGGCAGAAAGATTAGGAAAAAAAATACCAAAAGGTGTTGCGTTAGATAAATATGGTAAACCAACTACTGATGCTAAAAAAGCCTTAAAAGGTGTTCAATTACCGATTGGTGGTTTTAGAGGATCAGGATTAGCTTGGATGGTTGATATATTAAGTGGTGTATTAACAGGTGGCAATCACGGTGGGAAAGTAAAAGACCCTTTTGATGATTTTTCTGGACCCCAGAATATTGGCCATTTATTTATAGTTATAAAGCCAAATTTATTTGTTGGAAACTATAATCATAGAATTAAGGAAAATATCAAAAGAGTCAAAAGACTCCCAAAAATAAAGAATGTTAAGGAAATTTTTTTTCCTGGCCAAAATAAATTCTATAGGTTTAAAAAAAATTTGAAAAAAAAAATATATATATCAAAAGAAATTCAAAGAGATTTAAATAATTTGTAGATTATTTCCTTAAGTAAATGTCCCAAAAACTTATTGAGTCATGCTTTAGAAAATTTTTTTTAATATGTTGATCTACTAAATATAACTTTTTATTTAAAGGTATATCCCAATAATCTTTAGGACCGTTTGCTATAATAAAGTTAGTATTTTTCAATTCGGCAACTATTTTTTTTTGTTTATCAAAGGAACTTGCGCTCCAAATAAAATAATACTTCGTACAACTTTTTTTTCTTAAAATATAGTAGAAAGCTGCATCATTTGAAAATAATTGAATACAATTATAATCTTTTACAAGGGATAGTGTTTTTTCTTTTAGAGAAATTTCTTTTTTATTTAAAAAAAATTCATCTGGCATTTTAACAAACTCTTTAAATCTAGTTTCATAATTATTTATATTATTGAAATTAATTCTTATAGGAAAAAAAACAAAAATAAGAATTAATAGGAAGGTAAATAAATTTTTTGATAATTTACTTAAATAAATTTTAGATTTAGATATTTTATAAAGTAATAAGTAAGAAAAATAAATTGAAAAAAATATAATTGGGAAACCAAAAACATGTTTTATATGAGCTCCATCAGATCGGCCTAATGCGTACAAATAACTTCCAAAACTAGTGATTGCTAATAAAAGCAAAATCTTTTTAAATAAATTAGAAAATTTTTTTTCTGATTTAAATATTAAACTTACGGAAAAAATTAAACAAAATATTATAGAAATAAGAGTTTTCGTTGCTCTCGAAGAATTTGGCTCTTGACTGAATGGAGTTGGGTGAATTAAGCCATGCACATAATTCATTTCTTTATAAATTGATATAGTATTCTCTTTAAAATGGTAAAATTCATCTTGAAAAGTAAAATAAAAAGTTATCCAAGAAAGGCAAATGAATAAAGAAAGAATAAAGATTTTTTTATATTCTTCTTTAAAAAATAAGTAAATAAGAATTACAACTATTAACAAATTACAAACTAATCCTCTGTCTATCCCCCATATAATTGAAAATAAACTAAGTAAAGAAATAGATAATAATATAAGCGTTTGTTGTTTTTTCATTAATAAAGCAATAAACAATATTAATAGTACGACAATGGGTAGTTCTCTAAATGTTATTAAATCTATTGTAGTTAAATCGTAATCACCCAAACTTAAAAAAACAAATGAATTGATAAGAAAAAAAAATTTTTTTAAATATTTATCTAAAGTTATAAAATTTGTTAAAAGTAAACTTAAAATCAATAAAGAAAACTTAAGAAAAAAAATTAATAACAAATCAGAATATCTTGATAGACCAATACTAATATTTTGAAAAATCTGCCAAATAAATTTAGTCGCCAATGTTTCGTAAAAAATTCCAACGGTTACATAAGATCCAGACCACAAAGATCCATCTATTAGACTTTTATAGGCTGAACTTAATCTTTGGCCATCATGATAACTATCTATTTTATGTTCGGGAAAATTAATGGAAAGAAAATCAAAAAAAAGGAAGGTTAAAATTATGAGAAATACTACAAATACATCTTTTGAAGTTGAAACGTTTGAGTTATCTTTTTTTAAAAAAACTTTTATTTTTTGTAGAAAATTTGAATTATAAATGAATTTAATAGCTAAATATGTTATTAAAGGAAGTCCTATAAAAGAAAAATAACGAAATATATCATTTTTAGCATCATGATTACTTAAGGAATAAACACCAATTATTTTAGGATCAGAGTATGGAAAACTAATATGTTTCCATAAAAAAGTGCTTAAAAAAATTGAACAGATGATAGAAATAATTAAAACTAATCTTTCTTTTTGATATTTCATCAATACTATTTTAAACTTTAATATGAGTTTATCAATCATAATCCCTTTTTATAATGAAATCGATCAATTGAAATTTACTTTAAAAAAATTATCAACTTTAAAAAAAAAAATTAAAAATTATGAAATTATTTTTATTGATGATTTTAGTAATGATGACTCAGAAAAATTTATTAAGAAATATACAAAAAAAAATTCTTATATCAAAATTTTTAAAAATAAAAAAAAAGGACTTGGGTCTGCTATTGAAGAGGGTATAAATAGATCAAAACTAGATTATGTTTGTATTTTCATGTGTGATATGTCTGATGATATTAACGATATTTCAAAATATTATAAAATAATTAAAAAAGAAAAAATGGATGCCGTCTTTGGTACCAGATTTTCAAAATTTTCAAAAATAAAAAATTATCCCTTATTAAAACTAATATTAAATAGAATAGCAAATAATTTTATAAAATTAATTTTTCTTTCAAAATATAATGATTTTACTAATGCTTTTAAAATGTATAAAAGAAAAACTTTAATAAAACTTTTACCAGTTGTATCAGAAAATTTTAACGTTTTTTTAGAATTGCCTTTAAAAATAATTACAAGAAAATATTCATTTAAGATAACCCCTATTAATTGGAATGGTAGAAAATATGGTGAATCTAAATTTAAAATAAAAGAAATAGGTTCTATGTATATTTTTACTTTATTATATTGTTTACTAGAAAAAATTTTATTAAATAAGCATAAATAATGAAAATTTTAGTCACTGGAGGTTGTGGTTTTGTTGGAGCAAATATTTGCCTAACATTAAATAAGAATGGCTATAAAGTTTACTCTTTAGATAACTTGAAAAGAAATGGTTCTAAATTTAACCTAAAATTATTAAAAAAATCTAAAATTAAAAATTTTAATATCGATATTTTCAATTATAAAAAAATTAAAAGACTTCAAAAATTCGATATAATAATTGACTGTTGCGCTGAAGCAGCAGTAGAAGTTTCAAAATATCACCTGGATGAAGTAATAAATACAAATTTAATTGGTACTTTTAATATTCTAAAGAAAGCAAAAAAAGATAAAGCTAAATTAATATTTATTTCATCAAGTAGAGTTAATTCAATTTCTTATATTAACAATATTGTAAGAAAGAAAGTATTGAAGAAAAAAATTAAGATCAAAAAAAAAATTAATGAAGAATTCAATATTTCAGATCCAAAATCAATATATGGATTTACAAAACTTTCATCAGAAATGTTGATAAGAGAATTCTCATATGCATACAAAGTAAAATTTATCATCAATAGATGTGGAGTTATCTCAGGCCCTTTACAATTCGGAAAACAAGATCAGGGCTTTGTAAGTTTATGGATATGGAAACATATTCAAAAAATAAATGGTAAATACATAGGATATGGTGGTTATGGTCATCAAGTTAGAGATGTATTACATATAGATGATTTTATAAATTTAATTAAGATTCAAATTAAAAAAATTAATTCAATAAATAACAAAATATTCACTGTTGGAGGATCAACCAAAAGTTTTACTTCATTAAAACAATTAACTAATCTATGTCAAAAAATTACTGGAAATAAAGTAAAATTTAAAAAACAATCTAAAACCTCAATATACGATATTCCATATTTTATAACCGATAATAAAAAAGTAACTAAAACCTATAAGTGGAAACCGAATAAAAATATTAACGATGTCGTTAATGATACGTATAAATGGCTTATTAATAATAAAAAAAAAATAAAAAAGATTTTATAAAAATTTATGTCAATTGTTTTAATCACAGGTTCAAGCGGTCTTGTAGGATCTGAGTCAGTCAATTTTTTCTCCAAAAAAGGCTTTAAAGTTATAGGAATAGATAACAATCTAAGAAAATTTTTTTTTGGAAATGAGGCATCTACAAGTAAAATAAAAAATAGACTTTTAAAAAATCATAAAGATTTTAAACATTACAGTACAGATATTAGAAATTACAGTTCTATTGAAAAAATTTTTAAAAAATATAAAAAAGATTTATCTTTAATTATTCATTGTGCGGCCCAGCCCTCTCACGATTATGGTAAAAACCATCCAATTATTGATTTTAATATAAATGCGACTGGTACTTTAAATTTATTAGAATTAACAAAAAAATATTGTCCAGAGGCGCCATTTATTTTTATGTCTACTAATAAAGTTTATGGGGATAATCCTAACAAATTAAATTTTATCGAAAAAAAAACAAGATGGGAATTGAGGAACAAAGATCTATTTTATAATGGAATAGATGAAAAATTTTCAATTGACCATTGCACTCATAGTTTTTTTGGCGCCTCAAAAACTTATGCAGATTTAATTGTTCAAGAATATGGGAGAAATGTAGGATTAAAAACTGTTTGTTTTAGAGCTGGTTGCATTACTGGCCCAAATCACAGTGGTGCAAAACTTCACGGTTTTTTGTCTTATTTAATAAAGAGCTGTGTGCAAAATAATGCTTATTCAATTATTGGCTATAAAGGTAAACAAGTAAGGGATAATTTGCATAGTTACGATTTAATCAATTGTTTTTGGGAATTCTTTAAAAAACCAAAAAAAGGAGCTGTTTATAATATAGGTGGAGGAAGATTCTCTAACTGCTCAATTATAGAAGCTCTCGAACTTGTTGAAAAATTAAAAAAAATTAAAATTAAAAAGAAAATTTTAAAAGAAAATAGAGTTGGTGATCATATTTGGTATATTTCAAATAATAAAAAATTTAAAAAAGATTATCCAAATTGGAAACAAAAATATAACACAAAAAAAATAATTAATGAATTGATATATTATAATTTTAAAGACTTTTAACTTTACTTGTAAAATTTCTTAAGTCTCGAATAAGCAAATCTGGTTTTTCTAAAGCTGCAAAATGTCCACCCCCTGAAAATTCCGACCAATGATGAACATTAAAAATTCTTTCTATGTATGAACGAGGTGGCCATTCAGTTATTTCTTTTGGAAAAATTGCTATTCCTGCTGGTATTGGAATTTTTTTAAATTCTTTAGGAAATATGAGGCCTCCTTCTTCACGTCTTCCAAAGTAAATCCAAGAAGCACTATTAAATGTTTTAGTAAGTACATAAATCATAATATTTGATAATAAAACATCTTTAGAAAAAACACTTTCAATATCATCACTATCTAAATCAGACCAGGCATGAAATTTTTCGATTATCCATGCTGCGATACCAACTGGACTATCCATCATAGAATAGCTCAAAGACTGAGGTTTGGTAGCTTGAATTATTCTATAACCATCCTGCATGATTTGATCCTTATCAAATTTTTTTTGCCATTTTTTTTCCTCATCAGTTTTTGGCCCATCTGGATGACGCATCACTAAACAATTTATATGAATAGCTTTGCAGTATTTTGAATGATCATATCCTAACCAATTTGAGATAGTTGCACCCCAATCACCACCCTGAGCTATATAGTTTTTATAATTTAAATTTTCTGACATCATTTTATTCAATAATTCAGCCATTCTTCTAGGGCCAATAGGTTTGTTGGGAGCATCTGAAAACCCAAAACCAGGCAAAGAAGGTGCGATAACCGTAAAAGCATCTTCTTTATTACCTCCATATTTTTCTGGATGAGCTAATTTTTTAATTATATCTAAAAATTCAACAACAGATCCTGGCCAACCATGCAAAAGTAAGAGAGTTTCTGGATTTTCACTACTACCTTTCTCTTTTATAAAATGAATATCAATTCCATCAACATTTGTTTTATAGTTTGAAAAACTATTTATTTTCTTCTCAAAATTTCTCCACTTAAATTCTTTAATCCAATAGTCACAAAGTTCCTTTATATAAGAAAAATTTGTACCATATCTCCAATTATCAATATCAGGCATTGATTGCCATGGATAATCTTTAATCCTTTTGTAAATATTGGATATTTCCACATCTGAAAAATTTATATTAAAATCTCTTATCATTTTTGACTAATTCTTCAAATTTTTGACATAAAATCTACTATATACATTTTTAAAATTAATTATAATTATAACTCATGCTTTCTAACAAAGAAATAATTTGTCCAAACAATTTATTGGATATAGCTCATAAAAAAAAGGGTATTAAAGCTGGAATAGTTAATGCAGGAAAACCCCTGCCAATGTTATCAGTTCAAGATGCGGTCAAAGAAAGCTTAATTGAACCAATTTTTATTGGAGACAAAAAAGAAATTTTAAAATGTGCTGAAGACTTAAAATGGGATATTTCAGATTATCAAATTATAAATGAACCAATTGAAAATAAAACAGCTGCAATTGCTGCTAAGTTAGCAAGCCAAAATAAAATTAGAATAATTGTAAAAGGACATATTCATACTGACATTTTAATGAAAGAAGTTTTGAAAAGAGAATATAATTTATTGAATAAAACTAGGTTAAGTCATATCTGGCATATGACTATTGATAAGGAAGATCCTCCTTTAATCATTACTGATGGTGCATTAAATGTTTTGCCCAATGTAAAAACAAAAATGCATATACTTAAAAATGTGATAAATTTTTCACATAGAATAGGAATTGAGAGGCCAAAAGTTGCAATTTTATCAGCAACTGAAGAAGTATTAGATAGTGTACCAAGTTCTGTTGAAGCTGATGAACTCACTAAATTGGCTAAGGATGAAAATCTTGAAGCAGATGTTTTTGGACCTATGGCTTTTGATAATTGTATTTCAAAAAAATCTGCTGCAATTAAGGGTATTAAAAATAATGTTGCAGGTATTGCGGATATATTATTAGTTCCAAGTGTTGAAGCTGGTAACGCACTGGTCAAAATGTTAATTTATTTTAGTGGTGCTTGTGCAGCGGGAATTGTTGTTGGTGGCAAAGTCCCAGTAGTAATAACTAGTCGTTCAGATGAAGCTCCTGCTAGATTAGCATCTATTGCTGCTGCGGTTGTAGCTTTAGATTAATTCCTGATTGATTTAAAAGAATATTTGCTTATAACATCTCTAGAAAATATTAAGAAAAATGACAATTAAATACTTAAAAAAATCACCCAAGACATCTTCAACTGATGATAATAAAACAACAGAAATAGTTAAAGAATTATTAAAAGAAATAGAAAATTCAAAAGAGGAAGCATGTATTAATCTTACAAAGAAATTTGATAAATATGAAGGAGAAATAGTTGTTTCAAAAGAGAAAATAGAAAAAATTAAAAAAGAACTAGATCAAAAAACTAAAGATGATATTCAATTTTCATACGACAGAGTAAGAAAATTTGCTGAAGCTCAATTAAAAAATTACGGACAAGATTTTGAAGTAGAACTATCACCAGGATTATATGCTGGTCAAAAACTTATACCAGTAAATACAGCTGGATGTTATATACCTGGTGGAAGATATGCACACATAGCTTCAGCTGTAATGAGTGTTACGACTGCAAAAGTAGCTGGTGTAAAAAATGTAATAGCCTGTAGCCCTCCGAAAGAAAAAATAGGTGCTCACCCAGCTATAATTTATACAGCTGATTTATGTGGTGCTGATAAGATTTTAAATCTAGGGGGTGTTCCTGGAATTGCAGCAATGACTAACGGGTTGTTTGATAATCCTCCGGCCGATATTCTAGTAGGTCCTGGTAATCAGTTCGTTGCTGAAGCAAAAAGAATATTATTTGGAAAAGTTGGTATTGATCTTTTTGCTGGTCCAACAGAGATAGCTGTAATTGCAGATGACAAAGCAGATCCTGAAATGGTTGCAGTTGATTTAGTAGGTCAAGCGGAACATGGTTACAATTCTCCAGCATGGTTATACACCACAAGTAAAAGATTAGCTGAAAAAGTTTTAAAAAGGGTTCCTGAGTTAATATCTGAATTACCAGAGCTTCCAAGAAAAAGTGCTGAGGCTGCTTGGAGGGATTATGGTGAAGTTATTCTTTGCGATACTGATGAAGAAATGGCAAAAATAAGTGATGAATATGCTCCAGAACATTTAGAAGTTCAAACACAAAACCTTGAGTGGTTTCATAAAAGACTTAAAAATTATGGATCGTTATTTATTGGTGAAGAAACAACTGTTGCTTACGGAGACAAATGCTCAGGTACAAATCACATTTTACCTACTAAAGGGGCAGGAAGATATACAGGTGGTTTGTTTGTTGGTAAATTTATCAAAACACTAAGTTTCCAAAGAATGACTAAAGAATCCACTAAAACTGTTGGTGCAGCGTGTGCAAGAATATCAAGATACGAAGGAATGGAAGCACATGCTAGAACTGGCGATGTGAGACTTAGAAAATACGGTTATTCAAATTAGTGACAAGACAAATTGTGTTTTTTTAGTCTCCAATAATTATATGGCCAAGGCGTTAAAAATCCAACTAAAAGCATAATTGGTAAAACCCTTAAATTTAAAATTGCACCTCCGGTTAAAACATAATCTGTTAGGTTCATTGCAACCTCCATACTTATCATAGAAATTAAGCTCATTCCTGAGGCAACTTTTAAAGCTTCGACAAAAATAAATTTTTGTCTCATCAAAACAAATGTTTCAAATAAAATACTCGTGATTATTCCATTGATTATAGCTAAAACCATAATACCTAATACCGGAAAAGGTATTCCAGTAAGTTGGAAATACAAAATAGTTCCCAAATCTCCAATAGCACAACCAATTAAGCACCAAAACGTATTCTGTGCACTTTTTTTCCAAGTGTTAATACAATTCCAGGTAAAAATATTTTTTTCTTTCAATTTACTAGGTCTCAGGTTTGAAAATTAAACATAAGCCATTATTACAAAATCTTTTTCCACTTGATCCTGGTCCATCATCAAAGACATGTCCATGGTGTACTCCGCAATTAGCACAATGATACTCTATTCTTCTCATGCCAAAAGAATAATCTATTTTAGTTTTAAAAGCACCTGGTAAAGAGTCAGTAAAAGATGGCCAACCTGTGCCACTATCAAATTTAGCTGTTGAAGAAAAAAGCTTCGCATCACAATTAGCGCAATGGTAAAAACCTTTTCTTTTTTCAAAATTTAAAGGACTAGAATACGGTTTTTCTGTACCTTCATTAAACATTATGTCTTTCTGTTCTATTGTTAAATCAGAATTAAAAATTTTTTTTGAAGCAGAGTGCAAAAATTTGTATGGCAATAAAAATACTGCAAAAAAAGAAAAACTTAGGTTTTTTAAAAATTTTCTTTTAGAAATCATGTTCTCTTAATATTAAAAAAAATGAATATATCAATTAGCACATATGCCACAATTAAACTCATAAATATGACTATAAAGAAATTTATTCTTATCCATATATTGTCATCTTTTAAAAATTTAGACAATGTTTTTGATAAATAACCAATAAAGAAGAAAAACAAAAATGATGAGATTGATGCACCTAAACCAAAATAATATTTATTTAATATAGAAAAATTTTTTGAAAAATTTCCTAAAAAAAAAACAGTATCGGAATAAACATGTGGATTAAGATAAGTAAAACCTAATGTCTTAATTATAATTTGATTTAAGGATATTTTTTTAAATTTCCTCTTAATATCTATTTTATTAGATTTTATTTTTATTTTCTCGTATATGAAATTGACTAAAAATATAACAAGTAAAATATTTAAAATAAGCTCAATATATTTATTGAAATAATTGCCAAAATATTGAAATAAAAATATTCCTAAAAAAATTAATAATAAATCAGATACTGCACATATTAAACAAACTAAAAAAATATACTGTTTTTTAAGGCCTTGTTCTATAACAAATATATTTTGTGCTCCAATTGCTAGAATTAAACTTAAACCTGTAAAGAAACCCAATACAAGGTATTCCATGTATTTTTTAAGAAAGATTTAACACTATAAATGTAAACTTAACTTTTTTAGTAATAAATCTATAATTGATAAATACTTATTACTCAGCATTAGCTGTTAAAGTTTTTATTTCTAAAACATTTTCGTTAGGATCTTTTATAAAAAAAGTCTCCTGTTCGTACTTAGTACCTTTAAATCTTAAATATGGTTCATCATAATATTTATGACCATTCTTTTTTAATCTATTTTTAAGAGCATCAAAATCTTTTCTAGATAGGTGAACACCAAAATGAGGTACTGAAACATTACCCATATCCACATCGTGTCTTTCATTATCTAATTTATGCTCACTAGCATGAAGGGTAAGTTCATTGCCCCAAAAATCAACATCAGCCCATTCCTGAGCAGAATTATCAAGTCGACAGCCCAATGTCTCACTGTAAAATTTTTTAGCTGTTTCCAGGTCACCACATGGTATAGCAAGATGAAAACAATTAGTATTTTTGTACATAATATCTCCTTTTAAATCTGAATATAATCATTATATATCTGTCATATTTTTATATCAAGCTAACAAATTTTATGAATGAATACTTACAATCTATAATTGACAGAGATCCTGCGGCAAAATCTAAATTAAGTTTAATATTAACTTACCCAGGTGTTAAAGCTATTTTTTTTCACAAAATTGCTAATTTTTTTGCTATCGCAAAATTTGATTTAATCGCGAGAATAATTTCTCAATTTTCTAGATTTTTAACTGGTATTGAAATTCATCCGAAAGCAAAAATAGGAAAAAATTTATTTATAGATCATGGTATGGGGGTAGTAATTGGTGAAACATCTGAGATAGGAAATAATGTAACAATTTATCATAATGTTACTTTAGGTGGAATTGCACCAAGTATAAATGCAAATAATCAACGAAATACTAAAAGACATCCAACATTAGAAGATAACGTTGTAGTTGGATCTGGAGCTCAGATTTTGGGGCCAATAACTGTTGGGAAAAATTCTTTAATCGGTGCAAATGCAGTGGTTACTAAAAATGTACCAGAGAAATCAATAATGGTAGGAATTCCAGCAACAAGGGTTGGTGATGCTGCAAAAGGATTCCAGCCTTATGCAGTTACTGATAAAGATAAAGATCAATGACACAGATTAAAAACAATTTTATTGAATCCATAGGAAATACACCTTTAATAAAATTAAAAACAGCTTCAGAAATTACTGGATGCAATATCTATGGTAAAGCTGAATACTTAAATCCTGGTGGATCAGTTAAAGATAGAGCAGCGCTAGCATTAATAAAAGATGCTCAAGAAAAGAAGTTAATATCTGAAGGTGGAATAGTTGTTGAAGGAACTGCTGGTAATACAGGTATAGGATTATGTCTCCTTGGAAACTCTTTAGGTTACAAAACTATAATCGTAATGAACGATAATCAAACTCAAGAAAAAAAAGATACTTTAAAAAATATTGGTGCAGATTTAAGATTGGTACCACCCAAACCATACAAGGATGATGGGAACTATGTAAAAGTTGCTGGAAGACTTGCAGAGGAATTGAAAAGCACAAATAATAATGGAGTGGTTTGGGCCAATCAATTTGATAATACAGCTAATGCAAAAGGTCATTACGAAACAACAGGTCCAGAAATTTGGAAACAAACTGAAGGTAAAATAGATGGCTTTGTCTGTGCATCAGGAACTGGGGGTACAATTGGTGGGGTAAGTAAATATCTAAAAGAAAAAAATAAAGATATAAAAATTTATTTATCAGATCCAAAAGGCTCTGCACTCTATAATCACGTTATGAATGGAGAACTTAAAGGTGAAGGTGGATCAATAACTGAGGGTATTGGTTCAAGCAGAATAACTAAAAATTTTGCTGAAGCTAAAATTGATGGAGCCTTCTCAATCAGTGATGAAGAGTCTTTACCAATACTTTATGATTTAATTCAAAATGAAGGTTTAAGTCTAGGAACTAGTTGTGGAGTAAATATTGCAGGAGCAATCAGGCTAGGAAAAGAACTTGGTCCAGGCAAAACAATCGTTACAATTCTTTGTGATAAATCAGATAAATACAACTCAAAGATGTTTAACAAAACATTTTTAGAGGAAAAAAACCTACCTATACCTAGCTGGTTATAATATCGCATACCAGCCATGTAACAAAACAGTTACATTTTTATAATAATATTAATTAACATCGGGGAATTATGAAAAAAATTATTATAATTTTATCTTTTTTCATTTTTACATCTGCTAATGCAGGAATGAGTGACAAAGATAAATCAAAAGCATGGGATTGTATTGGTATTTATATGGCCAACTACTTTCTTCCATCAGGAGAAAAATTTGAGTATGGAATGAAAGAAAAATCTATTTCAACTGTGAAAGTTTTAAAAACATATGCTCTTGAAATAGGTATTGCAGAAAAAGATTGGGATGCTGGAGTAAACAAAGCTGTAGATAAACATTACGGTTCAAAATATGACAAAGCTAAAACTGATAAATGTCATACATTTGTTGAAGCTTTAGTTCCTAATGGAGCTGAAAGAGTAAAAAAAGTAGTTCAGACTTTGTATTAATTTAAATAAGGAGAAAAAAATGAAAAAAATAATGTTAACACTTTGTTTAGTCTTATTTGTTAGCTCAGCGTACGCAGGTTCATGTCCAATGTTAGCTAAAAATATTGAAGATAAGATTAAAAAGGTCCAAGAACTTAAAGATCAAGGTATGGATGCACACAAAAATGGTGATCACGCTAAATCTGAAAAACTTTTGAATGAAGCTCTTGCTCTTTTTAAAAGTTAAATAGAAAGGAAAAGAAATGAAAAACTATATGGTAACTCATACTTTTAAATCAAAAGAAATGAAGTCTAAATTTAGTGAAACAGTAGCTTCAATGAAAATGGAAGACATAATTAAATCAATGACAAGTGATAAGGCTGCATGTCAAATGACTTGGAATACACCTGGTGATACAATGCAAATGTTTTGCTGGTGGAAAGCTAATAGTGAAGCAGATATTAATAATCAATTAGGTCAAATGAACGACTTCTTTGAACCTCATAAATTTACTGAGTGCACTGACCAGGTAATGGATTATAACGCTAAATAGAAATAAATTATGAAAGCAATCTATACAAGAACTATCGGAGTTTATGATAATAAGCTTGGTGAGGCTATGGAAATTTCGAAAGGTTTAGCTGAAGTAAGAAAAAAACATTATCCTAATCATGAAGTTTACTTTTCTTTTCAAATTGGTGGAAATCCTAGAACAGTAAGAGAAACTCTTATTGGAGAACAGTTTACAGACAAGGCTTTTGAAAATGATCAAAATATGTCTGCTGATCCTAAATTTATTGAGCTTCAAAAAAAGATGAAGAATGTTTTTAAAGAAGGTACAATACAAGACGAAATGAGAATGGTATTTAATGATTAAGGAGACTGAATGATAGAAAAATTTAATGGAATATTTTATTTAGCAGTTTTTATAATTCATTTTATAGGATTTGCTTACTATGGATTTAGATGTGTTTTTCAAACTAAATCCTTTTTAGACCAGTATGGTATTGATGATACTGGTGCAGGGATGGTTAGATTTTTTGGATCAATATTTTTTGGTTCAGTGGCTATGGCTATTTATGTAGGTTTCATAAGACCCAATGGTTTAGAAGCAACTTGGGGATTCTTTAATCTCATTTTTTTACAAAACCTATCTGCATTTATAGTTGGATTTTATAATACAAAAATAAATAAACTCGGCCACACAGATAAAACATCGGATGAAGGAATTTATGCTCCTTTAGTTTTAACTATTTTAAGTGCTGTATTATGTTACGGTCTTGCTGATAAAATTTATATTTAATTAAAAAAAGAGATGTCAATATTAAAAAGATATACTGATGCTATTGCGAATAAAGATGAAGCAACTATGAATGAACTTTTACATGATGATTTTAAATTCACGATGCATAAGTCTGGAAATACTTTGGGTAAAGCTGATGTAATTAAATGGGCAATGAGCGGTGATATAAATCAAGATAAAGTTAGAGTTATTTATGAAAATAATGAGGTTGGTATTCACCATTCATTAGTCACTTTTAATGATGGAAATGTAGAAGCCGTGATGGCAGTTTATAAATATAAAGATGGAAAAATTATTAATTTGGAAACTGGTGCTACACCAATATCTAAATAAATGAGAATTTTTTTTTTACTTTTATCCATTCTAATACTGCCTAATTTATCTTTTTCCAAAGAAAACTACGAAAAACGTATTGATAAGTTATTTAGCCAATTAAAAACCTCAGAAAACTACGAAAACTCAAAAAAAATTGAGTCTCAAATTTGGAAATTATGGACTACTCATCCAACAGAAGAAAGTTTAACTAATCTTTTAGCTAAAGGTTCTTCTTATATGCAAAAAAGCCAATTTAGTTCAGCTCACAATGTGTTTTCAAAAGCAATAGAACTAGATCCCAAATGGGCAGAAGCATGGAATAAAAGAGCAACAGTTTTATATTTGATGGGGAATTATGAACTTTCACAAAAAGACATTGATGAAGTTCTTAAATTAGAAAAAAGACATTTTGGTGCATTATCTGGTCAAGGATTAGTTCAAACAGCATTAAAAAATTACCAAAAAGCTATTGATAGTTATATTGAGGCTCATAAAATTCATCCCAATATGCAAACACCTTTGATTATGATTGAAAAACTAAAATTACAAATAAAAAAAGAAAGTATTTAATGTTTTCAAAAAAATATTCTAATATTTTATTCATTTTAATTATGGGTTTTGGTATGAGTTTATTGATGACCTTAATAATTACTTTTATAAATACAGGAATGGACGATCTTTATATAAACAGGTTCTTTAAAGCTTGGACTGCTAGCTTACCAATAGCAATTATAACTGCTCTTATTTTAGGCCCCCCTATTAAAAAATTTGTAGATAAAATTACTAAATAATCATATTCTAAATTATGACTAATTTATCTAGTTACATTTTTCTTGTTCTAGGAGTAGCACTAGGAATTGTCTCTAATGGGTTTTTAAAATCAACAAATAGTTTTACGAATATTGGACCGACAATTTTTTGTATTATTTCAATAGTTGCATGTATTTTTTGTTTATCAAAAGCAATGTCCATCATTCCTGTTGGATTTACTTATGCAACATATGGAGGTTTAACAATTACAGCAGTTACTTTATTTGGTGTTTTAAAGTATAATCAAGTACCTAATATTTATGGTATCATAGGAATAATTCTAATAATTGTGGGTGTGATTTTGCTAAATACTTTAGGTAAAACTACTTAGAAATAGGTTTTAAAATCTTAATTAATTTATTATGAACTGTTTTATTAGAAGTAACTAAAATATTTCCTGCTTTAACTGCATTTTCATTTTTCCACGTTGAAACAATTCCTCCAGCAGCTTGGATGATTGGAATTAGTGGATGTATATCCCATATTTTGTTTTGACACTGAATTACAACATCAATTTTTCCTTCGGCTAGATGTGAATAACTTAAAGCATCAACGCATGGAAATTGCATTAATTTTAATATTTTTGGTATCTTTTTTTGTTGATTTAATGAAATTGCTCCATGAAATGCTACTGACATTTTTATTTTAGAAAAAGAAACATTTTTATTAACAAAAATTTTTTTTCTTTTATTATTTTCAACAACGTAAGAGCTTTTTTGAGATGTATTATAATAATATTTTTTTAAAACTGGAAAATTTGCAAGGCCTACAACTGGTCTTTTTTTATAATTTAGAGAAATCAAGTTGCTCCAAGTTGGGTTTCCAATTACAAAAGATCTTGTTCCGTCAATAGGGTCAATAATCCAAGTAAAATCACTTTTGGACTTATTTTTTCCAAACTCTTCACCTCTTACTTGGTGACTTGGAAACTTTTTATAAATTTCTTTTCTAATAAATTTTTCAAATGCCTTATCAGCACTTGTCACTGGATCATAACCTCTTCCTGTATCTTTATTAGAAACTTTAAAAGGTTTATTTAATTTAGAATAATAATATTTAGTTAGTTTTCTTGCTAAGCTATCAAGAAATTTTGAATATACTATATATTCTGATGGTTTTAATAATGACACAGAGGACTAATACTATTTTATTACTATTGATTAAAGCTAAATTTTAAATAATCATTAATAATTAATGAAAATAGAACTTAAAAATAACAAAGTTTTTTTTGAAAATAAGGGTCAAAAAAAAGAGATTCATCCTTATTGGCTTAGAGAACGAGTAAATGGTGATAATTATATCGACCGTGAGACTAAACAAAGGCTATTTGATCCAACAAAACTTCAAGATGATATTAAAATAAATAATCTAAATTTATCAAATAATTATCTAGAAGTTACTTTTAATGATGGCTCTTTTACAAAACTTACGGTTCAAAATATTTTAAAAGAGTTTTCTAATCCTAATATAGAAAATTATATTAGTAAAATTGAATGGAATTCATCGCTTAAAAATTTTAAAAACTTTGAATTTAAAAACGATCTTTTTGAAAATGAGGAAATGTATAAAGCGTTAGTAAATTTTTACCAATATGGTTTTGTAATATTCAAAAAAGTACCAACTAAAAATAATTTTATTGTAAATTTTGCAAACTCAATTGGAAGTATTCGACGAACAAATTTTGGTGAATTCTTTAATGTGAAATCAAAACCTAATCCAAACGATTTAGCTTACACATCTTTACCTCTTGCACCACATACTGACAATCCTTATAGAAACCCGGTTCCCTGTATTCAAATGTTGCATTGTATTGAAAATGAAGTCAGTGGCGGTCTTTCAACTTTAGTTGACGGTTTTACAGTTACCGAAAAACTTAAAAAAGATTTTCCAGAATATTATAAAGTTTTATCAGAAATCAAAGTAAGGTTTCAGTTTATAGATAAAACAATTATTTTAGAAGATTGGGCAGAGATGATTCAATTAAATGAAAATGGAACATTTAAACAAGTTAGATTTAGCCCTAGATTAGACTTCGTTCCTTTAATGGAAAAAGAAAAATTAGAACTTTTTTATTCAGCTAGAAAAAAAATCTCTGAACTTTATAATTCTGACCAATATAGAATTGAATTTAAACTTTTACCTGGAGATTTACTTATGATGGATAATTATAGATTACTACATGGTAGAACGTCTTACGACTCAAATGAAGGTAAGAGATTTCTGCAAGGTTGCTACATTGATTATGATAGTACAGATGGAAAACTCAAACATTTAAAAAGAAAGTTTAATTTCTAAGATATATTTTCTATTTGCCTTTCAGCTTCGCTAATAGACTTTTTGTAATCTAAAGCCATCTGATCTGCAAAAATAATATCAATTTTTTCTATCCCAAAAAAATTTAAAATAAATTTCAACCATGGTGTAAGAAAGTCCTCTTTACTGTTAAGTTTTGTTCCTCCAGAAGTGATTACTAGGTAAGCTCTTTTATTCTTCAGCAAACCTTCTCTTCTTCCATTTGGTTTAAACCTAAAAGTTTCACCAACTCTTGCAGCTAAATCTGACCAAGCTTTTAAAGTTGCTGGAGGACCATAATTATAAATAGGCGCTGATATAATAATGATATCGCTTTCTTTTAACTCTTTAACTAAAGTATCGGAAAGCTCAAACATTTTTTTATGATGCTCGGTTTGATCTTTTTTCTCAATCTGCATACCAGACTCTGTGAGCCCTGATACAAAAACCATTTCATCGTCAAGATCTCGATAGATAACCTCATCATCAGGTTTTTTTATTTTTTTTAATAATTTTTTAGCTAATGCTCTTGATGTTGAACCATCTTTTCTAGCACTTGAGTCTATTTGGTATATTTTCATATTTCTTTATTATAATTATCCAAAATTTTGTAAGAATGGAAAAACATTTTGCAAATAATATCCAAAAGATTGCAGCTGATTAGTTAATATTAAAACTCCAGTAATTAAAAGAATTATTCCACCTATTTTACTCACTAAATTAATATTCTTTTTGAAATTTTTAGAAAATATTAAAAATTTTTGAATTAAATAACCTGACAAAATAAAAGGAATTGCTAACCCTAAAGAGTAAAAAGATAAAAGTAAAATGCCCTTATTTATACTTTCTTCTGTTGCAGCAAGAACTAAAATTGATCCTAAAATTGGACCTATACAAGGAGTCCATCCAAAAGCAAACGCCATACCTATAATTATAGGACTATAAAAACTTGTATTAGTTTTTGTTTGTATTCTTTTTTCGAAACTCAAAAATTTTATATCTATTATTCCTATGATATGGATTGATAGAATAATTATAATGATACCAGCAACAATTCTAAGAATATTTGAATTTTGAAGTAAAACTTTACCTAAATAAGTGGATGCAGCTCCAAAAATTATAAAAACGATTGAAAACCCAATAGTAAACAAAATAGTGGGTATCAAATTAATATTTTTTTTTTCTATTAATTCATTTAATGAAGAACCTGAGACATACGAAATGTATCCAGGTATTAAAGGCAAAACACAGGGAGACAAAAAACTTATTAACCCAGCACTTAAAGCTATTAACAACTCAATCATAAATCTTTCAGTTAAATTATATCTTAGCCCTTAATACCCATATGGGTATATTTTATATTTAAATAATCTTTTATAGCCATCGATCCACCTTCTCGTCCATATCCACTTTGTTTAATTCCCCCAAAAGGTGCCTCAGCTATTGCAACAAAACCTGTATTTACCGCAACACTACCTGTTTCTAATTGTTCAGAGGCCAAATGAGCTTTTTCCATTGAGTTAGTACAAACATAACTGCATAGTCCAAGTTCATGATTATTAGCTCTTTTAATAACTTCATCAAAAGATTTAAAAGATAACATAGGAACTAATGGCCCAAATGGTTCTTCTTTCATAATGGTAAAATCATCTCTGACATTATCAAAAATTGTTGGTTCATAAAAAAAACCTTTGTTAAAACCTGATGGCCTTTTTCCGCCTAATAAAACTTTTGCTCCTTCTTTTTTTGTTTTTTCAACCAAACTTTCAACCTCATTTAATCTTTTTTTAGTCGTTAAAGGACCTAATTGAGTATCAGGGTCCATACCATTACCAATTTTTAATTTTTTTGTTTTTTCTATAAAAAGATTTATAAATTCTTCTTTTTTATTTTCATGAATATAAAATCTGTTTGGAGAAATACATACTTGACCATTATTTCTAAATTTTGCTGCTATCGCAATATCAGTAGCTTTTTTAATATCTGCATCATCAAAAACTATGAAAGGTGAGTGGCCACTTAATTCCATTGTTACTCTTTGTACTTTGTCAGCAGCTTGTTTTAATATTAATTTTCCTACTCTTACTGAGCCTGTAATAGAAATTTTTTTTATTATATCCGACTGAATTAATTGTGAGGCAATACTTGGTGGATCTCCTGATAAAAGATTAATAACTCCTGCTGGCACACCACATTCTCTACAAATATCAACTAATTGCATTACAACGCCCGGAGTAATTGTATCTGGTTTGATAATAACAGAGCATCCTGCTCCCAAAGCAGTAGAAATTTTTCTAGCCGCTAATATTAAAGGAAAATTCCAAGGTGATAACGCAGCTACAACTCCAACAGGTTGATAATAAACATGAACTCTTGTATCTTCAAATCTACTTTCAATTGTTTGACCATAAATTCTTTTTGTTTCCTCAGCGTTCCACTCAAAAATGTCAGCGGTTCCATTTGCTTCTGCTGCTCCTTCAACTAAAGGTTTTCCATTTTCTAAAGTCATCCATTTTGCTAAAATATTCTTTTTCTCTCTAATTTTATCTGCAATCTTTCTTAATATGTTTGCTCTTTCCCAGGGTGGAGTTTTTTTCCAAATACTTAATCCTTTTTCAGCTGATTTTAGAGCTCTCTCAACATCACTAGACGTAGCTTTAGAAGCTTTTCCAATGATCTCCTCAGTAGCTGGATTTAAAACTTCGTAAGTTGATTTGTCAGAAGATTGACACCATTTGCCATCAATAAATTGTCCAAATTTTTCGTACATTTTATAATCTAACATTACTATAAGTTGTGTCTACTATGTTATTTTTGCACATATAATTTTTTCTTAAGGGTGCTAAACTTAAATAATTAATAAAGGAGGACATTATGAAAGCATACATTATGGGTAACTACACTGAAAAAGCTTTTCAAGGATTTTTAAAAGATCCAACAAGTGATAGAAAAGCAGTTGTAGAACAATTAACAAAAGCTATGGGTGGTACAATGCATAGCATGGATATCGTCAGAGGTTCTTTTGATTTTATAGTTGTTACAGATGTTCCTAGTTTTGATGACTTTGCAGCAATCAAACTAGTTGTTGAAGCATCTGGCGCTGTAAGAAACTTAACAATATTAGAGGCTATTGATTTTACAAAAGCTACTACTAAAGCTAGTAAAATTGGTTACAAAGGCCCAGGACAATAATTTATTTTAACTTCCAGTAGCGGGCTGGAAGTTAATTAATTTTTTTATTTTCCTGCTGAATTTGCAACGTAAAACGATACAATTTCAATTTGATCTTTTGTTAAAATTTCATCTTCTCCAAAAGCGGGCATTACACCAAGTCCGTGTGTTACAATATCCATAACTGAGGCGTAATTTAAACCCTCAACAGTATCTAAATTAGGACCTATGTTTCCTTCAGAACCAGCTGCCTTTAAAATATGACAGCCTGCACATGCAGCAGTTTCATTAAAGATTTCTAAACCCTTAATCATTTTTGCTTCATCGGTAAATGATGTTTGAGAATTAAATAAAAAAATAAAAAGTGAAATTAATAAAAATTTTGTAATTTTCATTAATTCATCTTAAACTTTTTTAAAATTCTATACTACTGTAATATTTACGCTGTGATCTTTCCAACCATTATGAGCATAGCCTCTTCTATTTTCCATTCGTAATTCTGGCTGTTTATCAGAACCATTAGAGGCTAAACTAGCTATGTTATAAGTCCCAGCACTTAACGTAGTTTCTAAAACAAACTGTCTCCAAGCATATTTACCTAAGTTTGGACCAATAAATTTTGCTTTTTTCCAGCTACTACCGCCATCTACAGATACTTTTACACTTCTAACTTTTTTAGTACCTCCCATTGCAACACCAACAATTTGAACCTTTCCTGCTTTTATAGTCCCAGTCTCGTCCGTAGGTCTTGTTATCCAAGACTTTACTGGCATTTCCCAACAAGAAGGATATTGAGATCCCTTTTTTCCAATAGGAGAAATTCTATAACTTTTTTTCATATATTTAACTGAAGACTCTTGAGTAGTAAAAGCTACTTTTCCTAAATGTTTAACATTGTTTATTCCAAAATAACCAGGAGTTACCATTCTTAATGGTCCGCCATGTGCGTTAGGTAATGGAACACCATTCATTTCCCAAGCTAACATAGCATCTTTAAAAACTTTTTTTGGCACGGATCTTTCTATCATTGCTTTTTTTGGATCAAGACCAGTAGGTACATGATCAACACCAGCTGATGTCATGTAAACTGCATCACCATTAATTCCACCACATGCATCAACAACTGTTTTCATTGGTACTCCTGTCCAAAGAACGCATGCAGCTGCACCTGTTTTCCATTGTGAACCTCTTGGCTTATGTTTAAAAAATCCTCTTCCATTTCCTGAACACTGCAAAATTGTAGCCATTGTCTCATGACCTAATTTTTGAAGTTGAGCAATAGTGAAAGTTTTTGGGTTCTTTACACCTTCTATTGAGACTTTCCAATCCATTCTATTACCGATTTGTTCATCAGTCATAGTTGGCATATTATTTCTAATATAAATATTTCTATTAGGAGTGACTAAACTCTCTCCAATTGCGCTTCGATGAGTTTCAATTCCTTTATCTGAGTGTACAATTAATGCATCTCGGTCTTTCCAGCTGATGAAATCAGGTAAACCTTTTTTTCCCTCAGAATGATTTGCATTGGCAATGGTGATTGGTGCAACTGATGCTGTAGCTGCAATACCTGCCAACGTTGCTGTTCCAGCTAAAAAATTTCTTCTTGATAAGTTTAATTTCTTAATTTTTTTTTTCATTTGTGAGCCTCCTAATAAAATCATCATAACAAAAAAGGATGCGTCAAAAAAGTAAAACTATAAAAAAAATTCTATTTTTAGTTTATCAACCAACAGTTGAAAAAAGATAAATAATCTCGAATTCTTTCATTAATTAAATTTATTAATTTTTAATTCTAGTATAAGTTTATTTTGTGAAACATTTAGAGGATAATTTTGGAAGAAAATTTCCTTACATAAGAATGTCCATTACGGAAGTTTGTAACTTCAAATGTGGTTATTGTTTACCTAATGGTTATCAAACAGATAAAAGTGATAACAGAAAATTCCTTAACATAGATGAAATAAGAAGATTAGCTAAAGGATTCTCTGAATTAGGAGTCCAAAAAATTAGATTAACTGGTGGAGAACCAACAGTTAGAAAAGATTTTTTTGAAATAGTAAAAATTTTAAGAAATGAAACATCTATTAAAAAAATTGTTATTACAACTAATGGATATCATCTTGATCAAAAAGCAAAGTCACTAGTTGATAGTGGTTTAGATGGAATTAATATTAGTATTGATAGCTTAAATCGAGAAACATTTAAAAATATAACAAAACACGACAGATTACCTGAAATTCTAAAAGGCATAGAAATTCTTCAGAATTTGAACTTTGATAACATTAAAGTCAATGCAGTTTTGCTAAATGGATTGAATTCTTCAGAAAAGGATTTTGATGCATGGGCTGAATATATTAAAATTAATAAAGTAAATTTTAGATATATAGAGCTAATGCAAACTGGTGACAACTTAGATTATTTTAATCAATATCATGTTTCGTCAAAAATTTTTAAAAACTATTTGAATAATAACAATTGGATATATCAAACGCATGGTCTAGACGCAGGACCATCAGTAAATTATATAAATCCAGATTATAAAGGGAAATTTGGAATAATAGCTCCATACTCAAAAGATTTTTGTAAATCTTGTAATCGTTTACGAATTACCTCTAAAGGTGATTTAAGACTATGTTTGTTTGGAAATACTGGAATTAGTATAAGACATTTATTACAAAAAGATAACCAAACGAATGAATTAAAAGATTTGATTTTAGGACAAATGAAATTTAAAAAAGAGTCTCACTATCTTGAACTTGGAGAGACAGGATTAACCAAAAATTTATCTAAAACTGGCGGATAGATGAAAAATTTAAAATTAGTTAATGAAAAAAAGCTTAATGATTGGGCAAAAGAGATCTTTCAAAAAAACTCATTTAATATGATTGATGTTTCGTCAAAAAAAGAAACATTTCGTAGAGCGTTGGCTTCAGGAAAAATTTATGTTGGAAAAGAAGTGTTTGATCTAATCAAAAATAAAAAAATGCCTAAAGGGGATCCTATAACTTTAGCTGAAGTGTCAGCAGTACTAGGGGTAAAAAAAACAAATGAATTGATTCCTTTATGTCACCCACTTCCAATAGATCATACTGCAACAAAAATTATTATGAATGAAGTTGATAACTCATTGGAAGTTTTCTGTGTAGTTTCAGCAGTAGCCAAAACAGGTGTTGAGATGGAAGCTATTATGGGAGTGAATGCTGCATTAATTACTATTTATGATTTAAGTAAAATTGTAAATCCACATCTTAAAATAGATAATGTGAAGTTACTAATTAAAGAAGGTGGAAAAAGTGGATTGTGGACTAATCCAGATGGATTACCTGAATTTTTAAAAGATATATTCTAATTCTACATGTCCGTTTATCTAAGTACTCAAAAAGTGATTGAAGACTGGATTGACTATAACGATCATATGAATGTTTCATATTATCTATTAATGTTTGATAAATATGGTGCTGATACACTAAATAATATTTTCGAGATGGGAGAGCACTCTGCAAAAACAACTAAAAAAAGTACAATGATTGTAGAGTCTCACATAACTTATAATCAAGAACTTCAGCTAAATGATGAAGTGGATATTAATTGTGTTTATTTCGATCACGATAAAAAAAGACTTCAATATAAAATGGAAATGATACACAAAGAAAAGAAATATCTAGCATCAACAATAGAAATTTTAGCTTTATATGTTGACCTTAATGAAAGAAAAGTTTCAGAATTTGAAAAAGAAAAAGTCAAAATAATGGATGAATTTATAAATAAGAATAAATCAAAATTTAATAATGAAAATCTAAAATTTTCATCTAGACTTAAAAAATGAAAAAAACATTAATAATTTTATTATTAAGCTTATTTGCTTCAAGCAATCTATTTGCTGAGAGTTTTAAATTAAATAATTTTAATTTATGGCTTTATGAAAATGGATATCATCAATATTTGAATATAAAAGAAAATCCAGTGTGCAAAACAGAACCAAAATATAGTAATCTTTGGTATTATAATAAATGTGATAAATTTCAAGGAACCAACAATCTAAATATCAAGATAAAAAATAAAAAATTATCAGGTACCAATATTGCCTATGACTCCAACCCAAACAGAGACTCGTTGATTTATTATTTATGGAAATACTCATATAGAGATAGAGGTCAACATTTAAAAGAGTTTAAACCTACAAATAATTCCTACGATTTTAAATTTAACTTAATTGAAGATAAATTTATAAAAAAACAAATGAAAACTAAAGGAATCTTAAGCTACTTATATTATCAAGATGGTGAAGTATTGATTGACGAATTTTCTCCTAAAGAAAGACTGGGAGAGTTTTTAAATAATGAGACAAAATTTTATTCAATGTCAATGGGTAAGTCATTAACTTCTTATATACTAGGACATGCGATATGTGAGGGCTATATTGACGGAGTTGATGCAAGAGTGAATGACTGGCCAGTAATAAAAGACTCACTTTATCATAATCAAAAATTAATTAATTTTTTGAACATGAATACTGGTGATCAAAAATATATCGATGAATTTGAGGATGGTACAAGTAAATTAGGTGGATACGAAGATAGGGATATCGAAGCAACTATGCGCTTACACTTTAGAAACAAAAATACAATAAAATCTAAGGATATATACAATTACAATGGATTTGTTACTCAATTAATTTTGAACTATATAAAATTTAAAACTGGTGAAGATTATGACAAGCTCTATAGAAAGATTTTCAACGATAAAATAAAGATCAAAAATAGCATTCTTTATGGTTTTACTAGTCATCGAGAAGAAAATGGAAATGGACATCCTAACATAAGCGCAACAAGATTTGACTATCTTAGAATAGCAAAAGCTATGATGGATGATTATCAGAATGATACTTGTGTTGGAAAATATTTAAAAGAAATCCATAAAAAAAGAATATCTAAATCTAACAGAGATAAAGATGAACCTGCATTCAATCGTTCTGGAACTTATGGAGGTCAATTTCATATGGATTATCCAGGATTAGAAGGTAAAATTATTTTCGGTATGAATGGATATGGTGGACAAGCTATTCTAATTGATATGGAAAATTCAAGAATTATAGTCCTTAATTCACTTCATTATAATAATACCAAATATAAATATAATCATAAAAAAATTTTATTTGATGTAATTAAAAAAGGTAAACAAATAAATTGAAAATTAAATTAGAATTGTTTGGAGCTAGTAGGGATTTCAGTGATAACGATCATTTAGAGATTGAGGTTCAAGATAAAGCTTCTATCAAAGATTTAAAGCATGAACTCATTAAATATATAGACGAAAATTTTAGTGGAAATAAAAACTTCATTAAAGTAGTAAAATCTTCAGTTTTTTGTTCTGAAAATAATGAAATAATTAGTGAAAATTATAAAATCACAAAAGATCAAAAAATTGGTATTATACCACCTATTGGAGGAGGTTAATGCTTCATACTAAAATAATTTATAAAGAAAAAGAAGAAATACTTATTTCTAATGCTGAAAAATTTATTTATTCATCAAAATTTGGAGCATCAATATATTTCTTGGGAACTGTCAGAGATCAAAATGAAAATAAGACAGTTACAGGAATTACTTATGATGTGCATGATGATATGGTGATTAAAAGTTTCAATGAAATTTATAATGAAATAGATAAAAAATTAAATATTAAAGATAAAGCAGTTTTTGTCGAACATATAAAAGGATACGTAAAATTAGGTGAAATAAGTATTATTATTGCAGTTGCTTGTAAACATAGAGATCAAGCTTATAATTTATCTAGATACATGATCGAAGAGATCAAAAAAAGATCACCTATTTGGAAAAAAGAACATTATCAAAGTGAAAAAAGTGAGTGGCTTAAAGGAAAAGAACTTAAAAACCTTTAGTTTTTTTTATCGTTATCTACAACTAAACATATTTCAGATTTTGTTAAAAACCTTTTTCCAGTGCCGTTATCTAAAGAAAACATTCCACCAATACCCTTGACGGCATCAATGGTCAAATCGGTATGTTTCCATTTTTCATATTGATCGTCATTCATATAAAAAGGAACTCCACCAATTTCTCCCAATTTTACATCACTATTTCCAACCATGTATTCATTTCTTGGATAACACATTGGTGCACTACCATCACAACATCCGCCAGACTGATGAAACAAAAGTTCATCACCATGCTGAGCCTTAAGCTCTTCGATTAATTTAAGTGCTGAGTCTGTTGCTTTTACTTTCATAAAAAATATGGCCCGTGATTCCTCACGGGCCATTATATATTAGTTATCTTTTAAAAGAAGCCTAATTTTTTCTCACTGTAAGACACGTGAAGATTTTTCACTTGTCTGTAATGATTTAACATCATCTTGTGAGTTTCTCTTCCAATACCAGATTGTTTGTAACCACCGAAGGCAGCATGAGCAGGATATGCATGATAACAGTTTGTCCAAACTCTACCAGCTTGTATCTCTCTTCCCATTCTGTAAGCGATATTACCATTTCTAGTCCAAACACCTGCTCCTAAACCATAAAGAGTATCATTAGCAATTTTTAATGCTTCTGCCTCGTCTTTAAATTTAGTCACTGATACTACCGGTCCAAAAATTTCTTCTTGGAAGATACGCATTGAATTATTACCCTCAAAGATAGTAGGTTCAATGTAATTACCTTTTTCTAAACCACTATTGATTTTAGCAACATTTCCACCACAAAGAACTTTGGCACCTTCTTTCTTACCTAAATCAAGATAAGATTTGATTTTTTCCATTTGTTCTAATGATGCTTGTGCACCGATCATTGTCTCCATTTTTAGAGGGTTGTCTTGCTTAACAGCTTTTGTTCTAGCAATAGCCTTTTCCATAAACTTATCATAGATAGACTCTTGAACCAGCACTCTACTTGGACAAGTACAAACTTCACCTTGGTTTAAAGTAAACATTGCAAAACCTTCTAAACATTTATCAAAGAAATCATCATCTTTTGCCATGACATCTTCAAAGAAAATGTTTGGAGATTTCCCACCTAACTCTAACGTAATTGGTATCAAGTTTTGAGATGCATATTGCATAATCAAACGACCAGTTGTTGTTTCACCAGTGAAAGCAATCTTTTTGATTCTTTTTGATGACGCTAAAGGCTTTCCAGCTTCTAAACCAAAACCACTTACAACATTAACTACTCCTGGAGGTAATAAATCTCCAATTAGTTCCATAAGTAACATTATTGATGCTGGAGTTTGCTCAGCAGGTTTTAGCACTACACAGTTTCCTGCAGCTAAAGCTGGTGCAAGTTTCCAAGTTGCCATTAATAATGGGAAGTTCCAAGGTATAATTTGTCCAACTACACCAAGTGGTTCAGGAATGTGATAAGAATATTCACTATTACTTATTTCAGCGACTGAACCTTCTTCAGCTCTAATTACTCCAGCAAAATATCTCCAATGATCTATTACTAAAGGTAAATCAGCAGCCATACATTCTCTAATTGGCTTACCATTATCTAAACATTCTGCAGTTGCTAATAAATTAAGATTTTTCTCAATTACATCCGCAATTTTAAGAAGAATGTTTGATCTTTCCGTAATTGAAGTTTTACCCCAAGTTGGGAAAGCTGCGTGAGCTGCATCTAATGCAGCATCTACGTCTTTTTCATTTGATCGTGCAACTGAACAGATCACCTCATTTGAAATCGGAGAAGTATTATCAAAATACTTACCTGATTTTGGTTCCACAAACTTACCGTTTATGTAGTTTCCGTATTTTGCTTTAAACGGAAATTTTACTTTCAAATGAGAAGTATCCAACACAGATGACACTTTCATTGCTTCTGCGCTCATTTTTTTTACTCCTATTGTTTTATTTATTGTTTTTAGTTTATTATTTTTTCTAGATATTTTAGAACGCTTCTTAGTCGCAGACCTTTTTGTTACGACTTTTTTCTTCGTTTTTATTTTATTTCTAGAAGACTTGACCAATTTAGTTTTTTTCTTTTTGGTCCTTAAAACTGCTATTTTTTTTCTCTTAATAGCCATTATTTATTAAACTAAAAAAAAAAGCATGTTTCCATTTTAAATAAACTTTATTTTCTACCAGCAATTGTAATATTACTATATCTTGTGCTTAAAAAAAAACTCATTAATATTTTTCTATGAATGAAAATGAAAAAAAAGAGTTACAATCAGCTACATTTAAAAGGTTGTTAGAACACTTAGATAAAAGAAAAGATGTTCAAAATATTGACCTAATGAATTTAGCGGGATTTTGTAGAAATTGTTTGTCTAGATGGTTGAGGGAAGAAGCTGAAAAAAAAGGTTTAAATGTTTCAGACGCAGAAGCAAGAGAGCATGTTTATGGAATGCCTTATTCAGATTGGAAAGAAAAATATCAGAAATAATTATTTTTCTTTAAGCCTTGGAAATAATTCGACGAAATTACAAGGTTTATGATTGATATCTAACTGATGTTTTAAAATTCCTTCCCAAGCATCTGTAACTCCCCCTGAAGAACCAGGCAATGCAAATATATATTTGCCATTTGATAAAATTGCACAAGCTCTTGATTGTATTGCCGAAGTTCCGACTGATTTTAGACTCAAATTTCTAAATAATTCCCCAAACCCCACGATATGTTTGTCCGCAATCTCCTCTAAAGCTTCAGGTGTAATGTCTCTCCCAGTAAGACCTGTCCCTCCTGTTGTAATTATAACATCTACATTTTTATTTTCTAACCACTCTCTCAATATAACTAAAATATCATCTTTATTATCCTTGCAAATTTTTCTATCTAACAAATTATGATTAGCTTCTTTAATTTTTTCAACCAAAATTGCTCCTGATTTATCATTATCAAAAGTTCTAGTATCTGTTACAGTCAGTAATGCTATATTCACTTTCATAAAATTATTTATATGATCATATTATCAATTTTATTTTTAATAACAGCAATTTTATACTCAAGTGTTGGTTTTGGCGGAGGATCAACATATTTAGCTTTATTATTAATTTGGGGTATCCCATTTTACATTTTTCCAGTAATTGCACTTGTATGTAATATAATTGTAGTTTCAGGTAATTCTTTTAATTATATTCGCGCGGGAAATCATAATTTTAAACTGTTAATACCATTTTTAATTGGTTCGGTTCCATTAGCGTTCGTAGGTGGAACTTTAATAATTGAAAAGGAATTATTTGAAATCCTACTATTTTTTGTTTTATCTTTTGCAGGAATATTATTATTAATTAAAAATAGATCTTACGAAAATAATAAAATTTTAATAAAAAAAATTTCTACATTTAATTCTTTTATAATAGGCTCTATTTTAGGGTTAATTTCAGGGATTGTTGGTATCGGTGGTGGGATATTTTTAAGTCCAATACTTTTTTTATTAAAGGCAGATAAACCTAAAAATATATCTACCACTGCTTCATTATTTATTCTTGTAAATTCAATTTCTGGTATTTTAGGACAATTAACAAAAGAAATAGTTTTCAATGAAATAATAATTTATTGGCCATTGTTTGTTACAGTTATGATTGGTGGTATGTTTGGCAATTATTTAAATATAAAAATTTTATCTAGTAGAATGCTAGCTATTGTAACTTCTTTATTAGTAATATTTGTTGCGTGTAGAATGGGTTTAAAGATATTTTTTTAGATTTTAATTGATTAAATTATAATTTTGTTTATAAGGACTAAGCCGATTTGATCCTATTGCGGGCATTAACTGCTAAAATGGAACTCCCAAAATAATCAATCTGCAGGTATTTGAACTATATTGTGCACCCAGCAAAAAGCTAAAGCACTAAAAAAGTGAGGCTACAATGGATATAAATTTTTTTGAAAAAACTAGAGTTTTAGATGGTGGAATGGGACAAGAACTGCTTGCGAGAGGTATGAAGCCAAATGGAACATTATGGAGTGCTAATGCTCTTCTTCAAAAAAAATATCATAAACTTTTATTAGACACACATATTGATTTTATTAAAGCAGGAGCTGAGGTAATTGTTACAGCTACTTTTACGACAAGAAAAACAAGACTAAAAGATAACAACGTCGAAAATAAATTTGAATACCTTAATAAGAAAGCTGGTGAAATTGCTCAACAGGCTAAAAAAATTTATCCGAATGTTTTGGTTGCAGGAGGCCTGCCACCTCAACACTTAACTTATGAGGCTGATAAACGATCCGATGAAAAAATTAAAGATGATTTTGCTTCACAAGCAGAATTATTAAATCCTTATATAGATTTTTTTTATTTAGACGTTTTAAGTAGTGTTAAAGAATTTAAAATTGCAATAGAAAGTATAAAAAAATTCAAAAAACCTTATCTTATTGGAGCTCATATTTCAGAAGGCAAAAATTTACCAAGTGGCGAAAAAATTTCAGAAATAATAAAAAACATAAAGCATGAAAAATTGCTAGGTATCATCTTGTCTTGTATTTCTCCAGAAAATTATGAATTAAATCTAAAAGAAATAAAGAATTTAAATGTACCTTTTGGTTTTAAATTAAATGCTTTTATAAAAACAAATCCAAAACCAAATTACACAGGTGCTTACCAAAAAAGTAAAACTGGAAATCCAAATGAATTCTTAGGAGTTCGCAATGACTTAACTCCAGAAAAAATGTCAGAATTTGCAAAAAAATTTAAAGAAGCTGGTGCTACCATATTGGGTGGTTGCTGTGAAACTAGGCCTTCTCATATTAAAGCTTTTGCATCTATCAAATAGTTTTATTGTAATCTGCTTTTCTGACAAAATATATCCCTACGCAAACTGCAATTAATGAAACTAAAACTTTAGTAGTAATTAATTCTTTTAAAAAAATAAAACTTAAAATAGTTCCAAAAATTGGAATTAGATAGGAAACCTGAGATTGAAAAATTAAACCATTTTTTACTAAAATCTTAAATCTCAACAACCATGCAATTCCTGTTGAAACTAATCCTAAATATATAACAGACACTGTTGAGTCTATTCTAGGTATATTGTTCCAAGGCTTTTCAATAAAACTTACAAGAGGTATCAAGATTATAATTGCCCAAATCAAAATTGAACCAGTTACATTCTCATTTTTTTTCTTACTTATCTTTAAAGTTAATACACCACCAATAACATAACATGTGGATCCCAGAAGAATTAATAAAGCAGAAATAAAATTATTTTTATCAATTAAAAGGTTATCAGAAAATAAATAGATGATACCAGAGAAACCAATCAAGATTCCAAGAGTTTTTATAAAATTAAATTTTTCGTTTGTTGTATAAAAATGACCCAAAATAGTAGAGCTTAATGGCGTAGTAGACATTAATATTGCTGCTAAATTACTTTGAACAGATTGTACCCCGTAAGCAATTAAAAAAAAAGGTGCAACTAAATTTATAAAGCCAATCATTGCAAACCAATGCCAATCTTTTGAAAAAGCTTCAATTTTAATTTTTTTAAAATAACACAGTAGTAAAACAGGTATTGCTCCAAAAAAAACTCTTAAAAAAGCTATTGTGATAGGTCCATAAGAATATGTTGCTATCTTTATATTAAAGAAGGCCGAAGCCCAAATTAATGCTAAAATTACAAGTAAAAGATAATCAATAAATTTTGGTTTTATCATTCAATTATATCTTCCTCCAAAGCATTAGTAATTTTTTTTAAATTTTCATAATTAATCTTAAATACACAATTAGGATGTCCAGCTGCTGCAAATAAATCAGTAAATCTGCTTAATGAATTATCAATAAAAATTTTCATTGACATTAAATGGCCTACTGGGGAAACACCACCAATTGTATATCCAGTTTGAGTTTTTACTTCTTCTGGTGAGGCCATACATAAATCTTTTTTACCAGTAATTTTTTTTAGTTTATTCAATGAACATCTTTTATCACCGGAGACTAAACATAAAAAAAAATTGTCTTCAAATCTGAATACTAAACTCTTAACTATAGCACCTGCCTCACATTTCAAAGATTTAGCGGCGTCAGTTGCTGTTCGAGCAGAACTATCAAGAATAATTACATCTAAATTTTCATCAAATTTCTTAATTGCCTTTTTCGCTCTTTTCACCGCTTCTTTACTTAATAAACTCATTATTCAACTAACAATTGATTGCTAAATTTTAAATTACTAGTGTAATACACATGTAAAAAATGCATAGGAGTTATTTGTTAAATGATCAATATTTATCAAATTTAATCTGTTAGTAATGTCAAAAATTAAGGAGATATTATGAGCTCGAGTAACGTTTTAAAATATATAAAAGATAAACAAGCTGAATATGTTGATCTAAGATTTACTGATCCAAGAGGTAAACTTCAGCATTTAACAATGGATTGTTCAGCTGTTGATGCTGATCTGTTAAACAATGGGGTTTTCTTTGATGGATCATCTATTGCTGGATGGAAAGCTATAAACGAGTCAGATATGATTTTAAAACCAGACACTTCTAGAATGTTTATGGACCCTTTTAACTCTCACAATACTGTTGTTCTTTTTTGTGATATTTTTGATGCAATTAAAAAAACTCCTTATGAAAGAGATCCACGAGGTGTCGCAAAAAAAGCAGAGGCATATTTAAAAAAATCAGGAATTGGTGATAAAGCCTTTTTCGGACCAGAACCAGAGTTTTTTGTTTTTGATGATGTAAAAATAAAAAATGACATGAATGAATGTGGTTTCAAAATTGATAATAAAGAAGGTCCCTATAACTCAGGAACTGAATATCCAAATGGTAATATGGGTCATAGACCTCCAATTAAAGGTGGTTATTTCCCAGTTCCTCCAGTGGATAGTGAACAAGACATGAGAAGTGAATATCTAAAAAGTTTAAAAGAAGTTGGTATTAAAGTTGAAAAACATCACCACGAAGTAGCACCTAGTCAACACGAATTAGGAATGTACTTTAGTACTCTCGTTAATCAAGCGGATAACGTACAACTTTACAAATATGTTGTTCAAATGGTAACACACTCATTTGGTAAAACAGCTACATTTATGCCAAAGCCAGTTGCTGGCGATAATGGATCCGGAATGCACATTCATCAATCCATCTGGAAAGGTAGTAGTCCTGTGTTTTCAGGAAATGAATATGCTGGACTATCAAAAACTGCTCTTCATTATATAGGTGGAATTTTAAAACATGCAAAGGCTATCAATGCTTTTGCAAATTCGACAACAAATAGTTACAAAAGATTAATACCTGGATTTGAAGCTCCAGTTCTACTTGCCTATTCAGCGAGAAATAGATCAGCTTCATGTAGAATTCCAATTACTTTAAGCAAAAAGGGTGCTCGTTGTGAAATTAGATTCCCTGATGCTGCTGGAAATCCTTATTTAACATTTGCAGCAATGTTAATGGCAGGCCTAGATGGAATAAAAAATAAAATCCATCCTGGAAAATCTTTTGACAAAGATCTTTATGAATTACCGGCTGATAAAGTTAAAAGCATACCAACTGTATGTGGATCTTTGAGAGAAGCAATGGAAAGCTTGGATAAAGATAGAGAATTTTTAACAAGAGGGGATGTATTCACAGATGACCAAATTGATGCTTACATTGCTCTGAAATTTGATGAAATTCACAAATTCGAACATGCACCTCACCCAGTAGAGTTTGAAATGTATTACAGTAGTTAATTACTGTCTAGTAGAGGCAATAGTATTCTTATTAATACCTTTTTTAACTACGTAATTTTGTGTACCGTTTGCACCAGTTTCAACTTCTTTTCTAAGATCTTTAAAAAAAGTTTTTTCTTTTAAAGAATCTTTTAAGTCTCTTACTAGATTTTTAAACTCAAATTTATTCATACATATCTTATATACTAGATATGCATTTTATGCAATACTGATATGCAACTTATGGGATAGTTAATTTTAATCTATTTTAAAGGACTCCCCACAGCCACATCTCTCGGTTTCATTGGGGTTATTGAACACAAAGCTTGATGAAAAATCCTCTTTTTTATAATCCATCTCCGTCCCTAATAAATACATCACAGCAGCTGGATCTATAAAAACTTTAACACCTTTATCCTCTATAATTTCATCATTCGGTTTAACCTCTTTAGAATATTCCATAACATAAGACATACCTGCACAACCGCCTGACTTAACGGAAACTCTAACTCCTAGAGCTCCTTTTTCAGCACTAGACATAATTTCCTTAATTCTGATAGCTGCATTATCACTTAGTTTAATTATTGGGTTCATTATAAATTTAACTCCAATTTTGCAGCATCTGACATCATATCTTTGGTCCAAGGAGGATCCCAAACTAGTTGAAGATCAACATCATCTATTTCTTCTACTTGCATGGCTCCTTCTTTAACTTCTTTAGGTAAACTTTCTGCAACTGGACAATTTGGTGTGGTCAATGTCATCTTTATTTCTGCTTTACGGCCATCCACTTTTATATCATAAATTAAACCAAGTTCATAAATGTTAACTGGCAATTCAGGATCATAAATTTTTCTGATTTCCTTAATTATTTTATCTTTTATATCCATAATTAATTCTCTGTGGTTATTTCCTTTCCATCATTTTCCATTGCAGATACTAAAGTATGCCATGATAAAGTAGCACATTTAACTCTCATTGGATATTGTTTTACTCCAGATAGACACATTAATTTCGTTTTATCATCCTCCTTTAAAATCTTATTTTTTAGCCCAGGGTTTTCTTTTATCATTCCCAAAAAATCTTCAATAATTTCTTTGGCTTCATTATCGCTTTTTCCTTTTATCAAATCGGTCATTATCGAAGCTGATGCCATTGAGATTGCGCAACCGCTTCCTTCAAAAGAAATATCTTCTACTTTTCTCTGACCATTTAATTTCAAATACACATGTACATTATCTCCACATAATGGATTATTTCCTTTGGCGTCTTTATTAAAATTTTCTGTTTTCCCTAAATTTCTAGGATTTTTTCCATGTTCTAGTATTATTTCTTGATATAATTCTTTTAAATTCATTTATTTTAATTCAAAAATTTTTTTACAATTATTGATTCCTTCATTTAATTTATCTAAATCGTCTTTAGTATTATAAACTCCTAAAGATGCTCTTGCACTTGCTGGAATACCTAATTTATCATGGAGTATTTGACAACAATGATGACCTGCTCTTATTGCAACTCCTGTTTCATCCAAGATAGTTGCAATATCGTGGGGATGAACTCCCTCGACCGTAAATGATAATACACCGCCCCTCTCTTTGGGATTTCCAATTAGTTTAACAGAATTATTTTTTCTTAAAATTTCTTGACCATATTCTATTAATTTTTTTTCATGATCAATAATATTTTCAATCCCAATACTTTCTAAAAATTTTATTGACTGATCAAATGCGATAACCTGAGCTGTTGCCATTGTTCCAGCTTCATACTTATTTGGAAGTTCGCCATACGAAATTCTATCTTTTTTTACTTCATTAATCATTCCACCGCCTCCTTGATATGGTGGAAGTTGCTCAAGCCATTTCTTTTTTCCATACAGTACACCTAGTCCGGTCGGTCCATACATTTTATGACATGAAATTGCATAAAAATCGCAATCTAAGTCCTGCATATCTAATTTTAAATGTGGTCCTCCCTGACATCCATCAACTACTACTACAATTCCCTTTGAATGAGCTAATTGAGTTATCTCTTTTATTGGTAAGACAGCACCTGTTACATTTGATAAATGGGTTATAGCTATTACCTTAGTTTTATTTGTAATTTCTTTCTCTATGTTTTCAATTGGGATATCCCCATCTTCATTTATCTCAGCAAACTTAATTTTGATGTTTTTAGATTTTCTTAAAAAATGCCATGGAACATAATTTGAATGGTGCTCTAGTTCTGTAATTAAAATTTCGTCATTTGGCTCTAAAATTGCCTGGCCTAAAGTATTGGCTACTAAATTCAAAGCTTCTGTTGCTCCTTTTGTAAATACGATTTCATTTTTATCTTTTGCATTTATATATTTTTGAACTGAAGACCTTGTATTTTCGTATAAATTTGTAGCTGCAACAGCTAAATAATGAATACTTCTGCCAACATTAGAAAATTGCTTGGAATAGAAATCATTTATTCTATTTAAAACAACTCTAGGTTTTTGGGATGAGTTAGCACTATCCAAATAAACCAAATCATTATTTTGAATTTTTTCATCAAAAATTGGAAATTCTTTCTTAATATTGTTTATATTCATTCCTTTAAACCAATCATATTTTTTATCAAATTTTTAATTTCAGCATCAGTAATTTTTTCAACGACATCTAACATAAAGCCATTGATCAGAAGTTCTTTTGATTGTTTATAACTAAGTCCTCTGGACATTAAATAAAAAATTGAATTTTCATCGAGACTTCCTGAAGCTGATCCATGAGAACATTTGACATCATCAGCATATATTTCTAACTCTGGTTTAGCATTAAACTCAGAAGTTCCATCTAACAATATAGCTTTGCTTAATTGATAACCATCTGTTTTCTGCGCTTTTGAGTCTACATATATTCTTCCTTGATATGCGGCTTTTGCATTTTTTCCAAGCACACTTTTTATTAATTGATAACTTTTTGTATTTTCAACTAAATGATTTATTGTTGACCTTATTTCATGTTGTTGATTTTCTTTTAATGAAAAAATACCATTTATAAATGCAGATGAATATTCACCTTTAAGATTACAATTTATTTCATTTTTAAAATAATTTGAACCTGCTGAAAGAACAAAAGTTTCAGAAATACTATTTTTTTCTTGATCGATATTATTATAAAAGTATTTGAGATTTTTGTTTAATGATTTGTCAATTTTATAATTTTTTAAAATTGAGTCTTGTTTTAAATCAAATTTATAAAAAATATTCGTAAAATTTTTATCTGATGTATCATCAAAAAAATCAATTAATTTTAGTGAGCTACTTTGTTCAAGTTCAAAATCTAACCTTAAATTAATAATTTTAGTTTTCATTTTTTCATTTGTTAAGTGATAAATGATTAAAGGTTTTTTTGGAGTATAATCTTTTTTAACTAAGATTTTATAATATTTGTTACTAAATGCATTGTTTAAATCTATTAGAGAGTTTATGTTTTCAGATTTATTCTCAACCTCAATATCGTCATGGATTTCAATTTTATTTTTATCTTCATAATGAAAATCTATTTTTTCTATTCTTCCATTTATGAAAATAATTTTATTATGCTCTAAACAATCAATAAAAACCGATGTATCAATTTTATTGGTTATAGAATAATCATTATTAAAACTTATTTCTCCAATATTTTTTTTAATTATTTGATTAAGATCTAAAAACTTCCAATTTTCAAGTTTTTTGCTTGGAAAACCACTATCACAAAATTTATTAAAATGATCTTTTTTAAAACTGATATTTTTTTTTGATAATTCAGTTTTTTTTAATATTTTTTCAAAGTCTATTTTTAATTGTTCTTTCATTTAATTAAAGTTTTCGTATCCTTTTTTTTCTAATTCTTTTGCAAGTTCTGGGCCACCTGATTTAATAATTTTCCCATTCATTAAAACATGAACAAAGTCTGGCTTAATGTAATCTAGTAATCTTTGGTAATGAGTAATTATTAAAAATGAATTTTCTTTATTTCTTAAAGTGTTAACTCCATCTGCCACTACTTTTAGTGCATCTATATCTAGACCAGAGTCTGTTTCATCTAAAATTGACAATTTTGGAGCCAACATTGACATTTGTAAAATTTCATTTTTCTTTTTTTCACCCCCAGAAAAACCTACATTAAGTTGTCTATTTAGCTTTTCCTCGTCAAATTTTAGCTCTTTTGCCTTTTCCTTAACAAGTTTCAAAAACTCAATAGCATCCAACTCTTTTTGCCCGCGTGCTTTTCTGATTGCATTTAGAGAAGTTTTTAAAAAAATATTAGTATTTACTCCTGGAATTTCTAAAGGATATTGAAATGCTAAAAATATGCCTTTATGAGCTCGTTCTTCTGTTTCAAAATCAAATAAATTTTTATTTTCAAATAAAATTTCTCCTGAAATTTCATAACCTTTTTTACCAGATAATATATTTGATAATGTACTTTTACCAGATCCGTTCGGACCCATAATTGCGTGTACCTCACCTGGATTTATATCTAAAGAAAAACCTTTTAAAATTGACTTTTCCTCTATATTTGCATTTAAATTGTTAATTTTTAACATTAACCTACGCTTCCTTCTAAACTAATACCTACAAGTTTTTGTGCCTCTACTGCAAACTCCATTGGTAATTGTTGCAAAACCTCTTTACAAAATCCATTTACAATTAATCCTACCGCCTCCTCAGAGTTTAATCCTCTTTGCTGGCAATAATGTAATTGATCCTCACTTATTTTTGAGGTTGTTGCCTCATGTGCAATATGAGAGTCAAAATTTTTATTCTTAATGTATGGAACTGTATGTGCGCCACATTTATTTCCCATTAAAAGTGAGTCACATTGAGTATAGTTACTTGAATTTTTCGCTTTTGAATTTATATCAACAAGTCCTCTATAAGTCATATCTGAAAATCCTGCACTTATGCCCTTCGAAATAATTTTACTTTTAGTATTTTTTCCTAAATGTATCATCTTTGTGCCAGTATCAGCCTTCTGATGATTATTAGTAATTGCTATCGAATAAAACTCACCTATTGAATTATCACCTTTAAGTATACAACTAGGATATTTCCAAGTTATTGCTGAACCAGTTTCTACTTGTGTCCATGATATCTTAGAATTTTTACCCTTACACAACCCTCTTTTAGTTACAAAATTATATATTCCACCTTTTCCATTTTCATCTCCTGGGTACCAATTTTGAACAGTTGAATATTTAATTTCAGCATCATCTAGAGCAATCAATTCTACATTTGCTGCATGTAATTGATTTTCATCTCTCATAGGTGCTGTGCATCCCTCCAAATAACTTACATAACTTCCTTTATCAGCAATTATTAATGTTCTTTCAAATTGTCCAGTTTCAGAAGCATTTATTCTGAAATAAGTTGAAAGTTCCATTGGACACTTCACACCTTCTGGTATGTAAACAAATGAACCATCAGTAAATACAGCAGAATTAAGTGTAGCAAAGAAATGATCAGTAGTTGGAATAACTGTTCCTAAATATTTTTTTACAAGATCAGGATGCTTCTGAATTGCCTCAGACATCGAACAAAAAATAATCCCATGTTTAGTTAACTCACCTTTAAATGTAGTAGCAACAGAAACTGAGTCAAAAACAGCATCAACAGCTATACCATTAAGTCTTGCTTGTTCTTGAAGTGGAATACCTAATTTTTTATAAGTTTCCAAAAGTTTTGGATCTAATTCATCTAAACTTTTTGGCTTATCTTTCAAACTCTTTGGAGCTGAGTAATAATATAAGTTTTGATAATCAATTTTAGGATATTTTGGCTTTTGCCAGTTAGGTTCTTTAAGCAGTTTAAATCTTTCGAATGCTTTTAATCTAAATTCTAACATCCATTTCGGTTCTTTTTTGATATTAGAAATAAATTTGATAACATCTTCATTCAGGCCTTTTGGCGCCTTAATATTTTCTATATTAGTTGTAAAACCGTATTTATAATCCTTTAACTTTTCTATGTCTTTTTCTCTTGTGTCCATTCTTAAACTCTTCTTGTTAAATTATCTTTAATTAAATCTTCTAAACTTTTTTGCTCAAAAAAATAAGTTATGTGATTTTCAAGCTCATCCCAAAGATCATGTGTTAAGCATTTTGTTGGTTTACCATTACATCCTTTTTTTGATTCTTTTTTACATTGAACAGTTTTAATTTTTTCATCAACCGCCTCAAAAATATTTATAAGTTTAATTTCTTTTGCTTTTTTATTTAAAATATATCCACCTTGGGTCCCTCTTATACTTTGAACAATTTCTTTCTTTCTTAATTTTGAAAAAATTTGCTCTAGATAATCAAGAGAAATCCCTTGTCTTAAAGATATGTCTCTTAAAGAAACTGGATTAATATTATTAAACCTAGCTAAGTCTGCTAAAGCCATTACCGCATATCTGCCTTTGGTTGTTAGTTTCATAAATCCTTATTTTACAGGGTATATATAAACCCGAGTAAAATAGTCAAGTATCATAGTTAAAAAAAAACTAACATATTGTCACGCAGTTGTGATAAACCTAATTTTTTTGTGAGAATAGTAATCAATAACAATTATGGATAGTAAAATTATAGAAATATTTATACCTGGTCCCGCTGGAAGACTTGAAGCAAAATATTATAAGAGTAAAAAAAGTACATCACCAATAGCTTTAGTTTTACAGCCGCATCCACAATATGGTGGTACAATGAATAATAAAGTTGTTGTAGAAACTTTTCATACTTTTATGGAAAATGACTTTTCAGTTTGTAGAGTAAATTTTCGTGGTGTAGGAAAAAGTGATGGTGATTTTGACAACGGTCAAGGTGAACTAGCAGATGCTGCTGCAGCTTTAGACTGGCTTGAACGAGAAAACTTTGACAATTCTCAATGCTGGGTTTCTGGATTTTCTTTTGGCTCACTAATAGCAATGCAATTATTAATGCGGAGGCCTGAGATTAATAGGTTTATTGCAATATCTCCTCAGCCAAATGTTTATGATTTTTCATTTCTCTCTCCTTGTCCTGCCTCTGGTTTGATGATTTATGGTAAAAAAGATGAATTAGTTCCAATAGAAAATCTTAATGAACTTAATAAGAGATTAAGTGCTCAAAAAGGAATTAAAGTTGAGTTTCAAGCTGTTCCAGATGCTAATCATTTTTTTTCAAAAACAGAGACAGCTTTATGCAAAAATTTAGATAAATATATTAAAAAAGAAACTGCCTTATATTAATAATTTTCTACTAAATCTCCACCTGTACAAGGTTCTTTACAACCAGTCGTTTTTGGAAATGTAATGTTCAAACCCAAAAAAGATCTAATAGCAAGATATCCGAATGCTTGAGATTCTACAAAATTTCCATTAATTCCAAGATCATCAATTAAATTCAGTTTTATATTTTTTTTTTTTTCAATAGTTTCAATTAAAAAATTATTTTTTCTTCCACCTCCACATAAATATATATTATCTTTAGTTATCTTTTTTGCGAGTATGTCAGCAGTAAACTCAACAATAGTAGACGCCCCATTTTCAAGTGTTAATCCTCTAGCAAAGGATATATCAAAATCACTTACATCAAGAGATTTTTTTTTACTAATTGGATGATTATAAAAATTATCTAGAGATTGATTTAAAATAAATTTATCTACCTTGCCTGATCTTGCAATATTACCCTCATCATCAAATTTTTTATTAGAATTTAATCTCATCCACCTATCTATTAAACAATTTCCTGGACCAATATCCATACTTTGCATATCAAAATTTTTATCAATTATAGTTATATTTGAAATGCCACCAATATTAATTATTTGTATTGGTAATTTAACTTTTTTTTCTTTAAATAATTTTTTAATCAACAGTTTATGAAAAATAGGTGTTAAAGGAGCTCCCTCACCACCGTTCAACATATCCTTTTTTCTAAAATTAAATATCACTTTTTTCTTTAGTATTTGAGATAAAAGATTGCCATCTCCTAATTGTCTTGTATTTTTCTCTTCAAAACTGTGAAAAATTGTTTGACCGTGAAATCCAACAAAATCTATTTCAACCTTTGATTTTTTGACAATATTGTTAACTATTTCCGCATTAAAAAGTGTGAAATCTTTTTCTAACAAATTAATCTTTTTTTTTAATATCTGAAGATCTCTTAAATTTGTAATTTTCTCTCTAAGATCAGCTAATTTCTCAAAAATATCGTTAGGATACTCAAAATGCTCATCTTTAATCACAGTAAATTCATCCTCACCGTTTGATTTTATGATAGAAGTATCAATACCATCCATTGAGGTACCGCTCATTAAACCAATTACTGTATATATTTTTTCCATTCTTATTTTTTTTTATAAAAATTTGTATATTGTAGAAGTATAAACGTATGAATAAATTTTTAAAAGAATTTAAAGAAAGAGGTCTTTTCTATCAATGTACTAAGGAAAATGAATTATCTAATTTTTTAGATAATGGAAATGTTAGTGGCTACATAGGATTTGACTGTACTGCTGAAAGTTTACACGTCGGAAGTTTACTCCAAATCATGTGTTTAAGATTACTACAAAAACATGGTCATAGACCAATAGTTTTATTAGGAGGCGGAACTACTAGAATTGGAGATCCCTCAGGTAAAGATAAAACTAGAAGTATACTTGATGAAAAAACAATAGAAAAAAATATCAAAAATATTGAGAAAATATTAAAAAAATTTTTAAATCATAAAGATACTAAAACAAAACCAATATTTGTAAATAATTATTCTTGGCTTAAAAATTTAAATTATATCTCTTTTTTACGAGAAATAGGAAAACATTTTACTATTAATAAAATGCTTAGCTTTGAAAGTGTAAAAAGTAGATTAGATAGGGAACAATCATTAAGTTACATGGAATTTAATTATATGATTTTACAAGCATATGATTTTTTAGAATTAAATCTAAAAAAAAAATGTTTTTTACAAATTGGTGGCTCAGATCAATGGGGTAATATTGTTAATGGAGTTGAGTTAATTAAAAGATATTCAAATAAAGAGGCTTTTGGACTAACGACACCTCTAATAACTTTAGCGTCTGGAGCAAAAATGGGTAAAACAGAGAGCGGAGCAATTTGGCTAGATAAAAAATTATTATCATCTTATGATTACTGGCAATTTTGGCGAAACATAGATGATAGAGATGTTGTAAAATTTATTAAAATTTTTACAGATGTAAGCATTAAAAAAATTAATGAAATTAAAAATGATAATATAAACGACTTAAAAATTTTACTTGCAAATGAAGCAACAGCTATGTTGCATGGTAAAAATGAAGCTCAAAAATGTGAAAAAACTGCCAAAAAAACTTTTGTTGAAAATTCGACTGGTGAAAGTTTACCTGTAAAAAAAATTAGAGAAAAAGATCTAGAAAATAATATTAATATTTTAGATTTAATTATTATTTCAGAATTAGAAAAATCAAAGAGTGAAGCTAGAAGACTTGTAAAAGGAAACGCAGTAAAAATAAACAACAACAAAATTAATGATGAAAAATTTATAATTGATAAGACTTTATTTATAAATAATTATATAAAACTATCACTTGGAAAAAAAAGACATATCAAAATTGAAATATATTAATTTTTTTTAATATTTTCTAAAGTTCTTGTGATAAACCTTGGTGTAAGTGTTTTTATAGGATTTACAGAAGTTTCTAATTTTTTTGGAGGCCCTTTTATTTTAAAACTTACGCCAAAGACACCCTCACCAATTTTTTTACCAACAAGTATATCTCCTAAAATTGGTATCGAACCGATAACTTTATTTATTGTGGTAGCGGGAACTAATGTTCCTCTCAAACTTATTAATTCATTTTTTTGAATATATCCCTCCATTAAAACTGAAATAGCAGGCCCTATTGCATATATCTCATTAATAGTCATCAAATTTTTTTTATTCTTAAACTTCATTTCAAATTCATTGAATCTTATTCCTTCCCCTGAGAGTATATCAGCTATTCCTTGCAAAGACGCTAATGTCAAAATTTTAGTTAAAACAGATATTTTTTTTAATTTAAAGTCATATATTTTTAGTTGGGATGATGAGGTGCCATCTTTTTTAATTGAGTAAAAGTCTAACGAACCTTCTTCAAAACCTTTTATAAAATCATATTTCTTTACGATTGGTTTTGCATAATCTGAGTAAAATGTAGTTATTTTTCCATCCAAAGATGTCTGAATTGTCATAGTAATCTTTTTGTTTTCATCAAAAAAAGAATTTAAACTCATTTTGAAAATTTCACTATCTTTTATATTAATCTTACCTTTTAAATTTTTAGTGTAAAATTCCTTATCTAAAAAAACCTTTGAAATATTCAAATTTATTTGTGAGCTTTTTTTATCAAATAAATTGGACAAATTGTTTTCATTTTTTGTACTCAACAAATTTTTAACAATTTCCGTTATATCTAATGACCTTCCTGTAATATTATAATTTTTTTTTTTTCTTTTTAATTCGATATAATTATCTAAATTATCTTTATTTTTAAGATTAATTTTAAAATAATCTAACTTAGAAAGTTTATTCTTTTTATTTAATAAAAGGTTTTTAATTAAAATTTCATTTTCATTTTCTTTTAAAGAAATTGATTTAAATTGAATTTTTTCTTTATCATTATAAATGCCTTCTAAATAAATTTTTGCATTTGATCCTTTAATTTTTTCATATTTTATCAAATTAATTAAAAAGGGATTGTTTAATAAATCCAAAAAGATTTTAAAATGATAATTTTTTTTATCTTTTTTGATATCGTAAGTAACTGTATCAATCTCTTTTTGCATTAGTAAATTACCTTTACCTTTAATGTTTAAATAATCTTTATCAAACGACAGTTTAATTTTGTGATTTTTTAGAGAAAATTTATTCTTAATATCAGGAAAAAAATCTTGAAAAATAAATTTATTATCAAATTCAAACTCTCTTAAATCAATTTCTGAAGTTAAATTAAAATCTTTAATTCTTAATTTTGAGTTTAACTTTAAATAAAACTTATTTTTTGAATCTAAATTTAAAGAACTAATATTTCTGTTTTTAAAAAAATCAGATAATAAGTTTGATTTTTTAATTTTTGATAAACCTATATCAAAATTTTCAAATTCACCGTTTACTAAAAAATCATTATTCTTTTTTCTTGCAACTATTGAATTAGCTCTGAATTTTATGTTTTGAAAAGAAAAATCAATCTCTTTAAATTGATAATTGTTGTGAAAAATATTAAATTTAAAATTTAATCGATGTAAATTATAATTTTTAAAAAAACTAAATTTTCCATCTTTCACAATTCCTTTAATCTCATAATCATCTTTAAAATTTCCGTTTTCATCAAAATTTATATTTATATCTGAAATTAAATAACCGTCTTTTGTAAATTTTTCTAAAATATATAAATTCGTTGAATCATTAATTAATCTTAGGAATGGTATCAAATTTTTTATATCTACTAATTTTGTAGAAATTGATAAATTTTTTATTCTAGCTTCATTTTTCAAAAATTTTAATATTGAAATATTGCTTGTTATGCTCTCTAGATCTATTCTTTTATTTTCTAAAATTAATGTTGATCCAAGAGTTTTAAGATTAATACTTAACTCAAACGGTTGTAAAAGTATTTTTACCTTTTTCAAATCCAAGTCAAATCTTGGATCAATTTTAACCACTTGATTTATTATCTTGTTATTAAATTTATTCGTATTAATTCCAAAAATACTTAAATAAATAACACCTAAAACTATAATTAAAAATATACTAATTAAAAATCTATTTATTCCTCTAATCATTATCTGTTAAGCCAGCCCCAGCAGATTTATTTTTTAAATTTTCATTTTCTTCTACAAATATGTTTTCTGATAATTTATAAAGATGTTTCCATTCTTTGTTAGAAAAGCTATCTGCGTTTTTAATAAATTTAATAGAAACTAATTTAGTTTTTTTTATCATTTTATCCTCAAGAATATTTGAAAAAATATTTTGATTTAAATTTAAATAAAATTCTTGCTTATCAAATTTCAATATAATTTTTTTACCAATAATTTCTGAAGCTCTTGAAATGAATGGCAAAAAAAGTATCGGATATGCTAATTTTTCAATTTTGATTTCTCCTATGCTCTTAAGACTATCTGCTTGATCTAAAAAACTCACACCGGCGATGATTGGGCAAAAATCATACTTTAATGATTTATTTTTTTTTTTAATATCATGGAGATTATTAAATTTACTCTTTTTTTTTTCTTTATAATAACTAATTAAGTTTTTAATACCTTTAAGACCAAATAATTCTAATAGTCTTATATTTTTACCAATTTCCTCACATATTCCCCAAGAAAAACCAACGGCTCGACTAGCTCTTTTTGAAACTGTATCTATCTCACTTAATGATTTCATCTAATCAATTTAATTAATTGTAAACCCAATTATCATCGAAGGTCTTTAATTGCTCAGGTAAAGGTGCACCTTGAAACATGCAAATACGTAACCATTTATCTGATTTAGGATCAAATTTTAATGCTCCAAAAAAAGATAATTTTAATCTTAACATATCAATTGGTACAGTATCTTTGCTGATAGTATTGTCTTGAATTTCGGCATAAGGAAATTTTTCAACTATAAATGCTCTTCTTATCACATGTCTTAATTCACTAAAAATTAACAAAAATTTTGCGACAGGTATGCTAAATTTTAATAAATTTAATTTTTCATAAAGTTTTTTTATATCTCTAGCAATAGCTAAAGGTTGTTCTAACTCCGATCCACTGTTTTCAAATCTATCTGCTAGTCTAGGCTCTTCTTTATTTTTTGAGATAAACCAAAAGTTTTGATTATTCTCTTTTTTTGAAAAATCAATATTCAATATTCTAGAATATCTTTTTTCTAATATCTTTTTTAGATCATTTGTTGTTCTTTGTGTTGGAATATTAAAATATTGATCTTCGTCAGAACTCATTTTTCTAATTAAAGGATCTACAATATGATCAAAAGGTTCCATCATCATTGATACAATATATTCAAGACATTCATCATTTGTATTTTTTTCAAGCCACAGGTAAATACAATTAAAGGGAAAGTTTACTGTGAATTTAAAGCTATTTTCTAAATAAGAAATAAATTTATTTAAATCTCTTCGTAAAGTTTTTATCTTTTTTAACTGAAAATTACTTTCTGTATTCCATGTTTTTACATTTTTGAGAGATTTTTTCAAACAATCACAAAAATAATCTGCATCTTTTTTTTTAACTTTTTTCATTTCTCTTATACTTTTTAATGCTTTTTCTCTTGCATAAATCCAATTATTTAAAAGAGTTGGATGATTTACTATAAAAGGTGCCATTCCAAGGCCCGTAGAATTTCCAATACCTAATCTTCTACAAATTTTTGGATCTAGTATGACTGATTTTTTTGGATTTCTTTTTTTTGCAACATGATTTACTTGATCAAATGTAAATTGCCTTACCAGGTAAACCAACATCATTTCCAGTCTAAATGGGCCACAAATTTCTTTTCTATTTTTAATTCTAAATCTATCAGCTAATCCAAATTTTCCTGATCCATACACTGCGGTTGTTCTATAAAGATATCCAACTTTAGATAATAAATTTATATCAGGTTGTCTTCCATTGCTAAGGCAATTTACAACATACTCAAATATACGAATAGATTTATTTGCTCTCGATAATGTTAATTCTTTATAAGAAAGTCTACCAACTTCTTGTTTTGGGACTTGATTTTTGAGTCTTTTAATATCTTTATTAGAGGGAGTGCCATCAAATAACGTAAAAGCTGCGTCCCATTTAGTTGCGATAACTCTGTCCGATCTTTCATTTTCATTTATTTTATTAGCAAAACAAATTAACGAATAAACTCTTTTTTCCTTTTTAAAAGAGTATATTGCAGTTCCAAAACCAGATTTATCAAGTTTAAAAAGATTTCTTTTATAATCCCAATTTTTAAACTCTTTCAAAAAACTTCTGAGAAACGACAATTTGGATTGATGAAATGATCCAAGCTTAGATAATTTCATTATTTGGTTTGGGTTTCTTAAACTAATATTCATTATTATATTCTTTTATAAAAATTGTACCAATTGTTTCCTAAAATACCATTGATTTCAGCTTCTGAAAAACCAACTTTTTTCAAACCGGTCTCTAAATTTTTAAATCCTCTCGCATCCAAAAACCATTTTGGTTGTTTTGGAAACCCAGGATTATTTTTTGTTCCTTCCCCATAGTTTTTTGATTTTGACCAAGTTCCATTTCTCATCCATTCAACTATTTTATCTGGCTGATCTAGACATAAATCACTTCCTATACCAACTTTATCAATACCCATTATTTCTGTTGTTCTTGCTATCATTTCACAGAAGCTTTCCAGAGTACACTCAGATCCATTCTTTAAATGATGGGGGTATAATGACACTCCTAACATACCTCCACTTTCACCTAAAACTTTTAAAAGCTCGTTTGATTTATTTCTTTTTGCAGAATACCAGAAGTTTGGGTTAGCATGTGTTATTGCAATTGGTTTTTCGCTTATTTCAATTGCATCAAAAGTACTTTGCTCAGCAGAGTGTGACATGTCAACAACTAAACCTAATCTATTCATTTCCTTAATAACTTCTCTTCCAAAATTTGTTACTCCTGAGTCTTTTTTTTCATAACATCCGGAGGCCAATAGAGATTGATTATTGTATGTGAGTTGCATAAATCTACAACCTTGATTATAAACCTTTTCAACTAAATCAATATTATCCTCTATTGGTGAACAATTCTGAAAACCAAAAAAAATTGCCGTTTTATTCTCTTTCTTTGCTCTTTCGATATCTTTAAAATTTTTTCCAAGAAAAATTAAATCTTTATTGTCTTTGAAGTGAATATTCCATGAATTTATAATTTTTTGGAGTTCGTCAAAATCTTCATGATAAACAATTGTAACGTGGATGGCGTCTAAACCTGCCTCTCTATTAATTTCAAAGATTTTTCTTGTCCAATTGCAATATTGTAAGTTATCGATCTTAAAATTCATTTATTTTTTATTAATCTTAAAGAATACCAATAAGCTTGCTAATTTCTATTAATTTTATTGAAAAATAAGCTTTAATTTGAAATAACTATTTAGGTGATAAAAATAAACACCTAATGCATAAAAATAAATCAAATAAAGTATCAATAGTTATGGGCAGCCAGTCTGACTTCAAAACTATGAAATTGTGTCAAAAAATGCTCCGAATTTTAGGCGTTAAGTTTGAAACAAAAATTATATCAGCTCATAGAACTCCAAAGAGAATGTATGATTATGCAAAAAATGTGGAAAAGAATAATATTGCTGTGATAATAGCTGGAGCCGGGGGTTCAGCTCATTTACCAGGTATGCTGTCAGCTTTAACACCTATCCCCGTTTTAGGTGTCCCAATTGAAAGTAAAAAACTAAAAGGTTTAGACAGTCTTCTATCAATAGCACAAATGCCAAAAGGTATCCCTGTTGGTACATTAGCAATTGGTGGGGATGGGGCAATTAATTCTGCTATTTTAGCTTCTTCAATAATTGCCATTAATAATAAAAGAGTAAAATATAATTTAATTAAATGGCGGAGAAGTCAAACTCGTTCTGTCAAAAAAAAACCAAAGTAAAATAGTTATGTCAAAACCAACTTTAGGTATTATTGGAGGGGGTCAACTTGGAAGCTTGTTATGTTCAGCGGCTAAAAAATTAAAGATTAAAACAATAATTTTTTCTGATGATCAAAATGCACCAGCACAAAATTTTTCTGACGGCTTCATATATGGAAAATATGATGATCCTAATAAAATAAACGAATTCATTAATCAAGTTAACATTATTACTTATGAATTTGAAAATATTCCTTTTAAAACTCTTGATGAAATTGATAAAAAAAAAAGTGTATTACCTAAACCATCAATAAATAAAATAATACAACATCGATTAGCTGAAAAAGACTTTATAAACAATCTAAAAATTCGAACTACTCGTTATATTTATGTTGATAAAAGATCCCAAATAGAAAATGCAAAGGATTTACTTCCAGGTTTATTAAAAACTACAACTTTAGGTTACGATGGAAAGGGTCAATTTTTTTTAAATAATATTGAATCAGTCAAAGATTTAGATATTAACTTTTCTAAAGGATATATTTTAGAAAAATTGGTTGAATTAAAAAAAGAAATATCAATTATAATTACTAGGTTTGATGAAAAAAAATATGAAATTTATGAACCTATTGAAAATTTACATGAAGACCAAATTTTAAAACATTCAAGAATTCCAGCTGATATAAGTAATAAAATTCTTGAGCAATCTAAACTATGGTCAATCCGTCTAGCTGAGGAGCTGAAATTTATTGGAACTATGTGTGTTGAATTTTTTATTGATAAAAATGACAATCTTTATGTAAATGAAATTGCACCCAGGGTTCATAACTCAGGTCATCTAACAATTAATGCTTTTAATATAAGTCAATTTGAAAATCACATAAGGGCTGTTTGTAAATTAGAGCAAATACCAATAAAGAAAATTTCAAACGCAAAAATGATAAATCTAATAGGAGATCAAATAAGTGCTTATAGAAAAAAAAATTATGCATCAAATGAATTTTTTTTTGACTATTTTAAAAAAGAAATAAAGCAAAAAAGAAAAATGGGTCATTTAACAACTCTAATTTAAACTTAAATCTTAGAAAATGAGAAAATTAATATATTTTTTTATTATATTTTTTGCATATAACTCTTCATTAATGTCTATAGAAAAAAAACCTTATCACCATTTGCCTGATGGCACTTTTAGAAATCCTGAAGGATCCCCAAAAAGAGACCCTAATGTTAAATGGTCATATAAAATTTTCAATCAAGAGAAAAAAAAAATTGATATGACCATCCCTAATGATCATATAATTAAAAAAGAAAAAGTTTTATCTAATTTAAAAGAATATCAAAATGATGATTATGTTGGATGGATTGGTCATGCAACCTTTTTGATAAAATTAGGAAATACAACAATAATTACAGATCCTGTTTTTTCAAAAAATGCTGGTCCACTTTTTTTTGGACCAAAAAGATATGTTGAACCTGGATTAAAACTTAAAGAAATTCCTAAAACAGATGTTTTTTTACTTACACATAATCACTATGATCATCAAGATATGATGACAATAAGAAAATTTCCTTACAAAAAGGCTAAGGTTCTTGTTCCTTTAAAACTAGGAAAATATTTTACGAATAATGGATATAAAGATGTGAATGAGATGGATTGGTATGACAAGATAAAAATAAATGAAAATCTTAAAATCACATTTTTACCTGCTGTACATTGGTCTAAAAGAAGTCTTACAGATACAAATAAAACATTGTGGGGAAATTTTTTAATTGAATATAAGGATAAAAAAATTTTTTTTAGCTGCGACACTGGCATTGGAAATATTTATAAAGATTTAGGAAAAAAATTTGGTCCAATTGATCTTACGTTTATTAACATAGGTGCGTATAATTTTTATCCAATTATGCCTTATAAAGATAAATCAGTTTATCATACTAATCCTGAAGAAGCACTTGAAGTAGCGCAAAATCTTAGAAGTAAAAAAGTTATTGGAATGCATTGGGGAACTTTTGTTTTATCTTTAGAACCAATCATGGAACCACCAATTAGATTTAAGGCAAATGCAGAAAAATATGGTTTTAAAAAAGATGATGCAATAATATTTAAGATTGGACAAATAAGTAACTTAAAAAATATTTTAGAAAAATGATATCAATTGAAGGAAACTTTGACAATCCAGAAGTACATGAATTATTAGTAAAACATTTTATTCAGTTAAGATCTGTTTCCCCAAAAGACAGCACGCACGTTTTAAATATATCTGGATTAAGAGTTGCTTCAATTAAACTTTGGAGTATGTGGGAAAATGATCAATTAATAGGTATAGGAGCTATTAAGTTTTTAAATAAAGAACATGGTGAATTCAAATCAATCAGAGTAAATGATAAATTTAGAAATAAAAGATATGGAAAAGAAGTAATAAATCAACTCATTAATAAAGCAAAATTATTGAAAATTAAAAAATTAAGCCTAGAAACAGGTGCTGGTGAATTCTTTTTACCAGCTAGAAAATTGTTTTTAAGTTGTGGTTTTAAAACATGTAAACCCTTTTCACATTACAAAGATGATGTTAATTCGGTGTATATGAGCCTGCAAATAAGCAACTAGAATAAATTTAATTTAAAAAGTTTGTTTAATTTTGTTGACAAATCTCTAATTAATCTAAACAAAGCTAAAATTACTTAATTATAAGTAATAAAAGTAACATTTAATAAGAAGAAAAATATGAGTCTACAAGGAAAAGTAAAATGGTTCAATCCAACCAAAGGTTTTGGTTTTATTGAAAGAGATGATAAAGAAAAAGATGTATTCGTCCACGTTTCAGCAGTGAGAGAAGCTGGTATGAATGGATTAGATGAGGGTCAGGCTTTGACTTTCGATGTTGAAGATGGTCCCAAGGGTCCTTCAGCTGTTAATTTAAAAACTGCATAATTTTCACATATTTTGTTGGCTGAATAATTTTAGAAAAATGATTTAAAATCGTTTTCTGCAATTTTCAGCCAACACCTAAAAAGAGTTTAAAATATATTTTTAGATCCTTTACAAAAAATCATTGTCTAATATAATTTTTTTCCAAAAGATATAAATTAACAATTCAAATATTAAATAGAACTTAAAAATATGATTGGAATTTTAGGAGGTATGGGAACTCAAGCAGGTCTAGATTTTTGTAATAAACTTGCATTGATCAACAGAGGTAAGATAGATCAAGAGTATCCACTTTTTATTCTTTATAATAAATCAAATATTCCAGGACGACCTGAGTCAATTGGTGTTCAAACTAAAAATTTATTTAATAAAAAAAATAACTCAAAAAGTTTAAAAAAATATAACAAAGTTTTGAAAAGTTTATTAAAAGGTTGTCAGTTATTAAAAAAAAATAAATGTAAATTTATAGTTATACCCTGTAACACTGCACATTATTGGTATGAGGATTTAAAAAAAAAGACGAATATCCCGATCATAAATATGCCTCAAGAGGTTTATATTCATACAAAAAAGAGATGTAAAAAAAATTCTAAGATTGGTCTTTTAGCAACTGAGGGAACACTTAAAACAGGTATTTATAATAAATTTTTTGACAAAAACTATAATTTAATTTGTCCAAATGAAATTATGCAAAAAAATTATGTAAATAAAGCGATAAAATTAGTTAAAATGGGAAATGTGAGAGGTGCTGCAAAGATAATAAAACCTGCTGTTCAATATTTAATAAAAATGAAATGCAAGAAAATCATATTAGGATGTACTGAACTTCCAATTGCAATTTTTGCTTTTAAATCATTTAAAAAGATCAAATCTTCGAAAATTTTCTTAGATCCAAATTTAATATTAGCCTATTCTACGATGGCAAAATATAAATAAAATGATGAAAAGTCAAAAAAAACCTTACGTACTTTATGTTGCTGAAATAATTTACAAAGATATTTCAAAAATAAAAAAAAATAATCCTGGTTATTCGAATATAGATGCTATTGATAATTTTATAGGTACAAAAAAATATGAAGAAATCAGTAGCGGAAAATTTCATGAAATATGGTTTGAAGAACTAAAAAAAAATGATTTTATAGATAAAAAATCAGGAGAAAAAATTTCAAGTGAAACAATTAAGTTGCTTCAGGTGCAAAAAGAAATGATGATGAAACACTTGATTAAATTTCCTTATCTATATTATACAAAAAGTCATTTTCCACTGGAGATTTCTCAAAGAGCTTTTAATCATCTTTGGAGAGTATGTGAAAGTTATGAACTTTGGTGTAAAGAAACGAATCAACCTAAAAATTTATTATTAAATATTACTGACTAACTTGTATCTTTCCTATTTTTTTTTTAGTTTCTTTGAACCTTTGTTTAACAAGATAAGTAAATTCTTTCTCTTTTTTTTTTTGATTATAAAATTCTTTAATATTCTCTCCAGTTGATTTTCCAGTCATTTTAATTATCATCTTTTCAGATCCGTAAGATAATCCTGCGTGAGAAATGCTACCTCCAGAACTTCCAAATGTATACACTGGGCCTAAAAGAGCTGTATTTTGAGCACACCCATTTAAGAAAATTAGACAAAAAGCCCCAAAAAGAAATTTTTTAATTATCATTGTATCCCTTAAAAACATCCTATGTATTTTGAAATACAACTCAAGAACGAATATATCCATTTTAGGTTATAAAATTGATGATATTTAGAGAAATAATAGCCTATAAGTGAAAATGGTCAAAATATTCCCATTTATTTTCATTTTGCTTTGGTCATCAGCTTTCATCACAACTAAGCCAATTATTGATTACAGTGAACCATTTTCTGCGCTTTCATTTAGATTTGGGATTGTTGCATTAGGTTTTTTTTTATTTTCTTTATATTCAAAACAAAAAATTTTGGTGAAAAAAAAATATTTTTTTGAATCTTTTTTTAGTGGTGTTCTTTTTCATGGTTTTTATTTAGGAGGTGTTTTTTTTTCAATTTCAGTAGGCATGCCAACTAGCATAGCGGCACTTATAGTAACTCTTCAACCTATTTTAACAAATGCTTTAAGTGGTCCAATTTTAAAAGAAAAAGTTACACTCAAACAATGGATTGGAGTTTTATTAGGATTTATTGGTGCAGCTCTTGTTTTGGGATTTGATATTGGTAAAGAAATACCTGTAAATGGATTTATCGCAACAATAATAGCTTTGTTGGCAATTACATTTTCAACTATTTGGCAAAAAAAACTTAGTAACAACTTGCCTTTATCAGTTAGTAATATGAATCAAGCTTTTGGTGGTTGTATATTTCATTTATTTATAATTCTTATATTTGTTGATCCATATATTAATTTTTCAAAAAATTTCCTTATTGCAATGAGTCATCAAATTTTTTTAGTATCATTTGGTGCTTTTACAATACTCATGTATTTAATTAAGAAAAACTCTGCTAGCAAAACTGTATCAATATTTTTTCTAATCCCCTCGACATCTGCATTTATGGCTTGGCTTTTTTTGGGAGAAAAATTAAACAGTTTAGATTTAGCAGGATTTTTAATTGCTTCAATGGGTGTTTATATAGCAACAAGAGACTAAAATTTACTTTCCAATATAACCAAACTCTAAACAGGCATCAGTTATAGAATGATATAAAGACTCTCCAAAACTTCTTAAAGCAAAAATTCTCAATTTTTCTGGTTTATCATTTGTCATATCAACAGTGATCGATATACCATTAAAAATAGAATTCAAACAATTATTCTTATTTAAATTATTAAAATTAAAAGGGCATCCTTTTTTCAGTACTTCTTTAGCTTCATCTCCCTCTAATTCAATGATTGCTCTAGAATGTGATAAATCTGTAACAGCAAAATCTTTATCACTAAAATTTTGTTCAATTTCTTTTATAATCTTTTTATTTTTTGAAACTATTAGCCAATTTCTTGGTCCATACCAAAGAATTCTTGTATTCTCATTATTGCTTACATTTAAAGGGTTGTTGCTTATTTTTAAATTGTCAATAATAAGTTTATCTATTAAATTATTGGAGTTTTTATATTGAACAACTTGAACAATTAGTAAATTCTTCAATTCAGAAACTTTCAGTAGACTATTTTCATCTTTATCTTCATAATCTCCAAACTGTCCTTTTTGATGAACATTTTCTAAAGCAGAAATTAAACTCATGATCTAACTCTTTCTCCTTTTGGATCTACATAATGAGAAGAGACAATTTCAACTGGAATTATTTTATTTTTTAATGGTGACATTACAAATAATTTTTCTCCAATCATATTTTTTCCATCTTTCAATATAGCTAATGAAAATGGATTATCATATTCTACACTCCAACAAGACGCAGAAATGTGGCCTAATTTTTTATTTGGCAATGAAGCTTTCGCGTCTTTAACTAAATGGGAACCTTCAGGGATATTAGTTTTTTTATCTATTGGAACCACTCCAACAATTCTTTGTCTATCTTTAGCTACAAAAGCTAGTCTCTGTAATGATCTTTTTCCAATAAAATCTTTCTTTTTACTAACCAATCCTTCTAGAGCATTGTCATATGGAATTGTTCTTCCATCTAATTCTGAACCTGCAACGTGGCCCATCTCAATTCTTAAAGTAGATAATGCCTCAGTTCCGTATGGCTGAATCTTAAATTCTTCCCCTAATTCAACAATTTTTTCCCACATAAATTTCCCATAGTCAGACTCTACATTTAGCTCATAAGCTAGCTCACCTGAGAACGAAATTCTAAAAATTCTTGTTTTAACACCAAACAAGTCACCTTCCATAAAACCCATGAAAGGTAGATTCTCATTCGATACATCATTGTTTGGAAATAGTTTTTTTAATAAGTTCCTTGAGTTTGGGCCAGCAATAGCAGCACCAGCCCATTGCTCTGTTGTTGAAACAACATTTACGTTTAGTTCTGGCCACACTAATTGAAGATAATACTCAAGATGCGAAAGCACATTAGCTGCTTGAGCGGTAGTCGTTGTCATGTGATAATGATTTTCTGAAATTCTTGTGGTGGTACCATCATCCATAACTATTCCATCTTCTCTTAACATCACTCCGTATCTAGCTTTACCAACAGGCAACTTTAGCCATGCATTAGTATATACTCTATTTAAAAATTCAGCTGCGTCTGGACCTTTAATATCTATTTTTCCTAAAGTAGTTACATCACAAACTCCAACGTTGGTTCTTACATTTTTAGCCTCTCTCTTTGATGCTTCAAATAAATTTTCATCACCTTTTTTATAATATCTTGGCCTTAACCAAACTCCAGCATCAACAAAAATTGCATTATTCTTTTCATGCCAGGAATGCATTGGTGATTTTCTTGTTGGTTTAGAATGTTTTCCAATTTCTCTCCCTACAATTGCACCAATTGATATGGGTGTATAAGGTGGCCTAAAGGTAGTATGTCCAACAGATGGAACCACTTTATTTTCGATGTCTGATACTAATTGCAAACCATTCAAATTACTTGTCTTACCTTGGTCAGTAGCCATACCAAGAGTTGTATATCTTTTTACATGTTCTATTGAACGATACCCTTCTCTTAGAGCTAACTCAATATCTGAAACTGAAACATCATTTTGAAAATCTAAAAATCTTTTATAATTTTTTCCTTTTGGTAATGGAACACACCAAAATTTATCATGTTTAGAGTATTTTTTTTCTACTATATTTGGAATAGAAACTTTGTTTTCTATATTAGTTATTTTTTTTGAGAGATTGTTTCCTGCCTCAAATGATGTCTTCAATGTTTCTTTAAGTGAAAAAACTCCATTTGCTGCTCCCAAGGTAGTTTCATTCTGCTTAGACTTACCAGGTATGAAAGCATCTATATTATCATCAAATTTAGTTTTATTACCAGATTGAGAAGCTAAGTGAATAGTAGGTGTCCAAAACCCTGAGACACAAATACAATCACAATTAATATTTTCTATTTTACCTAATTTTTTTTTATCTTTTGAAATTAAAGCAATGTCTGCTGATTTTACTTTTTTATAACCTTTAGCTGCTACAACAACATAAGAAAATTTTATATTTAATCCTAAATTTTTTGCCTCATCTACTATTTCTGAAGCTGGATTTTCTCTTGAGTCTAAAACTATTGGATCAATACCATTTTTTTTAAATTCAATAGCTGTTTCATACCCACTATCATTATTTGTAAATACTAATGGCTTTTTTCCAACTAAAACTCCATAAACTTTCATGTATTCTTTTGCAGCAGATGAAAGCATAACACCAGGAGTATCGTTATTACCAAAAACTATTGGTCTTTCAATGGATCCTGAAGAAATTAAAACTTCTTTCGCTCTTATGTACCATAATTTTTTATTAGGATGATATTTTTTAGTTTTTGGCAAATGATCGCTGATCTTTTCAGACATTACTAGCATGTTGTGATCATAATACCCAAAAATTTGAGATCTATTTTTAACAATAACATTTGGCATATCTTTAAGTTCTGCGATAATTTTTTCAGCCCAATTTTTTCCTGACTGGTTTCCAATATTGACATCACTTGTTAGTAAAGATCCACCAAATCTAGATTTATCTTCTGCTAAAATTACTTTTGCACCATTTTTTGCAGCAGCATAAGCGCTTGAAAGTCCAGATGGTCCAGATCCAGCAATTAATAAATCACAATACTCGTATTTATGTTCATATCTTTCTTTATCATGTTTTGTCGAAGCAACCCCTAATCCAGCTGCTTTTCTTATGAAAGGTTCATAAACTTTATACCAAAAACTTTTTGGCCACATGAATGTCTTATAATAAAAACCAGCTGGTAAAAAAATTTTTAAAATATTATTAATTGCGCCTATATCAAAATTAACACTTGGCCAACAGTTAACACTCTTTGCTTCTAAACCCTCAAAAAGTTCTTGCTCTGTCGCTTTGATATTTGGTTCAGTTTCACCATCTCTATATAACTGAACAACAGCATAAGGTTCGTCAGCTCCAGCTCCAAAAAATCCTCTAGGTCTATGATATTTAAAACTTCTACCTACTAAATGAACTCCATTAGCTAATAAAGCTGAAGCTAAAGTATCTCCTTCATACCCTTGATACTTTTTTCCATTAAATTTAAATGAAATTTTTTTATTTCTTTTAATAAGCCCAATATCTTTCAATCTAAATTCTTGAGACATTAATTAATCTCCTCTTCAGCTTTTAATGTATTAAATATTTCATGAGTTGCTGTATCTCTTTGAACCTTAATCCACTGTCGACAACCTGATAAATGTTGCCACAACTCCCAATGTTTTCCTCTTAAACTTTTTCTATTATAAACAAAATTATCCCATTCTTGGTCTGATATTTCTTTATTTAATTCTGGTCTTTTAACGCTAGCATCTCCGCCATAAGAAAATTCATTTTGTGATCTCATTCCACAGTGTGGACATTTTATATAAAGCATTTATGAAATCCAAGTTTTTGTACCAAGTCCCTTTTCATCGAGTAAGTGACCTGTATTAAATCTATTTAAACTATATCCAGCATTTAATTTATGAACTTTATCTTGTGCAATCGTATGTGCAAATGTCCAACCAGATGCTGGAGTTGCTTTAAAACCACCGTAACACCACCCACAATTTAAGTACAATCCTTCAATGTGAGTTTTATCAATTATAGGTGAACCATCCATTGACATGTCCATTATGCCACCCCAAGTCCTTAACATTTTTAACTTGCTTAAAAAAGGCATCATCGCAATACCTTCTGTTAATACATGCTGCAAAGTTGGTAAGTTTCCTCTTTGAGCATAACTATTGTATCCATCCAAATCACCTCCCATAACCATTTCACCTTTATCTGATTGGCTTATATAAAAATGACCTGCACCAAATGTAACTACTTTATCTAGAACTGGCTTCACTGGTTCGGAAACACATGCTTGTAAAAGATGTGTTTCAATTGGTAATCTCATATTTAATTTCTCTGCTAAAATATTTGTGCTACCAGCTACACACAATCCTATTTTTTTTGCTTTGATATCTCCACGAGAAGTTCTAACTCCAGTAATTTTTCCAGCAGATACATCAAATCCAATTACTTCACAATTTTGAATTATATCTACTCCCATCGAGTCTGCTTGACGAGCGTAACCCCAGGCTACTGCATCATGCCTAGCAGTGCCTGCACTTGGTTGCATCAAACCTCCAAAAATTGGAAATCTCACATTTTCAGAAAAGTCCGCCATTGGAATAATTTCTTGTACTTGTTCCCTATTCAGAAGAACTGCATCAATCCCATTCAGTCTCATTGAGTTACCTCTTCTGGCATAAACATTCATTTGAGCATCAGAGTGAGCAAGATTAATTATGCCACGGGGAGAAAACATTACATTATAATTTAAATCTTGACTCATCCGTCTCCATAAATCCATTCCAAATTCACTAAACAATCCATTATCATCGTGCATATAATTAGATCTTATTATTGTAGTATTACGTCCAACATTGCCCCCACCGATCCAGCCTTTTTCAATTATTGCAACATTTGTAATTTGATGCTCTTTTGCCAGATAATAAGCTGTTGCCAATCCATGGCCTCCACCACCAATTATAACGACATCATATTCTTTTTTGGGAGATGGATCTTTCCAAGCTAAATCCCATTTTTCATGATTAGAAAAAGCGTTCTTTATAAGGCTAAATATTGAGTAATTTTGCATTATTAAATTTTATAATAATGAATATAAATAGTTCATATTTTTTTTATATATAATTTTTAGATATTTCCAAAGCCACTAAAAAGAGATACTAATCGACCAGTTTTAATATTTTTGAGTTTATTAATGAGTAAAGTAAAATCAGATATCCAAATAGCAAGAGAAGCTAAAATGCAACCAATCAAAGACATTTTAGCTAAAATCGACGTTCCAGATGAAAGTTCATCTTTCAGTCCTATGGGGCGTCATATAGCAAAAATTAATTTAGAATACCTAGATAAATTAAAAGACAATAAAGATGGTAAGTTAGTTTTAGTTACTGCCATAACACCTACGCCTGCTGGTGAAGGAAAAACCACAACGTCAGTAGGTTTAAATGATGGGTTAAATAAAATTGGAAAAAAATCTATTGTTTGTTTGCGAGAGCCAAGTCTGGGTCCATCTTTTGGACTAAAAGGAGGTGCAGCTGGAGGGGGGTATGCTCAAGTTGTGCCAATGGAACAAATCAATTTACACTTTACAGGAGATTTTCATGCAATCACCTCAGCTCATAATCTTTTATCAGCCCTTATTGATAATCATATTTATTGGGGAAATAAACTTAATATAGATATAAGAAGAATTTCTTGGAGAAGAGTAATGGATATGAATGATAGATCTTTAAGGTCCATTATTGTAGATCTTGGTGGTGTAGCCAATGGATTTCCTCGTCAAGACAGTTTTGATATAACTGTTGCTTCAGAGTTAATGGCAATTTTTTGTCTAGCAACAGATTTGAAAGATTTAGAAAATAGAATTGCAAACATTACGATCGGATATACTCGAGATAAAAAGGCAATTTTTGCTAAAGATTTAAACGCACAAGGTCCAATGACTGTTTTATTAAAAGAAGCAATCAGACCTAATATAACTCAAACTTTAGAAAATAATCCAGCTATTATTCACGGAGGCCCTTTTGCGAATATAGCTCACGGTTGTAATTCTGTTATAGCAACAAAAGCAGGTCTTAAACTTTCAGATTATGTTGTTACAGAGGCTGGATTTGGTGCAGACCTTGGGGCAGAAAAATTTTTGAATATTAAGTGTAGAAAATCTGGTATCAAACCTGATTGTGTAGTTATTGTTGCAACAATTAGAGCTCTTAAAATGCATGGTGGTATACCTAAAGATGAATTAAAAAATGAAAATATTAAAGCATTAAAAAAAGGTTTAGTTAATTTAGAAAGGCATATTAATAACACTAGAAAATTTGGTCTTCCAGTCACAATTGCAGTAAACCATTTTATAACTGATACAGAAAAAGAAATGAAAACATTATTGGATTTTTGTAAAACTCAAGGTGTTAAGGCTTCTAAATGTACGCACTGGTCTTTTGGAGGTGAAGGAGCAAAAGAACTAGCGATGAATGTTGTGGAAATTTGTGAAGATAATCAAGACACATTTAAATACTTATATGAAGATAAATTGCCCCTATTTAAGAAAGTTGAAAAAATTGCACAAGAAATTTATCATGCAAGCGAAGTAGTTGCTGATACAAAAGTCAGACAACAGTTAAAAGATTTTGAAGAAAAAGGATACGGTAATCTACCTGTTTGTATTGCAAAAACTCAATATAGTTTTTCTACAGATCCAAATTTAAAAGGTGCGCCCACAGGGCATGTTTTACCAGTAAGGGAAGTCAGATTATCATCTGGTGCAGAATTTATAGTTGTTGTTTGTGGGGAAATTATGACTATGCCTGGTTTGCCAAAAGTACCAGCCGCAGACAATATTAAATTAAATGACAAAGGTGAAGTAGAGGGTCTTTTTTAATTTGTTAAGTTATTTAACCAATTTTGTAATTCAATAGTTCTATCTATTTGATTTGAATTTTTTATCTCTTTTTGAATAATATCTATATGTTTATCTATTTCATTATAATTTTTAAAACATTTTCTATATTCTATTAATTTCTCTTTTCTAAATTTTATAATATTAATCATTTTTTCATAAGTAATTTCAGGGTGATATTGTAGTCCCCAAATTTCACTCAGTCCATACTTGAAATATATACTTTGAATTCTGTTTATTTTATTTGAAGCCAAATGAATAGCTCCTTTAGGAACTGTTACTACCTCATCAAAATTAAAAGCTGGCGAATTAAATTTTTTGTTTTTTTTAAAATAAAGATGGTGATTTAAACCTTGATTAGTTAATTCTATATCATTTGCTATACCAATATTTGATCCTTTATTACTTTTTTTAACCTCACCTCCAGAGGCAGTTACTGCTACTTGCATTCCCCAACAAATTGCTAAAATTTTATTTATTTTTTTAAAACATTCTTTCATAAAGGAGATTTGTCTTCTAATTTCTATTGTATCATTATAAATATTTAAACTACTACCACCCCAAATTAATCCATCATATTTTTTTAAAGAGGGAATTATTTTATTTAGATCTAATTCACAACATGGATTTAAGACATCAATTTCTAAATTTTTATTAAATAAACCAAGACTTTTCCTAAGACTTTCAGTGTGAGTTTCTATTCCATTTTCAGTAAACTTTTTACTTTCTTCAACAGTATTTCCTTCACAAATTAATATTTTAAAATTTTTCATCACCAATTAATGACTAATTTTTTATTATCACATATAGTTGATATCAAGCTAAACATTAGTGGAAAATGTTTTGAATTTAAATCTTTTAAAATTTTGGGGCCTATTTCAAGTGCTAAATCTGCACCCTCAATCGTTATGTTCTTCATGAATTTTTTTTTAGCATCTTTATAAAGATATCCCTGACCCAAATATTTACCCATCAAACTATTTCTTCCACCGATGGCACTAACATATAAATCACCTAAACCTGCTAATCCATAAACAGTTTCAGCATTTCCCCCATAATGTGAAACAAATTCGGACATTTCTGATATAGATCTATGTATTAAAGAGGCTGATGTATTTAAGTAATGATTTGAATTACTACTATTATCATTTTTTTTTCCACTTAATCCCTCAGCTGCCCCAATTACCATTGAGTAAATATTCTTAATTGCTCCAGATAATTCAACACCAGTTAAATCATTTGATAACTCAATAGAATAATACTTGGTAGAAATTATTTTTTTCAATTTTTGTGCTATTTCAATTTTTGTATTTGCTATTACAGTTCCAGTTCTCACTTTATTTGCTAAACCTGAGGCTAAACATGGTCCCTTTATTGCTGAAATATTGATATTCTCACATCCTAAATTTGTTAAAAGAATTTTAATTTTTTCTGATAAAGTTATAAGTTCATTTTCAACAATGGCCAAACCTTTAGTTAATAAGATAATTGGCATATTATTTTTATATTTTTTTGAAATTTGTTTTACAAACCACTCAATTCCCACTGAGCTAATTGCGGCAACGATAATATCAGTATTTTTTTCTAATATTTGATCTAACTTACTAAATTTTTCCATCTTCAAATTTTTAGGTAAAAAAGTATTCAAAGATGGATGATAATTTCTTTTTGCTTTAATATCGTTAATTAAATCATCTTCTAAGTGTGTCCCTACTAAGGTAACTTCATTATTATTTTCTAAACAAGGTACAGAAAAAGCTGATCCCATTGCTCCTGCTCCTATAATTGTAATTTTTTTCATTTGTTAATCTAAACCAAGAAGTTTTTTTCTATGCTCAGCCCAAGTTCTAATTAGATTATCGACAGCTAATCCTATAAAAGCAACACACAAACCAAGCATTAATCCGTTACCTGTTCCTTGTCTATCAGATAGAGCTTTAAGAATATATTGCCCAAGATCTGTTGTTCCAATCATAGCTCCAATGATTACCATAAACAAAGCAAAAACTACTGTTTGATTAATTCCTAACATCATATGTGGAAAAGCAAGCGGCAACTCAATTTTTAGCCATCTTTGCAATCTGTTAACACCCGACATAGACCCTGCATCATGTAATGCTGTTGGGACGCTTCTTAAACCTTCGATAGTGTATCGTGTAGCAGGTATAGTTGCATAAATTATCACAGCAATTAAGACAGATGTATCTGTAACTCCAAAAAGCATGATTACAGGAATTAAATAAATAAATGATGGAAAAGTCTGCAAAGTATCGCAAACACCAAGAGTTATTCTCGTGCTGGTTTTTGTTTGTGCACTAAAAGTACCAATGATAATTCCAAGTATACCTGAAACTATTACGCCGAAAGTTGCCATATACATCGTAATTAATGCCCTATCCCACCATTCGGTTAAGGCAATAAACAATGTAAAGCTTCCAACAATTAAAGCAGATCTAATTCCACCAATTATGTAACCTGCTCCCATAAATAAAACAAAAGTTGCAACTATTGGCATTCTTAAAAAAGCATTTTTCATTGGTATCAAAACTTCTACTATAAGCCAGGTATTGAATATTTTAAGAGTGTCAAAAAAATTATCTAATATCCAATCAACACCAGCATTCCAAAAAGCCTCTGTTGAAATACCTTTGTTATGCGGAACAATAAAAAAATAATTAAAACCCTCTTTAAATAAAAAAGTACCTAGGAAAGAAAAAACATATCCAACTACAACTACTCCAGAAAATATGTATAAATATTTATGTTTTTCAAAAGGTGTAGGGTTTTCAAAATAATTTTTTTGTTTATTAGCCCAAGCTAAAGATAATTTATCTAATAATACAGCTATTAAAGTAATACAAACTCCAGCCTCCAGGGCTAATCCTATTCTAAGTTGATTTAGTGCAAGCAACAAATTCCACCCAAGACCTTTTGCTCCTATAAATGAAGCTATAACAGCCATAGCCAAACATTGCATTATTACCTGATTTACTCCAATCAAAATATCTCTTCTGGCAGTTGGGATTAATACTTCCGACAATAGTTGATAATCAGTACAACCACTCATTTTTCCTGCCTCTATTACTTCCGGTGAAACTTTCCTTAGTCCTAATAAAGTTAATCTTACCATTGGGGGGGTTGCAAAAATAATTGTTGCTATTGCGCCAGCGTGATCTCCTATTCCAAATAGCACCATAATCGGCACAAGATAAGAGTAATGAGGCATTGTTTGAGCTACATTAAGAAGTGGATTAAGAATTTTTTCTACTCTTTTGCTTTTATAAGCCCATATCCCAAAACCAAGTCCTAATATGAAAGATATCGGAGCGGCTACCATTACAAATGATAAAGTTTGCATTGACGGTTTCCATTGACCAAAAGCGGAAATATAAATCATTGTAATAGCTGCAAATATTGCAAGATTTTTTCCACTAAGTTTGTGACCTAATAAAATTGCTCCACCAGCAACAATAGTCCATGGAAGACCGGGTAATTTTGCCCAAGGATATGTACTTATAAAATCCCAACTTGTGAAAGCTACAATAGTTTCTACTCCTCCAATTAAAATTTCACGAATAAACTGAATTAAAAAAAGCATTGAACTTGAGATTAATCTCGTAATATGTAGAACTAATGGACGTGTTTTAGTTTCTTGAACACTGGTATCAAAATACTCAATTGGGAGCCACTCATTCAATAAAAAATATACAGAGTCATTAATCCAACCAGGCATCCATGCAATAAATGCTGGTAATCTCCAGAAAACACTATATCTAGGTTGTTCCAACTTATCTTTATCAATAAATTCTGTTCCTGCCTTAGCAAACTCATATCCCTCTGGTATTTGTATTGCAAAACATAAGCCAAAAAAAACTATTAATAATAAAATCCATTGAGCAGCCTTGGGATATTTTTTTATAATTTCCATAACTATTTTTGTTTTTCTTTTTCAGTCCTGAAAACTGTTTGAATTATTTTTGACGGTTTAACACTTCCGATAATATTATTGTTTGAGTCTAAAACATGGGCAGGTTTTTCTTGACTTAAAATTTTTTCAGCAACAGTTTCAATTATAGCATCTTTTGAAACACTAATATTATCACTTTCTTTTTCATTTATAGATTTATCCATTATTGACTCAATCTTTAGTACTTTTTCTCGTGGCACTTCCTCTGTAAATTTTCTGACATATTCTGTTTTTGGATTTAAAACAATATTTGCTGGTGTATCTAATTGTTCAATCAAGCCATCTTTCATAATTGCAATTCTATCAGCAAGTCTTAGCGCTTCATCAAAGTCATGGGTAATAAATAAAATAGTTTTATTTAAAACCCCCTGAAGTCTTAAAAATTCATCTTGCATTTCTTTTCTTATTAGAGGATCTAATGCTGAAAAAGGTTCATCTAAAAACCAAATATCTGGTTCAACAGCTAATGAACGAGCTATTCCAACTCTTTGCTGTTGTCCGCCTGATAATTCTCTTGGAAAATAATTTTCTCTTCCCTTTAATCCTACTAATTCAACCATTTCCATTGCTTTTTTTATACTTTCATCTGTTTCTCCTCCTTTGATCTGAAGTGGAAAAGCAATATTTTCCAAGACAGTTTTATGAGGAAGTAATGCAAAGCTCTGAAAAACCATTCCCATCTTACTTCTTCTTAATTCAATTAATTGCTTATCATTCATTGCTAGCAGGTCTTGACCTTCAATATAAATTTTTCCTCCTGTTGCATCTGTTAATCGTGAAATACACCTTAACAATGTCGATTTTCCCGATCCAGATAATCCCATGACGACAAGCATTTCTCCTTTTGCAACTTCAAAAGACGCGTTGTTTACACCTACTATACATCCTGCATCTTGAAATTCTTTTGCATCTACTTGCCCATTTGAGTTTTGAAGCATTTTTTTAGCATTTTCTCCAAAAATCTTATAAACAGACTCACATTTAATTACAGGTGTTGATGTCATAATTATATTTCATATATTTATACTATTATTATACACAAATAACTCATTAAAAATTTTTAATAAAATAAACCCTTGTATCAATACTTGTTTTTAAAAAACCTAATGCTTCACCTTTAACAGTTACTGAATTAGACGAGCCTTCTAATGGTTTGACTGTAAATTGAGCAAAACATTTACTTTTATTATCATCCCAATTAACAGAATATTTTCCAGTAGTACCTCCATTAGCATTGTACAAATTAAATGCTTTGCTATCAGTAATATTTGCTCCCATAATTGCTCTTTGGGTAATAATCTTTGTATTATTACAAACTGTTTTATATTCATTTGGTGATAATCTTTTACCTTTTTTAGAGTCATAAAATGTTAAAACACCTCTTGGTAAAGTTGCAATTAATTCATTTGCTTTTTCTTGAACTTTTTTTTGTTCGGCAATTTTTAATTCAGCATTTTTATCTGGTCCATAAAAAACATTTAGTAAAAAAAAAATGAAAAATATTGTTATTATTAAAGTAATTAATCCAATTGAATTTTTTAAACCCTCTGGTAAATGATAAAGTTTATTTAACATAGTCTCCTTCATTCCAGGTGCCTTTTAAAACTCTACCATCTGCCCACGTAAAAATACCTGGACCGTGCATTTTGTTATTTTTCCATTCACCAGAAAAAGAGGAGCCATCTGGAAATTTTAAAGTTCCTGTACCGTGCCACTTGCTATCATTAAACTCACCTTCGTATATGTATCCATTTGGCCAAGTTTCAATTCCCTTTCCTTTTTTTGAACCATTCTGCCATTGACCTACATATGTAGTTTTGTCAGTATAAGTCCAAGTGCCAAATCCATTATTACAATCGCCATCTGTACATCCTGATTTTTTAGCAAAACTATTGTTTGAAATTACAAAACTCAAAAAAATGAATACAAAAAATTTTTTCATATATTTCATAAAATTATACCAAAATTAAAAAAAAATCCCCCCTAGTAAAACTAGGGGAGAATTTAAAATTAATTAATGTTTAATCAAAGTGATTATTTAGTCCACTTCTCCCAAACATTTTTATTGTCAGCTAACCATTTTTTTGCAGCATCTTCATGAGACATTTTATCTTCGTCAACTAAAGCTGCCATCGCACCAATTTGACTAGTGTTAAATGACAATTTTTTAAACATTGCTGCTGCTGCTGGATGTGTTTTTGGGAAGTTCTCATTAACAGCTTTTTTTAAATAACCGTCTGGAGCTCCACATTTACCATCACCTCCGTCAACTGGTCTACATCCATCATAGTACGGTGGAAAATCTATAAATGTAAAACCTTTTCCATCTGTAAAGTTTGGAGTCCAGTTAAAAATGATTGTCCCTCTGCCTTCTTTTTCAGCAGCTTTAAGTTCAGCCCATAATGCATCTGCACCACCTGCAAACTTAACAGTCCATAGATCTCCTAATCCCAAAGCTTCAATTCTTTGAGGAATCAAATCACCATGCCAACTTTGAGGACCTTCTAACATTCGTCCTTTTCCACCAGAGTCTGGAGTTGCAAAATTTTTTGCACATTCAGGACTCTTTAAAGCGTTCCAATCTGGAAGTCCTGGGCAATATTTAGCTGCCCAATCTGGATAACCCATATCTTCAATTGTTCTTGCTTCATGGTCACCCCAATCAAGTACGCCACCTTTATCTCTTGCAGTATCAAAAGATTTTCCAAAAGCTGATTCCCAAACCTCATGTGAAATTGTTACATCACCAATTCTAATTGATTCATAAACAGCTTGTGAATCTGCTGGAACATATTTAACATTATTTCCCATAGACTCAAAAATTCCACCTATAACGTGGGCCATAACTACTTGGCTTGACCAATTATGAGTTGGAATTACAATAGGTTGGCTACTGTCGCCAGATTTCTTTGCTGTTTTATCTCCTCCACCCATGAAGAAAACAAGACCAGCAATAACTATAATCGCACCGATAATTAACGGTAAAGATTTATTTTTCATATTATTACCCTCCTATATATATAGAGAGTTAGTATGAGCTTAAGTAAATGGATAGTCAACAGATAGATATTTATATAATATAAAAATAAATTATTTAAAATATGTTGTTAACTACAAGAGATATTAAAGAACCTGGATTAAATGTCCTACCACCTGGAGTTGAAAGACATGTAATTAATGCTGGTGGAATAACGGGTATACAAATTTTTCCAGATGACGAAATAGAATTAATAAACGATGAGGGAAATCAAATTTGTGAAATAACCTGTTTTAACAAAGATGGAAAATGTCAACTTGAAATATTAAACTTAAAAGAAAGTAGAAGCGCAAATTCCATTTTAGAGATATTAAGTAACAAAGATGAAAAAACTTTAGCAACAAATCTTCAACTAAAAAAAAGAAAATTAAATATTAAAAATTCAAAAACATCGATTTTGTTTGATAGAGATACGCCCAGTGGTGAGAAAACTAAATTAAAAGCAAGAGATGAATGTTACGTAATTTTAGCTGCTCCTAAAAATCAAATGTCAATAAGTGATCAAAATCCATCAAGTGATTTAACAATATTTATTAAAAGATCTAAAATTACTAATGATAAAGAACTTACTGTTATTCCTGATCCTGTTTATGAGCCTAATTATGAAAAAAATATCGATAGGCAAACTTGTATTTCCTATCAGGTTAAAGAAGGAGATTATATACAAATTATAAGTCCAGCAGGAAGACAATGTTCAGATTTTGTAGCGTTCGATACAAAAAAACTTGATAAAGGTTTAGAGAAAGGTCTTGATTGGCAAACGACTAGAACTTTTATGGGTAATACTTTTCCAGGGCCAGGATTATTTTCAAAATTTTATGATACAGACCACGAACCTTTGGTAGAAGTAATTAGAGATACAGTAGGTAAACATGATACTTTTAATTTAGCTTGCACTTCAAAATATTATGAAGATTCTGGTTACTTTGGACATCCTAACTGTTCAGACAATCTTAGTAATTCTATGTCAAAATATGGTATTCAAAAACAAAAAGGATGGCATGCAATAAATTTATTTTTTAATACTTCTGCTGTCGGTTTAAATTCTGTAATTTCAGATGAGTCTTATGCTAGACCTGGTGACTATGTAATGTTTAGAGCTTTAAAAGATCTCACTATTGGAACTACTGCATGCCCAAGTGATATTGATGCATGTAATTCGTGGAATCCAACTGATATTTTTGTTAGAACTTATGACAAAAATAAAGAATTTTCAAAATCTTTTGCTTTTAGAATGAAAACAGACTCTGAAAAAAAACTAACAAGAAATTCTGGTTTCCATAAAAGAACTTCAAAATTAACAAGAAACTTTATTGACGCTAGAGGTTTTTGGTTGCCTAATGATTATACTAAACATGGAGTCGTTGAAGAATATAACGCCTGCAGAGAAAAAGCTGTATTAATTGATTTATCATCTTTAAGAAAATTTGAAATTATTGGGCCGGATGCTGAGGAGTTAATGAATTATACATTAACTAGAAATATTAAAAAACTTTCTGTTGGGCAGGTTGTTTATTCTGCTATGTGTTATGAAAATGGAATGATGTTTGATGATGGAACATTATTAAAGTTAAGTGAAACTGGTTTTAGATGGATTTGTGGGGATGAGTATGCTGGTGAATGGTTAAAAGAAGTGGCTAAGAAAAAAAACTTTAAGGCAAATGTAAAAAACTCAACAGATCAAATTAGCAATGTTTCTATTCAAGGACCTAAAAGTAGAGAAATTTTGAAAAAATTAATTTTTACTCCTCCTACCCAGCCATCGATAGATGAATTAGAATGGTTTAGGTTTACAATTTGTAGAATTGAAGATCTCCAAGGTATTCCATTGATTGTTTCCAGAACAGGTTATACTGGTGAACTTGGTTATGAAGTATGGTGTCATCCAAAACATGCACCCGAGGTATGGGATAAACTTATGGAAGCTGGAAAAGATCACGGTTTAATTCCTGCGGGATTTGCCGCTTTAGATAAATTAAGAATTGAGGCAGGTTTGATTTTATTTGGTAATGAATTTGATGGTCAACAAGATCCCTTTGAAGCTGGGATTGGTTTTGCGGTTCCACTAAAAACAAAAGAAGAGGATTTTATAGGAAAAGAAATTTTAAAAGAGAGAAAAGCTAATCCACAAAAAAAACTTGTCGGTTTAGAACTTATTGGAAAAGAACATGCCGGCCATGGTGATTGTGTTCATGTTGGTAGATCACAGGTTGGAATAGTTACAAGTGGTTGCTTATCGACAACTCTTAACAAAAATATAGCATTATGTAGAATTGATACTCAATATTCAGAACCTGGAACAGAAGTTGAAATTGGAAAAATTGATGGTCATCAAAAAAGAATTTCAGCAAAAGTTGTAAGTTTCCCTCACTTTGACCCTAAGAAGACTAGAGTAAGATCTTAATGACAAAAACAACCAAAGATTTATTGGAATTTTGGGAAGATCAAATGAAACTTTCTCATACATCTAGTAATTATTTTTTTAGAAAGTCTCCTTCGCATTATCACATGATGCTTCTAGTTATGCATGCATATAAATATAAAGAGGATCTAACAGTTGAAGAACTGAAGACAAAATTGTTTAAAACATCTCGACCAAAGTCTGCTTTGATGATTAATGAGGCGTGTGAAAAAGGTTTTTTTTTCTTAGAAAAAACTTCGGGTGATCAAAGAAAAAAACACATTAAACCAAGTGAATCTTTTATTGAAGAGTTTAATAGATATCTGGAAACATTAAAAAATCTAAGCTTCTAAAGAAAAAGTAATTAATTACTTATAAATTTTATATATATAAAAAATTATATATTTACGTATCATGAAAAATAAAGATGTGAATATGTCATTACCGACAAAAGCAAAAGTAGTTATAATCGGTGGAGGGATCCACGGATTAAGCACTGCTTGGAAATTATCAGAAACTTATAAAAATTCTGGTGACATAGTAGTTTTAGAAAAAAAAGACACTGCTGCTGGAGCAAGTGGGATAGCTTGTGGTGTAGTAAGAAATAATTACTTCCAACCAGCAATGAGAGAATTAATGGCTCATTCAGTTTCTGTTTGGGAAAGTGATCCAAAAGCATTTAAGTACAATCCAGTTGGATATTTACAAATATCACCTGAAGTAATGCATGAAGATGTTGCGAGCATTTTTAAACAACAAAAAGCAATTGGATACGAGTCAACATTTATAGAAGGTGAAAAGGATTGTGCAAATTATATGAAAGGTATTTTCGATGATTGGCAAGCACAAGGTATTACATCTATTCTTCACGAGAAAAAAGGTGGATATGCATTTAACAAAGACTCAATAAAGGCTCTTGAAAATAAATCTACATCAAATGGTGTTCAAGTTATGAAGGGTGTAAAAGTCACAGGTTTTAAAAGAGGAAGTAATAGTAAATCAGTTACAGGTGTAGAAACTGATAAAGGTACTATTGATTGCGAACAAGTAGTTATTGGAGCAGGACCATGGGCTAGAGATTTCTGGAACATGTTGGAATTACCTAAAACTGCGAATATCAAAGGTAAAGATGGAAAGATGCATGTTACTGATATGTGGACTTACTGGATGTTACAAGAAGGTGTAATTGGAGTTAAGCCAGATTTTTTGAAAACAAATGATGGTAAACAGCCACCCGTAGTTCACGTCGATTCAACAGCTCCATTATATTCAGATAAAACAAAAAAATTAATTACAGATAAAATTTGGGGAATTTATTATAAACCGGATATTGAAGGTTTAGGTGTTCAAGGTGGAACATCTCCTTACATTGTTAAAAAACATTTTGATGAAGTAAATGTTGACCCTTATGGAATAGAGTCAGTAGAGTATCAAACTACTGATGCATTTAGTGAAATGTGGTGTTCAGCTTTGGCTCATTGCCAAAAAAGATTTGAGGGAAAATCTGATTTATATAGAAAAGGTCCTTCTGGAGGGCTTGGATGTATGACGCCAGACTCTTTTCCAATTTTTGATAGGTTTTTTGAAAACGTTTATATGATTGCTGATGCTAATCATGGATATAAAATGATTGGAGTTGGTGAACTTGTAGCAAAAGAAATTCTTGGTACTGAAAGTGATTTATTGAAACCGTTTAGATTCAACCGTTACGAGAAGGGAGAACTTCACCCTACTTCGAACAGTCCATTCCCTTGGAGTTAAACTTCAAGCCTAGACACTAATAAATTTTTCAGCTACGCTTGAATAAATATTAATTGATTGAGGGTAAAATGACGGATCTAGAAAAACATGTTAACCAACCAGGTAGAGCCAAGTTAGTAAAAAGAGTTAGAGAAAAAATTAATGAGTTAGGAATAACTTATATTTATTATCAATTTATTTCAGTAACAGGTAGAGTTGTTGGTAAGGGGATTCCAGCAGATCACTGGGAAAGAACTGCTGAAAAAGGTTTTCAATTAGTGTATGGAGCAACTGCTAATTTATTTTTAGATCGTCACAATAACTATATTGGTTATGGACCTGAGGCAATGGAACTTGTGGGTATTCCCGACCCTGAAACATTTTGCCAATTACCTTGGGATAAAAGAGTAGGAAGAGTTTTTGTAACTTGTTTCAGAAATAGAGAAGAAAGAAATAACCCAGGTGGTCATTTGACTTCTGATTGCAGAGGAAATTTAAGAATTTTCATGGAAGAATTTGAAAAAAAACATGGTCTTGAATTAAGAGTTGGTACTGAGCCTGAAATGATGTGGCTTACAAAAAATGAAGATGGCACTCCGACTGGAAAAGGTTTTTCAAAACCATTTTGCTATCATATAGATCAATTTGAGTCCCTAAGACCTGTATTTATGAAAGTAATTGAATACGCTAAAGCAATGGGACTAGACATGATTCAGGGTGATCATGAAGACGCACCTGGTCAATTAGAGCTAAACTGGACTTATGATAATGTTTTAAGAAATGCTGATAGATTATCAACTTACAGACAAATTTGTGCACAAGTTGCAAGAGAACATAACTTGATTGCTTGTTTTATGACTAAACCTTTCATGGGTGTATCAGCAAGTGGTTGTCATACTAATATGTCTTTATGGAAAGGTGGAAAAGTAAAGACAAATAAGCTTGGTCATAAAAGTTTACCAGCTGTTGAAGAAGTGTTTGGTTATGTCGAGGGCGGGACAAATACTTTTATGCCTGATACAAAAGATATGCAATTACCAGGTAAGATAGGATTACAATCAATTGCAGGTATAATGGAACACTTACCAGCTTTAACTGCATTAGGATCTTCAACTGTAAATTCATATAGAAGATTATGGGATCAAGGTTTTTGGGCACCTGTTTATGCTGATTGGGGTTATCAAAACAGAACTTGTGGATTAAGAGTTTCTGCACCTGGAAGATTTGAATATAGATCAGTAGACTCAATGCATAATCCTTATTTGCTAGGTGCTGCTTTGTTAAAAGCTTGTGACCATGGAATAAGTAATAAGATGAAACCAGCAGATCCAGAGTCTAGAAACATTTACGAAGCTCAAAAAGCAGGTAAAGATGTTAAAAAACTTCCTTTAAGTTTAGGTGAGGCTTTAGAAAGGTTGTCTGAAGATGAAGTTATTAAGTCTGCTATGCCAGATGAAATGTATAAAGTTTTCCACTGGTATAAAAATGATGAATGGGAGAGATTTTTAGGAGCAACAACTCAATGGGATCTAGATACTTATTTAGATTGTTTACCATAATAATATTGACAGAGAGGGAAAGTATATGTGCGGAATAGCAGGATTAATTCATAGAGGAAAATCTTCAAAAGTTGGTCATGAGCTACAAGGAATGTTGCAAGCTTTAAAACACAGAGGAGAAGACTCTACGGGCTATGCTTTATATGGTGATACTGACGGAAAAAATTTCATTATGAGATTTAAAGTTGGTGAAAACGTCGGTGAAGGAAGTACATCGGTTTCTGAAGATATTTCTGTTTATGACGAAAGAAAAAAAATGGTAGATAGTTACCTTGCTGAGATGGGAGCAAAAATTGTTAAAGAAGAAAGAACTCTTCCCTACTCTTTAAGATATGAAATTCAATATGATAAAAAAGATTTATTGGAATTCTCACAAAAAATTGAAAGTATTCCAGGTGTTGAGATACTTTCTATGGGTAAATCTTTAGAGGTAATAAAAGATCTTGGAAATGCTAAAATGGTTTGTGACAGATATAATTTAGATAAACTTGTCGGTACCCACGCAATTGGTCATGCTAGAATGGCAACGGAGTCTGGAGTGGATATTAAATCAGCTCACCCTTTTTGGGGATACCCATTTAGTGATGTATCAGTAGTTCATAATGGTCAATTAACTAATTATTGGAATAATAGACGTGCTCTAGAAAATAAAGGAATGAGATTTATGTCTGAATGTGACTCTGAACTTATTGCTGTTTATTTAGCAGAAAAAATGAGAGATGGTGCTTCTTTAGAAGAAGGTATGAAAGAATCTCTTACAGGTTTAGATGGGGTGTTCACTTACTTTGTGGCAACAAAAGATTCTTTAGGTATGGCAAAAGATACCATGGCGGCTAAACCATTAGTCTTATATGAGTCAGATGATTTAGTGGCAATGGGGTCTGAAGAAATAGCAATTAGATCAATTTTACCACAAGAGATTGATACTTATGATCCATTTGATGGAGAGGTAAAAGTATGGCAAATTTAAAAAATGTTACAAAAAAAACTAAAGCCCAAGCTATGGGTATGCATACAGAAGTTCTAACCGGTAGAACACAACAAAAGTTTTTTAATCCTGATGAAGCAGAAAATTTTTATTACTTTGGAACTTACGACGTAGATTTTAACAAAAGAACTGATTTGGATATAAAAGACATGACAGCCGCAGATGCAAACAAAGAAATAGATAATCTAATGAGCCAAGGTTATGGAACCATAGTTATTAAAAATCCGCAAGGTAAGCACAGTATAGGTGTTGGAATTTTAAATAAATTGAATTTGATTTTTGAAGGTAGCTTAGGATATTTTGGAATAGGTTCTTGTGATGGACCAACAGTTCGAATCAATGGAAGAGTTGGTTGGTCTTGTGCTGAAAATTTAATGGCTGGTAAAGTAGTAATAGAAAAAAATGCAGGATCGTGTTTTGGAGCCGCAATTAGAGGTGGAGATCTAATTTGTAAAGGTAGTGTTGGTGCCAGAACTGGTATTGACATGAAAGGTGGAACTATAATTATTGGTGGAGATGCTGGTGCTTTTACAGGTTTTATGATGCAAAGAGGTAGAATAATTATACTAGGTGACGTTGGGATTAATTTAGGCGACTCTATGTATGATGGGACAATTTTCGTAGGTGGAGAAATTGGCTCTTATGGTAGTGATGCTGTAGACGCTGAATTAACAAAAAGTGATCAAGATTGGTTGAAACGAAAATTGAAGGTTGCTGAAATTGGTGAAAATTTTAATGTGAGTAAAATGAAAAAAATAGTAGCTGGTAAAAAACTTTGGAACTACGATAATTTAGAACCTACTGAGAAAAAAGGAGCAATTTAATGGCAAAGAAAAAAAAGAAAAAAAATGGTAAAATAAAAAAGAATGATAATGTTGGTGGAAAAGCTGATGTTCATTTAAGTTCTAATGGAGGGAGAAATAAAAGTCTATTAGGACACAATGCTATTTTTACTCCAGATGTAATTGATGACATTCATATAAAATCTCAATTAGGAAGATACAGAATGCGTGGAATGGCATTAATGAAAAAAATTCCAACTTTTGATGATTTGGTTTTCTTGCCAGGTACACTTACAAGATTTGTAATTGAAGGATACAGAGAAAAGTGTGAAACTAAAACCGTAATTGGTCCAAGATGTGAAAATCCAATTGAGTTAGATATTCCTGTTTATATCACTGGAATGAGTTTTGGAGCTTTATCTTATGAAGCTAAAACTGCTCTTGCAAGAGGAGCAACAATGGCTGGTAGTGCAACATGTTCAGGTGAAGGTGGAATGATACCTGACGAAAGAAGATATTCGGAAAAGTGGTTTTACCAATGCATTCAATCTAGATATGGGTTTAACCCACATCATGCACAACTTGCAGATGGAATAGAAGTTTTTATTGGACAGGGTCAAAAAGTTGGAATGGGTGGTCACTTAATGGGTCAAAAAGTTACTGACCAAGTGGCTGAGATGAGATCACTACCGTCTGGTATTGATCAAAGATCTCCTGCAAGACATCCTGATTGGTTAGGTCCAGATGACTTAGCTTTAAAAGTAGAGGAGTTAAGACAATTAACGAAAAATAAAGTTCCAATTCAATTGAAATTAGGTGCATCAAAAGTTTATGACGATGTACGTATGGCTGCAAAATGTGATCCTGACTCGATTTACCTCGACGGTATGGAAGGTTCAACAGGAGCTGGGCCACACATAGCAGCTGCAAACACAGGTATACCAGGTATTGCTGCAATTAGAGAAGCTAGAAGAGCATTAGATGATGTAGGTAAAACTGGAAAAGTAACTCTGATCTATGCAGGTGGTGTTAGAGATGGTGCTGATATGGCAAAAGCTTTAGCTTTAGGTGCTGATGCGATAGCAATCGGAACAGGTTCTATGATTGCACTAAACTGCAATAAAGATATTCCAGAAGCAAATTTTGAAAAAGAAATGGGTGTTAAAGCGGGTGAATGTTACCATTGCCACACTGGAAGATGTCCGGTTGGTGTTGCAACACAAGATCCTAAATTAAGAGCTAGACTAAATCCTGATGATGCTGCCCTAAGAGTTTATAACTATCTTCATTCAATGACTCTTGAAGCTCAATTATTAGCTAGAGCATGTGGAAAAACAAATATTCACTCTCTAGAACCTGAAGATTTAGCTGCACTAACATCTGAAGCTTCAGCTTTAGCTAAAGTTCCTCTAGCAGGAACGAATTATACCGTAGGAGTAGATAACTTTCATAAAATTTAAAGTTTATTATGGCTAAAAAAAAAAATAAAAAAAAAATTTCAAAATCAGTCTCTGTTAAAGACCAACAATTAGGTAAGAAAAAAGAGACAGCTAGAGAAAAGATGATTGGTCAGTCTATTGGTTATAGATACGACGTTAATCTTCTTCCAGACTATGGCAAGATAACTCCTTTTCTAAAAAAATATATTGAAGCAATGGGATGGGACGATCTTAATTGGCTAGAAGATGTACATATGGGATATGAGGAAGGTAGACCAGCAGTATTCTGCAGAAATGCTAACGGTTGGGTAACTATTCCAAAGTCAATTAAACTACCAAATAATCAACAAGACAGAGACATGATAGCTCGAGAACTTTTAGTAAAATTTCAAATGTCTCGAAAACACCCACTTGTTGATTTGAAAAAAGCGTATTTGAAATTTTAGTATCACAATCTAAAGTTGTTTTTTTTTCTTAAACTTATTGTCTGTATTAGGTTTTTTAATATTGTTTCATTTGTCACATCTCTCAAAATTTAATAGGCTTTTGAAAACAATTAAGGAGAGAGAATATGACTGATCAGTTAGGTGCTCTTACTACTATATTTACAGAATTTTACTACTGGGTAACAGTAGTACTGATGTTTTTAATTCATGTCGGTTTCTGTATGTATGAAGTTGGAGCTTCTCGATATAAACACCATCAACATACACTTATGAAAAATACAATGCTGATACCACTGGTAACAGTAACTTGGTTTTTATTTGGTTGGTGGATTTACTGGGCTTTCCCAACAGGACCGGGATTAGCACCATCTATAATGAATGAAAGTACTGCTCTAATTACAGATGAGTCTGCATTTAGTGCTACTTGGTACACGGCAACAAGTGAACTAATGGCTGTAAACTTAGGAGACCACATCTCTGGTGTCTTCTGGGCTGCATTCCTTTTATTCTCTTGGACAGCTGCTTCCATCGTTTCAGGAGCAATCATTGAAAGAATTACAACTTTTGCATTTGGAATTTTAGCAATTGCAATTGGCTCTGTTTTCTGGACAATTGATGCTGCTTGGGGATGGCACTTTGACGGCTGGATGCTTAAACTATTAGGATACCATGATGCTTACGCTTCAGGAGTAATTCATGCAATTGCAGGAGGTTTTGCCTTAGGTGTTCTTATGGTTTTAGGACCAAGAATTGGTAAATTTTCTTCTAGCGGTGAACCAAGAAACATTGGACCAAGAAATCCTTGGTTAGTAACTATCGGATTATTTTTAATCTATACTGGTTTCTGGGGTTTCTACGCGGCTTGTAATATACCAATCTTTGATCTTGGGCCTGAGTACGGCATGGAAGGCATAAGTTATTGGACAGCAACAAATATATATGTAACTCCTACTACACTTAGTGGTATTACTTTTAACTTCTTGATGTCATTATCAGGAGGATTATTAGCTGGTTATTGGATTGCAAAAGGTGATCCTTTCTGGACATACTCAAGTGGACTAGCAGGTATCATATGTGCTTCAGCTGGAAATGATTTATATCATCCAATTCAAGCAATGATTATCGGTATGATCGGTGTTGTGATTTCGTACAAACTACATTACTGGGTTGAACGTAAGTTCAAAATTGATGATGCAGTTGGTGCAGTTGCGGTGCATGGTTATGCTGGATTTATTGGTCTAGTAATATGTGGTTTTGTTCTAAATGGTTATCCATCATCTGGTTACAGTGTTGGAGCTATGTGGGATGGAACAACTTATGCAACAATAAATCCTTTAGGACAGTTCTTAGGAGCACTAATAATGTTTGTGGTTCTTGGATTAATACCAGGCTATGTGATAGCTAAAGTTCTTCATGGAATGGGTAAATTGAGAATCCCTCGTGAAGTTGAAATAGCTGGACTAGACTATGAAATGATGGAAACTGCGAAATCTGACGAGAAAGCAGTTGCATCAGCAACCAGGTAAAGGAGGAATATATGGCAACAGTTACAAATTGGATTGACCACTTAAACAAACCAGCTGAAGAAGTTGTTGGTGCTGTTTATCCTGGTGCAGGATCTGAAGGTATACTTGTTATACTTGCTATCATTTTATGGGTTGGTTGGCATGTTTTAACTGCTAAATCTGAGAGCGATGAGCTTAATAGATTAGCTAGAAAAAGACATGGTGCTAATGACCATAAAAGCAATATTACCGATTGGTAATTCAAAATAAAATTTGGGGCGCCAATTTAATATGGCGCCCTTTTTTATTTCTAAAAATTGAATGTCAGAAAAAAATAAAGATCAAGAATTAAGGCCAAGTAAAATGAGAGGTGTTGCTTTTCCAAAAGCAAAATATGGAGTAATACTTGCAATTATAGTTATTATAATTGTGAACCTTCTTTATTACAAAGAAACAATTTTTTCCTTTTTTAAATAATTATGTTAACTTAAACAATGGCAAAAAATCTTTTTAAAATTGCTAAAGAAAAAAAAATTAAATATTTTTTGATTAGTTTCGTCGATTTGTTTGGAGTTTTAAGATCGAAATTAGTTCCTGCTCATGCAATAAAAGAAATGCAAATAACAGGCGCTGGATTTGCCGGATTTGCAGCTTGGTTAGATATGACTCCGGCAGACTCTGATATGTTTGGTGTTCCAGATCAAAATAGCTTGATTCAATTACCTTGGAATAAAGAAGTTGGTTGGCTAGCTTCTGATCTTTGGATGAATGGAAAACCGGTTGAAGCCTCCCCTAGAATAATGCTTAAAAGACAAATTAAAAAGCTTTCTAAATTAGGATTAACAATGAAATCAGGTGTGGAATGTGAATACTTTCTTATATCTTCAGATGGAAATTCAATTGCAGATCCTAGAGATACACAATCAAAACCTTGTTATGATCAGTCAGCTTTGATGAGAAGGTATGATTTAATAAAAGAAATTTGTGACTGCATGATTGAAATGGGATGGGGTCCTTATCAAAACGACCACGAAGATGCTAATGGCCAATTTGAAATGAATTGGGATTATTCAGATTGTTTAACAACCGCAGATAGACATACATTTTTTAAATATATGGTAAAAACGATTGCTGAAAAACATGGTTTAAGAGCAACATTTATGCCAAAACCATTTCAAAATTTGACTGGAAATGGGTGCCACGCTCATATTTCAGTTTGGAAAGGTAAAAAAAATAAATTTCTAGATAAATCTAATGAATTAGGACTTAGTAAAATGGCCTATAACTTTTTAGGTGGAGTAATAAAAAATGCTTCTTCTTTATCAACTTTTTTTAATCCAACTATAAATAGTTATCGAAGAATTAATGCTCCACCTACAAAATCAGGAGCATCTTGGTCTCCAAGTAGCATATCTTATACGGGCAATAATAGAACTCATATGATAAGAATTCCTGATCCAGGTAGGTTTGAGTTGAGATTAATGGATGGATCATCTAACCCATATTTACTTCAAGCGAGTGTTCTTGCAGCAGGTATAAATGGATTAAAAAATAAAATTGATCCTGGGAAGCCTCTGAATTGTAACATGTACGAGGACTACAAAAAATATCCAAATCTTCCAAAACTGCCTGATGAATTGGATCAATCATTAAAACTATTAAAAAATAATAAAGATATGAATGATGCTTTTGGTAAAGAAGTTATTGATAGCTATATTAAACTCCGAAATTCAGAGATTAAAGAATTCGATAAAAAAGAAAAATTCGATAAAACAAAACCAGTTACAACTTGGGAAAAAAATAATACTTTAGACTGTTAGATTTATTGAATTTTTTTTATTTTTTTATATGATAAGTTAACTTTGATTGAACAGTCACTAATATTACTGCAAATAATTTTTATTGACATTATTCTTGCTGCGGATAATGCAATTATAATTGGACTTATAGCAGCAAATTTTGCTCCAAAAAATAGAAAACAAATAATTCTTTGGGGAGTTGCAGGGGCTTTAATCTTTAAAGTTATTTTTGCTATATTTGCTACATATTTATTTGAATTTTATTTTATAAAAATTCTTGGAGGCCTTCTCTTAATTTGGATTGTTAATGATTTAAGAAAGGATCTTTTTGAAATTAAAAAAGTTAAATCTCCTACAAAAAAATCTAAAGAACCATCATACATACAAAGTGTTTATAAAGTTTTATTCGCAGATATTACAATTAGCTTTGATAATGTAATTGGAGTTGTTGGTGCTGCTAAAGGAAATTTTGGTTTTATGATTTTTGGACTTGTGTTGTCAGTAATTCTAACTGGAGCTATGGCTACTTATCTTGCTAACTATATTCAAAAACATTTATGGATAGCATACGTTGGTCTTGGTTTCATTCTACTTGTAGCAATACAACTTGTAATAGGTGGACTTGTAGACTTAGAAATACTATCAATTAATGAACAGTTTAAAAAATATTTTTAATAAGAATATTTTTTTGAAGGATATCTTTTTGACTTTACTTCTTGTTTAAATTTAGAAACTGCTGAACTTATTTCTTTCTTAATATTGGCATATCTTTTTATAAATTTTATTTTAGCACCTGTTAAACCTAAAATATCATCCGTAACTAATACTTGACCATCGCAGTTGACAGATGCACCTATGCCGATAGTAGGAATTTTTATCAAATTTGTTATTCTTTTTGAAGTATCACCATAAACACATTCTAGAACTATTCCAAATACCCCACTTTTTTCTAAAGCTATCGCGTCTCTGATTAATTTTTGTTTTTCCAATTTAGTCTTGCCTTTTGATTTAAATTTTCCTTTAACAGTTTGTGGAGTAACTCCTATATGTCCCATCACAGGTATATTATTTTTTACTAAATGAGTAACTATATGTTTGACTCTTGTTCCTCCCTCTATTTTAATTGCATCACATTTAGTTTCTTTAATTGCTTTTTTGGAATTCTTGAGAGCTTCAGATTTATTCCTATATGTATTGTATGGAAGATCTATAACTAAAAGACTTTTTTTGACACCTTGTCTAACACTTTTAGTATGTTCTAACATCATTTTAAGATCAACTTTTCTTGTAGTGCTGTAGTTGTAAATGACCGATCCAAGTGAGTCTCCAACTAAAACTATATCTGCATGTTTATCTATTATCTCAGCAATATTTTTTGAGTATGCTGTTAAACAAACTATTTTTGATTTATTTTTTTTGTTAATAATCTTTTTTATTTTAATATTCATTATTCTAATTCAATAGTACTAGGTGGTTTTGATGTTATATCGTAAACAACCCTATTAATACCTTTTATATTATTAATTATTCTATTTGAAACAAGCTGCATAAAATCTTTTGAAAAATCAAAAAAATCTGCCGTCATTCCATCTTGAGATGTAACCGCTCTAAGTAAACATATGTATTCATAAGTTCTATTATCACCCATTACACCAACTGTTTTAATTGGTAGTAAAGCTGCATATGCCTGCCATATTTTTTTATATAAATTATTCTCTTTCAAAGATTTTATAAAAATATCATCTGCTTCTTTTAAAATTTTGACTTTATTTTCATCAATTTCACCAGGTATTCTTATTGCTAAACCTGGCCCAGGAAATGGATGTCTTAAAACTATATTCTTTGACAATTTTAATTCTAAACCTAATTTTCTCACCTCATCTTTAAATAAAAATTTCAAAGGCTCAATCAATTTTAATTTCATTTTTTTTGGTAATCCACCAACATTATGATGAGACTTTATTTTGGAAGTTTGGCTTCCTGTTACAGATTTACTTTCAATAAGATCTGGATAAAGAGTACCTTGTGCTAAAAATTTAATATTTCTATTTTTTTTTGCATATTTTTCAAAAATTTTTATAAATAAGTTCCCAATTATTTTCCTTTTTTTTTCAGGATCCTTTATGTTTCTAAGTTTATTGAAAAACAATTTTTTAGCATCAACATAAATTAAATTAACTTTAAATTTTTTCTTGAAAGTTTGAATAACTTGATTTTCTTCATTTTTTCTTAATAGCCCAGTATTTACAAAAATACATGTTAGTTTTTTTCCTATTGAGTTATGAATTAATTTGGCAACAACACTACTATCAACACCACCAGAAAGAGCACAAATAACTTTAGAATTTCCAACATTTCTTTTAACCTCCTGAATTAATATTTTTTTTTGGTTTTTTGACGACCAATTTTTTTTAATTCTACAAATTGAAAATATAAAATTTTTTAAAATTATGTTTCCTTTTTCTGTATGAGTCACCTCAGGATGAAATTGAATTCCATATAATTTTTTTGATACATTCTCTATAATTGAAAATTTTGATGAATCAGTTTTTGCAACAACCTTAAAGCCTTTTGCCAACTTAATAACCTCGTCAGCATGACTCATCCAAACTTTTTTAGCCTTATCTTTAATAAAAAAATTATTTATTAACTTACTATTTCTTAATTTTTTAAGTTTTGCTAATCCAAATTCTCGCTGTTTAGCTTGTTTTACTTTTCCCCCTAATTGCTTTGAAATTATTTGGTGTCCAAAACAAATTCCTAAAATTGGCACATTCCAATTAAATATTTCATTATTAAATTTTACTTTTTTGGACTGATAAACATTTAAAGGCCCACCTGAAAGAATTATTCCTTTTGTTTTATTTTTGCCTAACTTTAAATTAAATCTTTTATGACTAACAATTTCAGAAAATACTCCAAGTTCTCTTACTCTTCTTGCTATGAGTTGTGTAAATTGTGAACCAAAATCAATAATTAATATTCTTTCTAAATTATTGTTAAGACTCATTTTTGGGCTCAATATTTTTTAATTTTTCTAATATATCATTATTTTTGGTACATAATTTTTTACATATTTTTTCAAAATTTTTACTTAAATTTTTTACTTTAATATAATTTGATTTTTTTAAACTAATTTCCATCAGCATTAGCATTGCTTCTTCATTATCTGGCTCAAGCAATAAAGTTGTATTTAGATTTTTTTCCTCTTCATCTACATTATCCTCATTATTATAAATCTTAGCCAAATAAAGATAAGATTTAGGATCTTTAGGATTAAAAACAACATTTCTTTGAAATAAAAATTTGGATTCATCATATTTTTTTTCTTCATATTTTTTTTTTGCTATTAAGAAAAAGTTTTCACTAGCAAGTGTTTCTTTTGATAAGGTAGAAAAAATTAACAATAGAAATAAAATTTGAATTTTTTTAATCATTAATAATTTTCATCCTTTTTGACTTCATCAACATTATGGACCATACTCTCATAAAAACCAGCTTTAGTTATTTTTACAAATTTTGCTTTGTTTCTTAAATTAATTGTTTTTTTTGAACCTAAATAGCCCATTGATGATTTTAAACCACCAATTAATTTATATATTATTAAGCCAACTTTACCCTTATATTTAACAAAACCCTCAACTCCTTCAGGAACATATTTTGATTTATCTCTTTGTTTATTCTGAAAGTATCGATCAGCAGATCCTTTGTTCATTGCCCCAACTGAACCCATGCCTCGAAAACTTTTAAATAATTTTCCATTTTTTTTAATCAATTTTCCCGGCGTTTCCATTGTACCTGCAAATAATGATCCAATCATGATTGCATCAGCACCTGCAGCCAAGGCTTTAGCTAAATCACCTGAATATTTAATTCCACCATCGGATATAATTTTAGTTTTGTTATTTTTAAAAGCTTTTGTTACCGACAATATAGCACTTAATTGAGGAACACCAATGCCAGCCACTAGTCTTGTAGTACATATCGATCCTGGTCCTATTCCTACTTTTATAACATCTACTCCTAATTTGATTAAAAATTTAGCTGCATCTGGTGTTGCTATATTGCCAGCACACAAGGTTACTTTTTTATTCTTTATTTTTTTTATAATTTTAATTGTCTCAGCAACTTTTTTGCTGTGACCGTGCGCTGTATCTACTACTATTAAATCTATTTTTTCTTTTAAAATTTCTTTAGCTCTCTTGTGTTCTAGCGGGCCTGCACCTACTGCTGCTCCAACTAATAGTTTTTGTTTTTTGACTTTTCTTATTTCGTTAATTTGCTTTTTTATGCTTAAATTTCTATGAATAATTCCAATACCTCCAACTCTTGCAATAGCTATTGCCATTTTACTCTCCGTAACTGTATCCATTGCAGATGAAAGTAATGGTATTTTAAGCGTTAAATATTTACTGAGTTTAGTACTTGTATCTACTTCAGATGGTAAAACTTCTGAGTATTTAGGCTCAAGAGTAACATCGTCAAAGGTAAGTGCTTCTTTAATAGGAACCATAATCTTTTATATATGATTCCTTTTATTTTTAAAGAGACTATCTCAAATTTTTACAAATAATAAAGCTTTCCTTAGAGTCGCTTCTACTAGATTTTGGTTTGAAAACTTTAACTTCCCTGAATATTGATTTAGCATCCTTTATAATTTCATTAAAAGGCCCACCCATGAATATTTTTGATACAAAAATACCATTTTTAGTAAGTATTTCATGAGAAAATTTCATCGCTTCAATGCACAACTCACCTGTATGAATAGCATCTAAATTTTTAATACCCGTTGTATTTGCGGCCATATCGGATAACACAACTTCAACTTTACTATTAAACAACTTCTTAATCTTTTCTCTAATAAAAGTTTCTGTAAAGTCCCCATTAATTTGGACGATTTTATCAATTTTTTCCATTTTCTTTAAGTCGATAGATACAATTCTTCCTTGTTTTATTACTCTAGAACAATATTGTGACCAACTCCCTGGCGCTGCTCCAAGATCTATTACAGATATACCATTTTTGAATATCTTAAATTTTTCATTAATTTCAATTAATTTGTAAACAGATCTTGCTCGATAACCTTGGTTTTTAGACTCTCTAACATAAATATCACTTTTTTGTCTATTTAACCATTTTTTTGAAATTTTATTTTTTTTCAATTATTTACTAAATCTTAAACTCATTGGTAAAATTTTATTATCAAGAGTTTTAATATCAATTTTTATATCTTTATTTAATCTCATATCTTTATTTTCCTTCCAAATTCCTGCTGCTAAATGAATTATTCCAATTTTATAATTTGGCAAATATGGCTCTACAAAAGTCTGTTTCCTTTCATCAAACTTGGGTAACAAATTACTTGTTATCCAATTACAATTTAAAGGCAGAAATTCAGTTTCTAAATTATCAATATAAACTGACATATTTATAGCTAAACCCTCGGAACCAAAAATATTTCCATTTTTTAAAGTTTGTTCAAGATTTTTTTGCCAAGTGGTCCATCCAATTGAATCTTTTTCTAAAGAAAATACTCCAATGTTTATATGTGGTGCAAAGGCTAATTTTCTAGCTTTTTGGAAAGAAATTTTCGACTTTACTGCATGTTTGAAATTTTGTGACTTTATTATTGCGATTTTACCTAACAGCCACTTTACTTTAGAGGTAATTTTGTAACCTGCTCCAATGGTTTGAGTTATTCCTAATTTACCGTTGTCACAAGCTTTGAAATAAAGTTCTATTGTACTCCAATCATTTACCCAAGCATCACAATCTATCCATAAATATTTTTTATAATCAGGAAAGTATTTTGGTAAAAAAGCTCTTGAAACTTGACTCTTTAACCACTCTTTGCCCCTAACTTTAAAAGAAGAAACATTTATATCCCATTCAGCTAATTTAATTTCATCAACTTTCAATGACAAATCTTTTCTTTGATCATCAGTCAAACCAGCATCAAGAATACAAATTGCTATATCTTTACTTTTTTCAAATCTTTTTATTGAGTCAATTAATTCATTTAACAATTCAAAATAATTTGAATCTGCAAGAGAAACAATAACATTTTTTTTCATTTATAAAATATCTTCCAAATCTTCATTATCTTCATTAATTGTTTCATTTATTTTTTGCTTTTCAATTCTTTTAAAATGAAAATAACTTATTGGAATTAAGCATAGATAGACAATTCCACTAAAAGTTATCACCTTGAAAGTATAAATTAATAACAATCCAAAAAATAAAACAATTCCAAATAGAAGAAAAATTGTAGTTCTTCTAGGAATTACAATTTTCTTAAATGAGTAGGTCGGGAACTTACTAATCAATAAAAAAGATGTGATAATAAAAAATATAGGAACAATTAATGATAAATCTATTTGAAAAAATTTCAATTCACTTAGACTATAAATAAGCGGAAGTAACACTATAATACCTCCTGCTGGTGAGGGAACTCCTTGAAAAAAATTATCCTTCCACGAAATTTCTTGATTTGAGTTCACATTAAATCTTGCTAGTCTTAAAGCTACACAAACAACATAGATTAAACATAATAACCAACCAAATTTTCCTAATTCATTTAATTTCCAAAAATACATTATAAAGGCTGGAGCTACTCCAAAACTTATTACATCCGTTAAAGAGTCAAGTTCTTTTCCAACTTTAGAAGTGCCTTTAATTAGTCTTGCTATTCTTCCATCTAATCCATCTATTAAAGCTGCAAATATTATTGCTAATATTGCTATCTGAAATTTTCCATCCAAAGCAAATTTAATTGAACTTAATCCTATACAAACTCCAATTAAAGTTAACATGTTTGGCAATAACATTCTTGCTTTTTTATCTGATACTATTTTTAAATTATTTTTTGGTTGTTCCATTATTTCCTTACAGCCAAAAGAGTTTCTCCTGCAATCGCTCTCTGATTTTCTTTGACTAATGCTTTATAATTACTAAAAAAAACATCTGCCCTACTCCCAAATCTAATCATACCTAATCTTTGTCCTTGTATTACTTCATCATCTTTTGATGTTTCGCAAACTATTCTTCTTGCAATTAGGCCGGCTATTTGAACAACTATAATTTCATTACCATCTGAATTTATAATTTTATAATAATTTCTTTCATTATCTGTGCTTGCTTTATCTAAAGAAGCATTTAGGAATTTACCAGGTTTATATAATATTTCGTTTATCTTACCTGCGCACGGAGATCTATTTACATGGCAATCAAAAACATTCATAAAGATACTTATTTTTGTATATTTTTTTTCAGCCAATTCTAATTCTTTAGGACCAGAAACTTCCTCTTGAATAGATAGAATCAATCCATCAGCAGGACTTACTAAATAGTTATCATCATTTATCGAATATCTTTCAGGATCTCTAAAAAAATAATAAACCCAGATAGACAAAATTATTCCTACTAATCCTAAAAAACTACTAAAAACATATAAAATAATTGTTAAAAATATTGATATTATTAAAAACTTATATCCTTCTGAATGAATTTTAGGGAAAATTTTCTCAATCATATTGTTATATTTGATAATTTTTTATTAATATGTATATAAAACGCTGAAATTCAATTACTAAGTACAATTATATTATGGCAAAAATTCAAGTCAAAAACCCTATTGTAGAGCTAAATGGTGATGAAATGACCAGAATAATATGGGATTTTATCAAAAATAAATTAATTCTACCTTATCTTGATCTTAAAATTGAATATTTCGACTTAGGAATGCAAAGTAGAGATGAAACCAATGATCGAATTACAGTGGATTCTGCTAATGCAATCAAGAAATTTGGCGTGGGAATAAAATGTGCTACCATAACTCCAGATGAAGCTCGTGTTGATGAATTTAAATTAAAGAAAATGTGGAGATCACCTAATGGAACAATCAGAAATATAATCGGGGGCACAGTTTTTAGAGAACCAATAATTTGCAATAATATTCCAAAATTAGTTCCATCATGGAAAGATCCTGTTGTTATTGGAAGACATGCTTTTGGAGACCAGTATAGAGCTACTGATTTTAAAGTTCCTGGTAAAGGAAAAATGGAAATAAAGTGGACATCAGAAGATGGAAAAAATGAAATTAAACATGAGGTCTTTAATTTTACTGGTCCTGGTGTTGCTTTATCAATGTATAATTTAGATAGATCTATTGAGGACTTTGCAAGATCGTGTTTTAATTATGGTTTAATTAAGAAATGGCCAGTTTATCTGTCAACAAAAAATACTATTCTTAAAAAATATGATGGAAGATTCAAAGATATATTTGAAGAAGTTTTCGTTAAAGAATTTAAAAAAAAATTTGAAGATGCTAAGATTATTTATGAACACAGATTAATTGACGATATGGTAGCGTGTGCAATGAAATGGAGTGGTAAATATATATGGGCTTGTAAAAATTATGATGGTGATGTTCAGTCTGATACAATGGCTCAAGGTTATGGTTCATTAGGATTAATGACAAGTGTATTGTTAACTCCAGATGGAAAGATAATGGAAGCAGAGGCAGCTCACGGAACTGTGACAAGACATTTTAGAATGCATCAGGAAGGAAAAGAAACATCTACTAATCCAATAGCCTCTATATTTGCTTGGACAAGAGGATTGGCTCATAGAGGTAAATTAGATGGTAATAATGATTTGATAAAATTTTCTAATACAATTGAAAAAGTTTGTATTGAATGTGTTGAAAATGGATATATGACAAAAGACCTTGCAATATTGGTTGGACCATCAAGTAAATATCTTACAACAAACCAGTTTTTAGACGTATTAGATAAAAACTTAAAAAACAAATTAAATTAAAGATTTAATTTTTTCAAAAGCATCATCTATTTTACTCTTATCTTGACCCCCTGCTTGAGCAAAATCTTTTCTACCTCCACCACCTTTTCCACCTATGGTTTCTGAACCTAATTTTACTAATTTTACAGCATCATATTTACCAACTAATTTGTCAGTGATACCAATCGCTAGGCCAACTTTATCTTCACTACTTGCAAAAACAATTACGATACCTTCACCTAATTCTTTTTTACCACTATCAACTAATTTTCTTAAATCCTTAGGAGGTAAATCTTGCACTTTTTGAAATCTAATTTTTATATTATTAATCTTATTGTCTTTAATAATGTTTTTTGTTTTATCCTGAAGAATTGAGCTAATATTTAGTTTTTGAAATTGTCTTGAAAGATTTTTTATAGTTTCCTTTATATCTTTGTTTTCAATATTTGGTTTACCCCCAAGTTTTATTATTTGCGATGACAACTCTTTAATGGTTTCCTCATCTTTTTGAGTAGATAAAGATGATAATTTTTCTTTGTTCTTAATAAAATCTTCTAGCTGTTTATCTCTTAGAGCCTCAACTCTTCTTACACCCGCAGCAATAGATGATTGGCTTATAGTTTTAAATTTTCCAATATCTTTAGTATTTTTAACATGTGTACCTCCACACAATTCTGTTGAGAAATATGACTCTTTTTCCTTACCCATAGATACAACACGAACTTCTTCTCCATATTTTTCTCCAAAAAATGCTAGTGCACCTTTTTCAATGGCTGCTTTTGGTGTCATAATTCTTGTGGTTACCTCAGAGCTATTTGAAACGTATTCGTTAACTAATTTATCAATAGTTTCTAACTCCTCATTTGTGATTGGTTTCATATGACTAAAGTCAAATCTTAATCTATCTGGAGCAACTAAAGATCCTTTTTGCATAACATGTTTACCTAAAGTCCTTCTCAATGACTCGTGGAGTAAATGTGTTGCAGAGTGATAAGCTTTTAAATTTTCTCTTCTCTCTATATCTATTTTCATCTCTACTACATCATTGATTTTTATTTCTCCAGTTTTCAAAGATCCGTAATGAACAAACAAATCACCAAGTTTTTTTTGAGTATCCTCCACTTCAAAAACAGAATTACCAGAAACGATTGTTCCTTTATCTCCAAGTTGCCCACCTGACTCTCCATAAAACGGGGTTTGATTTGTAATAATCATTCCTTCTTCACCAGGAGACAAAGATTTTGTCTCTTTATTATCTTTAATTAAATTTAACACAACACCTTCAGACTGATTAGATTCGTAACCTAAAAATTCTGTTGGACCAATTTTATCTTTAATTGAAAACCAAATTACTTCTTCTGAACTATCTCCAGAACCTTTCCAATTTTTTTTTGCAAGTTCTTTACTTTTTTTCATCAATTCATCAAATTTTTTATGATCAACTTTCAATAATTTATTCTTTAAGATGTCCTCTGTAAGATCTAACGGAAAACCATAAGTGTCATATAATTTGAATGCTACATCACCAGGTAAAACTTTATCTATTTTTGAAATTTCATCATTTAAAATTTTGATACCTCTATCAAGTAAAACTAAAAATTTTTCTTCCTCCATTCTTAAAGTTTCTTTGATTAAAGATTGAGATCTTTCAAGTTCTGGATAATTTTTTGACATTTCTTTTTTTAATGAGTCAAAAATCTTATAAAATATTGGCTCTTTAGATCCTAACAAATGAGAATGTCTCATTCCCCTTCTCATAATTCTTCTAAGAACATATCCACGACCTTCATTTGAAGGCAACACACCTTCAGCCAAAAGAAATGAGCTTGCTCTTAAGTGATCAGCGATTACTCTGAAACTTGATATATTTTTATTTTCTTGTTTGACTTTTGTTACTTCAGATATTGAGCGAATTAGTTTCTTAAAGTGATCAGTTTGATAATTATCATGTGTGCCTTGTAAAAGAGCTGCAATTCTTTCTAATCCCATTCCAGTATCAACAGATGGTTTTGGTAAATCTATTCTTTTATCTTTTGAAACTTGTTCATACTGCATAAAGACTAAGTTCCAAATTTCAATAAAACGATCTCCATCTTGATCTTTTGTTCCTGGTAATCCACCTTTTAAATGATCACCATGATCATAAAATATTTCTGAGCAAGGGCCACAGGGACCAGTTTCACCCATCGACCAGAAGTTATCTGATGTTGCAATTCTAATTATTCTATCATCACTAAAACCTGCTATTTTTCTCCAAAAATTAAAAGCCTCATCATCCTCATGAAAAACAGTTACATAAAGCCTATTTTTATCTAAACCAAAATCTTTGGTGATCAAATTCCATGCAAGCTCAATTCCTCTTTCTTTGAAGTAATCTCCAAAAGAAAAATTTCCCAACATTTCAAAAAAAGTATGGTGTCTTGGTGTATAACCAACATTCTCTAAATCATTGTGTTTACCACCTGCTCTTACACATTTTTGAGAAGTGGTCGCCCTTTTATAATCTCTTTTTTCTAGTCCCGTAAAAACGTTTTTAAACTGTACCATCCCAGAATTTGCAAACATTAATGTTGGATCGTTATTTGGAACAAGATTGCTTGACTCAACAACTTTATGATCATTTTTTTCAAAATATTTTAAGAATGTACTTCTTATTTGATTTAATGATTTCTCAGCCATATTTTTAAAATACAGCTTTTTTGTTTTATGTCTAGATAACGATGTAGGGGAAAAAGGCGCTTATATTAAGCGCCTTTTATAATTTAAAGATGACCTTAAATTTTAGTTCTTTTTGGAAGGAGTAGCTTCCTCTTTTTCAGCTACTTTCTTCTCTTTTTCAATTTTTTCAGGATCTAATGGATTTCCTTCAATTTTTTTTGAAATCACACCTGCTTTTTCTCTAATTGCCATTTCAATTTCTGCTGCAACTTTTGGATTTTGTGCTAAATAAAGTTTAGCGTTTTCTCTGCCTTGACCTATTTTTTCACCTTTATAAGCATACCATGCACCTGATTTTTCAATAATATCAGCTTTAGCACCTAGGTCTACTAATTCACCCATTTTACTAATACCTTTTCCATACATTAAATCAAACTCAACAACTTTGAATGGTGGTGCAACTTTGTTCTTAACAACTTTTACTCTTGTAGTATTTCCAATAATTTCATCTTTATCTTTAATAGCACCAATTCTTCTAATGTCCATTCTCACTGACGAATAAAATTTAAGCGCATTTCCGCCTGATGTTGTTTCTGGACTTCCAAACATAACTCCAATTTTCATTCTTATTTGATTTATAAAAATCATCATTGTATTTGTGTTCGAAATTGAACTCGTTAATTTTCTTAAAGCTTGACTCATCAATCTTGATTGAAGACCAACATGATGATCTCCCATTTCGCCTTCAATTTCAGCTTTTGGGGTCAAGGCTGCAACAGAGTCGATTACTATTACTGAAATAGACCCTGATTTTACTAATGTATCAGCTATTTCTAATGCTTGCTCACCAGCATCAGGTTGTGAAATTAAAAGCTCTTCAGTATTTACACCTAATTTTTTAGCATAAACTGGATCTAAAGCATGTTCAGCATCAACAAATGCACAAATTCCTCCAGCTTTTTGAGCTTCAGCAACTACTTGTAATGCTAATGTTGTTTTTCCAGAAGACTCTGGTCCATAAACTTCAATAATTCTTCCTTTGGGCAATCCACCTATTCCTAAAGCTAAATCCAAACTTAGAGATCCTGTGGATACAGACTCGATATCCATAGCTCTTTTTTGGCCTAGCTTCATCACTGAACCTTTTCCAAAGTTATCTGTAATTTGGCTAATTGCTGCTTCTAAAGCTTTATTTTTTTCTTTATTTTCCTGCTCTTGATCTTTTGTAGATTTAACTACTTTTAGGTTATTTTTAGTCATTTTTTACCTTTTTTTTTAATTTTTTTAATACTCGAATCATAGAAATAAATGTACACATTTTGTTCTCATTATCAATAGTTAATATTTATAATGTAAAAAAGGCCTTAAATCATTAGAATTTTAAGTATTCCTTATTAAGTAAACCAATAGATTTTAGAAGATTGAATTGAGATAAAAGATAGTCTTTTTGTGAATCAGCGAGAGTAATTTTTGAATTAAGCAAAATTGAATTTGACTGGATTACATCTAATGTGGATCTTCCAAGTCCAGACTCATATTCAACAATAATTCCTTCATTAGCTATCTCGGCTGCTTTAACTTGTAGCTCAACAGAATTTAAAAAACTTTTAGATGACTGTAATATGGACCAAGCACTTGCGACTGAAGTTTTATTTGTCTTAATTGCATTATTAAATAATAATTCTTTTCTGTTTTTTAAATTTTTGCTCTTATTAAGAGATGCTAGATTTTCTCCACCCTTAAAGATAGGCACAGATATTGTTGCAGTAATGCTCTCTTTATCTTTTTCATCATAACTTGTACTAAAATCATTTGTTTTTGTAGAATTAAATGATAATTTTGCCGTTGGAGAGAGATCGGCCTTAGCAATAGAAACATCTTTCTCAGATTTTTCATACTCGAGTTTAGCAATAATTAAATTTGGATTATTTTTTTTAGATATCTCTATTGCATTAATTAAACTCTTCGGTAATTGAAATTTGAGGTCTAATTTTTTATTTAATTCTTCAATATTGGAAATTGGACCTATAACTTTTTCATATTCGAGCTTTGACGTTATAGTTTTGTTTTTTGCCTGTATAAAATTTGCTTGAGCACCGGCAAGAGAAGACTCTGATTGTGATAAATCTGATAGAGTAATTTGACCTCTATCTAATCTAATTTGATCAGTTTCAACTTGTCTTTCTAGCAAATCTAAATTCTCTTTATTAATTTTTAGTTTTTCATTAGCAAATATCAAATTTAAGTAAGCATCTATGGCATTATACAAAATTTCTTGTTCTTTTTTTAATAATTTGGCTTCAGCTAAATTAAGACCTATCCTACTTTTTTGAATTTCTGCTAAACCAGCAAATCCTTTAAAAAGAGTTTGTTCGATAACAATTGATTTTGATTCTGGATTAACATCTGTAAACGATGAATCTGCTCCTGATCTATCTGTTAATTTTTCTGTATGTTCTTGGCTCTTTGTTCCTGACAATGTCACAGATGGTAAAAACTCACTTCTTGAAATATTAATATCTTCTTTTGAAATTTTTAAATTTTCTCTTTCAGCGTTTAATTCTAAGTTATTATTATAAGTGATTGACAAAGCTTGTGATATAGTCATTGATAAAGCTTGGTTATTTAAGGTAAATAAGAAAATTATAATTAAACTAAATTTTTTCATCTTTTTTTAAATATTATATTTGTAATTTGCTGTCTTGAGTTTAATTTCATCATAATAGAAGAAATTTTTGGACCATCTTTAAACATTTGTTGAGTAATCCTTTGATAGGTTTGCATAAAATTTAATAAATCATCCATGTTCATTATTTTTAAATTTTTTTTATTTTTATTTTTTTCCCAAAGTTTTCTCTCTTGCTTAATTCTCCAATTTTTTAATGAATTGAAATTTTTTGGTTTTAAAAACAATAATCCATCTAACTGTCTAAATAACAACTTATACTTTGTTTTCAATTGATTATTTACATACTTTCTCCATTTTATATTTTTATCATAAGTCTTCTCAATAGAATTTAGGGAATTTTTTAGGTCTTTATTATTTTGAGCCTTTGCACCTACGCACCATCCTTCAAAAATTATTACATCTGGTTTGTTTTTCAGCTTATACCAATATCTTTTATTAAACCTGTCATCTATTGCTTTGTTAAATTTTGGCAAACTTATACTTTTAAAATTGTTAATTTTTATTTTTTTGAAGAAACTTAACATCATATTTATATCATGAGTTCCTGGCACCCCTCTTGTTAATAACATAGGATGTATTCTTTTAGACAGATTTATTCTCTCTTTTCTAGTTTTATAAAAATCATCAATAGAAATTCTAAAAACTTTTAAATCAAAATATTTAGTCAAAATTATTTTTATTAAAGAACTAATCGTTGTTTTACCTGTTCCCTGGCCCCCAGCTAAACCGAAAAAATAAGGTTGCTTTTTATCCACCTTTTTATTTATCCAAAAACATATTGGAATTAAAAAAAATTTTATCATTTTTTCTTTATTAATAAATTTATCAGCTTTTGTTTCTTGAGACTTTAGAAATTTAAAACAGTCTTTTTTTACTTTATCGAAACATAAACTAATTTGTTGCATAAAAATTATTTTTTCTGATCCATTATGTGATTATGACCATCATTCACGCCAACATCTAATTTAAATATTTCTTGTGGATCAATTCCGTCTAAACAGGCAATATTAATTCCGTAGGTATTTGGATCAGCTCTTCTTAAATTATGAGTATGAATACCACAAATAGTGCAAAAATAATGTTTTGCAACTTTTGTTTTAAATTGATAAACATTCAATTTGTCTTCACCTTTTATAATTTTTAAGTCCTTTTTGTTTATATTCTTTAGAATTGCACCCTTTCTCTTACACATTGAACAATTACATCTTTTTAAATTAGTTAAACCATCTTTAAGATTAACTTTAATTTCAACAGCTCCACAATGACAAGATAATTTATTCATTTCATATTTCCTTAATTACAAATCTACTTTAAACATTACTTCATTTCTTTTAAGCATTGGTAGTGTAAATGGTGAATTATAAGACGCTCTTATAGGAGAACTTAAAATCACAATGTTGTCTTGTTTAAGTTTTCTTTCTAATAAATCTTTATTTTTTAAAAAATTTTTTTCTGATGACCTCCCTGAATATTTTATTACCGCATAGTATCCACCATCTATTGTTAAAATTTTTATTTCTGAACTAGAAGGTTTGGGGGTATTATTTTTATTAAATTTTGATGGTAAATAAAATTGCATCGTCATATTTCCATTTTTAATTTCTTGAGTTACTGGAACTGTCATCTTTATCTCTTTATTTTCCGCATTACTACCTGAGATATAATTAAATAATTTTCTAAAACCATTTCCTTGTGAAGAATTTGTTTCAATAACTAAACGATCAGAATATTTTCTTATTTCATAACTTTTATTTTCTTTTATTATCTCATAGTTTGCCTCCTCATATGCCATAGCTTGATAATTTAAGGTTAATATTGAAAATAAAATTAATAAAATTTTTATCATTTTGAATTATTTAAACTATCTCTGGTTGAAGTTATCCACAAGCATACAAAATGTGGTTTTTATGTTCACGTTTTGATTCACTTTTGATTCAATTACGGACTCAAAATACAATCTCTTGCGTGTATTGTATAAATCCGCTATAAATTAGAACAAAACAAGAACATGAAACTAACTATCCCTTATTATCTGCATAAAGCCGGTGCTGGTTTCCCGTCACCTGCTACTGATTATATCGAAGAAGATATCGATCTAAACATGCATTTAATCAAAAACGTTCCAGCAACTTTCATTATCAGAGTTCAGGGTAAATCCATGGTCGATGTTGGGATTAATGATGGAGATTTATTAGTTGTCGATAAAAGTTTAAAACCAAAAAATTTTTCAACGGTTATTGCGAATGTTCATGATGAACTTGTGGTTAAAACTTTAGTTCAAGAGAGAGATAAAAAATTTCTAACATCAGGTTCTAAAAATTTTTCTAATAGAATTTTACTTAATGAAGAGGAAGATGTTTTTATTTGGGGGGTTGTAACTTATGTCATCCATTCAACGTACTAAAAAATTAGCCTTAGTTGATTGTAACTCTTTCTATGTTTCTTGTGAAAGATTGTTCAATCCTAAAATAAGAAAAAAACCTGTTGTTGTTTTGTCAAATAATGATGGTTGTATTATCTCTAGATCTAATGAAGCAAAAGCTTTAGGAATTAAAATGGGTGAACCTTACTTTAAAGGAAAAGATATTATCATCAAAAATAATGTTGAAGTTTTTTCTTCAAACTATTCTTTATATGGAGATTTATCCAGAAGAGTAATGAGAACTCTTAAAAGATTTAACACAGAAATAGAGGTTTATTCAATTGATGAAGCATTTATAGATTTATCTAACTTTCCAGACTCTGAAATCGAAAAGGTTGGTAGAGAAATTAGAGAGACAGTTTTACAATGGACTGGAATTCCAACTAGCATCGGTATTGCCAAGACCAAAACTTTAAGTAAAGTCGCCAATCATATTGCAAAAAAAAAACAATCAGGTGTTGTCAGTTTAATTGGCATAGAAAATTTAGATCCAATTCTAGAAAAAGTTGAGATTAACGACGTATGGGGTGTTGGCAGGCAACTTACAAAGTTTTATCAAAAAAATGGAGTTTATAATGCAAAGCAACTTAAGAATAAGTCTAATACATGGATTAAAAAGTGTTCTAATGTTTTAAGTTCAAGAACAGCAATGGAGCTTAGAGGAGTTCCTTGTATCAATTTAGAAACTACACAAACAAAAAGAAAGAGTTGTGTTGTTTCAAGATCATTTGGAAAGAGAATTGAAAAATTTCAAGAATTAAAAGAAGCAGTTGCAAACTATTGTTTAAATGCATCTGAAAAGATCAGATCAGAGTCTTTAGTTGCAAAGGCAATCACGGTATTTGTTAGAACCAGTCCTTTCCAAAGAAATTACGGTTATTATTCAAATGCAAAGACAATCGACTTCCCAATTGCAACAAATAATAGTATTGAGACAGTTAAGACAGCTGTTTCTATACTTAAGAATATATTCAAAGATGGATATCGATATCAAAAAGCAGGAGTAATTCTTACAGGATTACGTAATGATGATGGAAGGAAAAATTTATTTTCATCTAAAAAAGATGAAAAAATAAAAAATTTGATGCAATCAATTGATAATACTAATTATAGATATGGACGATCTACTTTAAGTCTTGCAAGTGCTGGAGTTGAAAAAAAATGGAATATGCGAAGACAATACTCTTCCAGAATAGACACTGCTGATTTTTATTCTCTACCAAGAATAAAGATATAAAGTTTTACTTTTTGATATTTGTAATATTACTTATGTTAGATAAAGCTTTATCAAATTCATCCATATTTTCTCTTAAAGCTAAACTAGAGATTGAATATATCATTATAAATAATAGTAATAATGGTATCGCTGTTATAACGGTAGCATTACTCTTAATCATAAAAATATAAAAAATAATGAATAAAACAGATCGAATAAGCACTGTTTTTCTAAAAACGCTCATAATTGAAAAAGAATGCTTTAAAAGGTTAAAAAAGCTCATTTTAGAGGGCCCAAAATATCTACTTCCTCTCATTGATGGTATTGAAAATAAATTTTTTTCAATTTTTGTTAATGAACCTGAAAAACTGTTCCAAGTAGCTTTTTCATCGATCATCTTTTCAACTGTTAATTTTGATAAACAAGAAAAATTTCCAAATTTGATTAATTTTCCTGTAAAAGTAAAAGTAATTAATTTATGTAATTGATAACAGAACTTAAATATTGAGTTTTCTGATCTTTTAATCCTCTCACCAACTATTGGCTTATCATTAGCAACTTTAATATGATTCAAAAAATCTTTTATTTCCTCTGGTCTATCTTCCCCATCACCATCCATGGGAATTACGTAATCAAAATTATCTTTTTCAAAAATATATTTTAGTCCAGTAGCAATACATCTTGTATGGCCTTGATTTATTTTCATATTTAAAATTTTGATAGAAAAAATATTATCTAACTTTTTTGTTTCATATTTGTAATCATGATTTGAAGCATCATTAACAATAATGATTGAAATTTCAAAATCTGGGTTGATATATAAATCATTTATTTTATCTATGAGCTTAAAAACTGACTGCCAATCGTTATATACGGGAATCAAAATTTTAATTTTAATCATTTTTTTCCAACACAAATATTATCAACACATAAAAATTTTGATAACGAATTTAATTTTTCATTTGTTATAAATCCACCCCATGAAGGTCTCGATTTTAAATGATACGAAAGATTACCAGCAACCCACTCATCCCCTAAAACTGTATCAATTTCATCTTTGTTATCTTCATCCCATATATATTGAATTTTTTTTGCTATTTCTTTTCCAGGATAATCTGTTCTTTTATCTTTATTTGAAATTGACTCATATGAATATAAGGCTGGACTTAAAATTGAAAAAAATAGAAACACAACAATAAAATTTTTTATATTTTTAAAATTAATTTGGTCTTGAAAAATATAAATGAGAAAAAGCCCTAAGAATAAATAAAATGGAGTCATCCACATTGTTCTTATCTTTGAACCCATTAAAATAGATGTTAACAACATTAAAAAAACTGGAGCTAAAGTAATAAAAAACAAAAAAATAAAATTTTTGTCATTTTTATTTATCTTAAATTTAATCTTTTTTATCAAAAAGATTACCATAATAAATAATGGTAATAAAATTCCAATTTGTTTTAAAACAAAAATTATTGGATTATAAAAATTGTTAAGCAAATTAAACTCATCAGTTCCGGTTCTGTCTAAACCATATATTATAGTTGAGTAATCATTATTGTAGAGCCATATGAGATGAGGGATTAATAATACAATAAAAACTTCTAAAGAAATTAAATATCTAAAATCAAATTTTTTTATTTTTTTTATAAAAATAAAATATATAAATAAGAGAAAAATTGATACCAATAAATAAATAAAGAGATATTTTGATAGAAAACCTATTGCCGCAAATATTCCAAGTAAAACAAAATCATAAACACTTGTTTTTTTTTCGTTTAAAATCTTCCAAGAATAGTAAACACTTAATGTCCAAAATGGTAATTGACAAACATTTACATTGAATTCTGGTGAGGTAAAATTATAAAAAAATACTCCTTCTAATAATAAAACTGAAAATAAAGGTAACAAGTTTCCTCTTAGTATTTTTTTACTAAGATTATATGTAGTGATAAAAGCAATTATCAAAAATAATTGGCTAAGAAGATAAAAAGCCCAATCTTGAGAACCAAAAATTTGGTAAAATATTTCAAGAAAAAAAGCACTCATTGGAGGATGCTTATTAAAACCCCAGTCTAAATTACTCCCCCATGCTAACGCTTCAATAACATCTAATGGTAAATTATGATTGGTAAATGTTGGAATTAAGGTCCAAACAATCAAATGAACCGTAATAAAAATATAAAAGATATTATCTATTTTTTTTTTATTAAGTTGCATTTGTTGAATTTTATATGAATTAACCAAACTTGACAGCTATTAATTGCTGAATATACTCCGGCAGTTTAAATAACTATATATGCCTAAAACTTCAAAAGTAGTTAAAAAAAAACCAAAAATACCTACTAAAAATTCTCCGTCAGTTATAAAAATATCAAAAAACTATATTCCTAAAGATACAGAAAAATATATGTGTGACAAACATAAAGTATTTTTCAAAATGAAGCTTCAAGAATGGAAAAAAGAGTTAGTGAAAGCAAATAATGAAGCTCTTTATAATGGATCTATGGATGACAATAGTATCTCTGCTGATATAGTTGACCAAGCGAGCTCTTATACTGATAAGACAGTTGAACTAAAAGCTATTAATAGACAAATAAAGTTAATTTCAAAAATTGATAAGGCCTTGATAAGAATTAAAGATGGAACATATGGATATTGCGCTGAAACAGCTGAGCCGATTGGATTAAAGAGACTAATGGCAAGACCAATCGCAGAACTATGTATTGCAGCCCAAGAAAAACATGAAAAAGAAGAAAAAGTTTATGCCGATGATTAAGGCATAGGAATAACTTCTCCTCTATTCATAAAATCGTAACCCCTAATTACAGCTGATCTATTAGAGATTTCTATATACCATTTAGTTAGATACTTATAATTTTTTAAACCAATACCATGCCATTCATGTCTTGCAATCCAGGGCCATGTTGCAATATCTGCGATTGTATATTTATTTCCGGCAAGAAATTTAGATTCTTTTAATCTAGAATTTAAATCTACATATAATTTTTTAGTAATATCAAAATATCTTTTTTCAGCAAATTTACTTTTACCAGGGTTATAGTGGTAAAATTGATGATGTTGACCTATTAAAGGTCCAATAAGACTCATTTGAGCCATTAACCATTGATTAATTTTCAGTCTATCATCTTTATCATAAAATTTATTACTTTTTTCTCCCAAATAAATTAATATTGCTCCAGACTCAAAAATGGTTTCATTTTTATCATGATCAATTATTACTGGAATTTTACTAAAAGGGCTTATCTTTATAAATTCTGGTTTAAACTGTTCATCTTTATAAATATTAACTTTTGTAACCTTGTATTTAAATTCAATTTCTTCCAACATAATAGAAATTTTTTTTCCATTAGGTGTGTCAGCAGAAAAAAGTTCAATCACTTTTTTACACCAAGTCTATCTTTTATAGTTTTAGATGATGTTGTAAATTCAAATCTATATTTTTCATTTGGCCTTGCCAATTTAAAACAGGCTCTTGCTGCTAATGCACCTTCGTGAAAACCTGAAAGAATTAATTTTAATTTTCCTGGGTAACTGCATATATCTCCAACCGCATAAATACCTTTTTGATTAGTCTCAAACTTCTCTGTATCTACTTCCACAGTTTTTTTATCAATATTAAGACCCCAATTAGCTATCGGACCAAGCTGCATGATTAGACCAAAAAAACCTAATGCATAATCAGTTTTGAGAGTTTTAACCTCTTTATCGTCACTTTTAATATCTATACTTTCCAATTCATTTTCTCCTTTTATTCCTGTCATTTGAAACTTGGTAAAAAGATTTATTTTTCCCTCTTTTGCTAACTGTTTTACTTTATCTACTGTAGCTTGAGCTCCTCTAAAGTCATCTCTTCTGTGAATTAGATTTATTTTTGAGTTTTTTGATAACTCTACTGCCCAATCTAAAGCACTGTCTCCACCTCCAAAAATAGTTACAGTTTTACCCTCGAACATTTTTTTGTCTTTAATTGAGTAAAACACAGATATATTTTCAAATTTTTCACATTCTTTAATGGGAAATTTTCTTGGCTCAAATGAACCAACTCCACCCGCAATTATTACATTAGGAGTTGAAAAAATAGTCCCATTATTTGTTTTTACTATCCAGTTTTCATTTTCTTTTTTAAGTTCTTCCACTCTCTCACTTAAATGAAATTTAATATTAAATGGTTTAAGTTGATTCATTAAATTATTTGTTAACTCTTCCCCTGTGCATTCTGGAATAGCAGGAATGTCATAAATTGGTTTATCAGGATAAAGTTCAATACATTGTCCACCAATTTTGTCTAGATTATCAACTATCTCACAATTAAGACCAATCAATTTTAATTGATGTGCTGTAAATAATCCTGTTGGACCAGCTCCTATTATCAATGCATCTGTTTTATTCATATTAACTCTGTTTAGATGGAATATTTACTGTTAAGCCATCTAGTTCGTCTGAAACTATTATTTGACAACTCAACCTACTATTTTTTTTTGGTTCAAAGGCCATATCCAACATGTCTTCTTCACCATCCTCTTTAGCTGGTAACTTATCAAACCATTCATCATTTACATAGACATGACATGTCGCACAAGCCATTCCTCCTCCGCAATCAGCATCTATACCTGGAATATCATTTTGAACAGCTCCCTCCATAACTGAGAGACCATTCTGGACTTCAATGCAGTAAGATTTTTGCTCATGTGTTATATATGTAATTTTTGCCATTGATTTTAAATATTCTAAAAAAAAAATAGGGCAAGTATGTGAACATACTCGCCCTATATTAATCTTTCAAAGTAGAACTAATTATCTAGCTCTTCCTCCACTAGCTGACATTGCAGCAGCCCAGATAACTAGACCAAATGCAATTTTGTTAATGAAGTCTGCTAAGTTATAGATAACGTTAAGTGAGTTAGCATCTACACCACCAGTTAAGTAACCAAATACATAACCTAATGGATAAATAGCCCAACCTACTGTAACAATCATTCTCATAGCTCCAAAAGCAGTAACTAAACTTTTGTTTCCACTTTTAGCTGCAGCTTTTCCAGCTTCACCAGAAAATACTTCAAATAGGATATAGATCCATCCTGCCATACCGATCACAAAACCAAGCATAGAATTAATGTATCCTGCTTCTCCTAAATAACCACCGATAAGCATAACTAATGACCCGATTAAAAGTCTCCAGAATATGCCAGATGGCACTTTTCTTACAGCGTATAGAATTAAATAAAACTCTATCATTTGTAATGGCACTGTAATTAACCAATCAATATATCTATATACTGTTGGTGAATCTCCAGTTTGTACCCACACACCTCTCATGTACATGTAGTGAATGAATGCAATACCAGTTACAAGTCCTGCTACAGTTACTGAAGTTCTCCAGCCAGCTGCAACACTGCCTCTTTCCATAAAGAAAAAAGCTGTAGCTGCTAACATACCCATTGAGATTACCCAAAAGGAAATACCAACGAAGTCGTCAGAAGCTAAAAGGACAGTTTCAGCGTTTGCTGCACCAGATAGACCCACTAGGGCTAATGCTGCTAAAGCAAACAATTTTAGTTTTTTCATAAAAAACTCCCTCTCTAGTTAGTTTTTATTTAGTTTATATAAACTAGGCACAAATATAATTGCACCAAAGTTGAGTGTAAATATCAAAAATAAATAGTTAATTGAAGCCTTATTTATAGCTATTTTAGGTTGATTTTACTTACTTTTTAAAATTAAATACAACTTTTAACTTAAATAACTAACAAAAATTAACAAAACGGAATCATAATTAAATGTCAGAAAGCTTTCAGAATATTTATCAAAAATCTATCAATAATCCTGAAGGTTTTTGGCAAGAGGCAGCTAACGATATATTCTGGTTCAAGAAGCCAACAAAAATTCTAAATAAGTCGAACCCTCCTTTCTATAAATGGTTTGAAGACGGAGTTACAAATACTTGTTATAACGCATTAGATATACATATAGATCAAGGTCATGGAGAAAAAATAGCTTTAATTTACGATAGCCCAATAACAGGTAATAAGAGTAAATTTACATATAAAGAATTAAGACTAAAGGTTTCAAAGTTTGCAGGAGCTTTGAAAAATCAAGGTGTAAATAAAGGTGATAGAGTCATAATTTATATGCCAATGATACCTGAATCTGTGGTCGCTATGCTCGCTTGTGCTAGGATAGGGGCTATTCACTCTGTTGTCTTTGGAGGATTTGCCTCCAGTGAGTTAGCAAGTAGAATTGACGATAGTAAAGCAAAATTACTTGTAACCGCATCATGTGGTTTTGAACCTGGAAGAACAATTGAATATAAACCTTTGGTAGATGAAGCCATTAAACAAGCTAATCATAAAATTGAAAAAATGATTTTATTTCAAAGGACTGGTCATGAAGTAAAATTAAATGCTCCTAAAGAAGTGAGTTGGGAAGAAGTTGTTTCAAGCGCGAAAGAAATAGATTGTGTTGAGATGAATTCAAATGAATTTGCATATATACTTTACACTTCAGGAACAACAGGAACTCCTAAAGGAATAGTTAGAGATATTGGTGGTCATATAGTTGCATTAAAATGGACAATGAAAAATATATATAATATTAATCAAGGAGATATTTGGTGGTCTGCAAGTGACATAGGGTGGATTGTTGGACATTCGTATATAGTGTATGCACCATTGTTTAAAGGATGTACAACAGTGTTATTTGAAGGCAAACCAGTGGGTACACCAGATGCAGGAGCATTTTGGAAAATAATTTCAGATTATAAAGTAAAATCTTTGTTTACAGCACCGACTGCTTTTAGAGCAATAAAAAAAGAAGATCCTGAGGGTAAATTTTTTTCTAAATATGATCTTTCTAAATTTGAAAGTCTTTTTCTTGCAGGTGAAAGGGCAGATCCAGATACCATTAAATGGGCAGAAAATTTACTTAAAGTTCCTGTTATTGATCATTGGTGGCAAACAGAAACAAGTTGGGCAATAAGTTCAAATTGCACAGGAATTGAGATGATGAAAACAAAATATGGTTCAGCATGTAAAGCTGTTCCTGGTTATGACGTACAAATTATTAAATCTGATCAAACTCTCGCTAAACCAAATGAAATGGGTGATATAGTAGTTAAGCTACCTTTGCCTCCAGGAACTTTTCCAACACTCTGGAATGCTGATCAAAGATATAAAGAAAATTACATGTCAAATTATAATGGTTATTATCAAACTTATGATGCAGGTCATATTGATGAGGATGGTTATATATGGATCATGTCAAGAACAGATGATATAATTAATGTAGCTGGTCATAGACTATCAACTGGAGCAATAGAGGAAGTTTTATCTGAACATCAATCTGTTGCTGAATGTGCTGTGCTTGGAATTGCAGATAAATTAAAAGGTCAATTACCAATAGGACTAATTGTATTAAAAGCAGGAGTAGAAAAAGATAATGAAACTATTTCTAAAGAATGTGTAAAAATGGTAAGAGATAAGATTGGTCCAGTAGCTGCATTTAAAGTTGCAATCGTAATTAAAAGACTTCCAAAGACAAGATCTGGCAAAATATTAAGAGGAACAATTAGAAAAATTGCAGATAATATAGAATATAAAATGCCTCCAACCATTGATGATCCTGCAATTTTAGATGAAATAAAAGAAGATCTGATCAAAAATAATATTTTGAAAAGTGCTTAAAACTTATTTATTTCTTATAGGCGCGATCTTTTGTGAGGTGGCTGGAACAATGCTTCTACCAGTATCTCAAAATTTTACTAAATTTATTCCAACAATTTTTCTCACAATATTCTATTTAACTGCATTTTATTTATTAACATTCGTGGTTAATAAGCTCCCTATTGCAATTGTTTATGCCACTTGGAGTGGTCTTGGGATATTTACCATAGCGATATTAGGTTACATATTTTTTAAACAAACTTTAGGATGGCAGGCAATTATAGGATTATTTTTAATTGTAATTGGTGTTGTTTTAGTAAATACGTTTACTATAAAACTTAACTAAATTTTAGAGGTGTCCCCTCTGGTTCTCCTAGTATCTTACCATCCTGCATTTTTACTTTTCCAGCAATTATTGTAAAAACAGGGGTGCCTTTAAACTCATGGCCATGAAAAGGTGACCAACCGCACTTACTTTCTATATTTTCGTTTTTAATAACAATATTTTTATTCATATTCACAATTGTAAAATCCGCATCAAATCCCTCTTTAATGAACCCTTTATTTTTAATACCGAAAATTTTTACTGGATTTTCACAAACAAGTTTTATTAATTGATTAAGAGATAATTTACTTTCATTTACATGATTTAACATTACAGGCATTAAAGTTTGTACACCAGGCATACCAGAGGGAGAATTGGGATATTTTTTATCTTTGTTAACTTTTAAATGAGGAGCATGATCAGAACCTATTGTATCATTTAAATTATTTTTAACTGCATACCACAATCTATCATAATGAGATTTATCCCTGATAGGTGGATTCATTTGTGCATAGGTTCCAAGTTTATCATAACAGTCCGGTGCATAAATTGTTAAATGCTGAGGCGTTATCTCAAAGGTAATATTACCTTTATGTTGTGATAAAAAATCTATTTCTTGTTTTGTTGTAATATGTAGAACATGTGCTCTCTTGTTATAGCGTTCAGCAATTTTTACTATTCTTCTTGTGGAAGAAATCGCACACTCCTCACTTCTCCAAATAGGATGAGAATGAACATCTCCATCTTTTACCAGTTTCTTATTAAGATTAAGAATTTCTTCATCTTCTGAGTGAACTGCAACCACTTTAGAACTATTTTGAAATACAGTTTCAATATCTTTTTCATCAGCAACTAAAAGATTCCCTGTTGATGAACCAGCAAAAAGCTTGATCCCACAACAACCCTCTAAATCTTTCAAATCTGCCAATTCATTTGCATTGTCAGCTGTTGCTCCAAAATAAAAAGCATAATTGCAATACATTCTTTTTTTTGCAAGATTCAATTTTTTTTGAAATTCTTTTTTTGTTGAAGTTGGAGGATTGGTATTTGGCATTTCAAATACAGCTGTGATTCCTCCTGCAATGGCGGCACGACTTCCAGAGTGAAGGTCTTCAGTATCAGTTGAACCTGGTTCCCTAAAGTGAGTTTGAGTATCTATACATCCTGGCAAAACTAAAAGGTCTTTTGCATCAATTATATTCTTTGCCCCGTTAGAAATTTTACCTATGTTAAGAATTTTTCCATCATTAATAGCTAAATCAACAGTTTTTAATTCTCCATTGATATAACATTGTCCATTTTTAATTATTAGATCTAACATTTATCAAAAAAGTAATTATATTAAAAATTATAACTAAGCAATTATGAATATATGAATAACAGCGTATATATACTTGAAGACAGAGCAATACTTTATGTAAATGGCTCAGATGCTAAAGATTTCTTACAAAATCTTATAAGTAATGATATTGATAAAGTAACAAACAACTCAAGTTGTTTTGCCTCTCTTTTATCTCCACAAGGAAAGTTTTTATACGAGTTCATAGTTGTAAAACATAAATCGGGATATTTTATTGATTGTGAAAAAAACCAATCAGAAGAAATATTTAAACAACTTAATCTTTACAAAATTAGATCAAAAGTTGAAATTCTCAATCTTAGTAACGAATTTGTGATTGCAAGTTTTGGATATGAAAAATATTTATCATTTGAAGGATCTAAAGATATTCTAGGTTTTACCATCAAATATAGAGAGGATCCTATTATTTTAGACCCAAGGAATAAAAAATTAGGAGCTAGACTTATTATAAATTTAGAAAAACTTTATTTATCATTAAAAAAATTAAATTTAAAAAATGATAAAATTGAAAATTATTACAACCAAAGCCATATGCTTGGTATTGTTCCAAAAAATTTAAATAAATTAAAAAATAAATTGTTTGGAATTGAGTGTAATTTTGAAGAATTGAATGGAATAGATTTTAAAAAGGGATGTTATGTTGGTCAAGAAAATACAGCCAGAATAAAATTAAAAAATAAACTTACAAAAAGGTTGTTGCCAATAAAGATAATTGACGGGGTACTTAATGAAGATGAAAAGATTTATAATAATGATATAGAAATTGGAAAAATAGTGATTAATAATGAGTATCCTTTTGCATTGATAAAATTCCTAGATAAAAATTTCAATAAAAAAAAAACTTATAAATGTATTAACGGAACTTTTAAAATCTTAATACCAGAATGGCTTAAAATTTGATTTTGGTGCGGCTAGAGAGACTCGAACTCTCATGGACTAAGTCCACACGGCCCTCAACCGTGCCTGTCTACCAATTTCAGCATAGCCGCAAATATGCCCCACATTAAATCAATGACAAGTAGGTTTCAAATTGATAAATTTGGTTATGGAATTTAGTCAAGAAGTTAAAAAAGCTACTGACCCAATCTATAAAAAAATATCCAAGGTGATGCCTGAGATTGAATGGTCGATACATGCTCCTTATATCCACAAAATTAATAAATTAAAAAAAGAAAAAAACGCTGTTATTCTTGCGCACAACTATCAAACACCAGAAATTTATCATGGTATTGCAGATTTTTCAGCTGACTCTTTAGCGCTTGCAGTAGAAGCGGCCAAAACTTCAGCTGATATTATTGTAATGGCTGGAGTTCATTTTATGGCTGAAACAGCAAAATTAATGAGTCCAAATAAAAAAGTTTTATTGCCTGATATGAAAGCCGGTTGCTCTCTCTCATCATCTGTAACTGGTAAAGATGTTAGATTGCTCAAAGAAAAATATCCAGGTGTTCCTGTAGTTTCATATGTGAATACATCAGCAGATGTAAAAGCTGAAACAGATGTGTGTTGTACCTCTGCAAATGCAGTAAAAATTGTAAAATCTCTTGGTGTAAAAAAAGTAATTTTTTTACCTGATGAATATTTAGCTAAGTATGTAGCTTCACAAACTGACGTTGAAATTATTTCTTGGAAAGGTATTTGTATAGTTCATGACCAATTTAATGAGAATGAGATAAATAATATTAGAAAAAATAATCCAGGTATTAAAATTATTGCACATCCAGAATGTCCACCAGAAGTTATCAGAGCAAGTGACTTTGCTGGCTCAACATCTGGTATGATAAATTATGTAAGAGATAACCAACCAAAAAAAGTGATGATGGTTACTGAATGCTCAATGAGTGACAACATTCAAGTTGAAAATCCAAATGTAGAATTTATAAGGCCCTGTAACCTTTGTCCTCATATGAAAAAAATTACTTTACCTAAAATTTTAGATTGCTTGGAAAAGGAGACTGGTGAGATTATAATGGATAAAGAAACAATTAATAAAGCTAGACTATCAGTTGAAAAAATGGTTGCTATTGGTAGATAACTCTTTGTGTCTGAAATTAGATTAAGTAAAAACTTTATTAAAAATACTGTCAAACTTGCGTTAAATGAGGATTTATATCCCTCAGGTGATATAACTTCAAACTTAATCAAAGCAAAAAAAAAAATAAAAGCAAAACTTATTTCAAATCAAAAGGCAATTATTGGTGGATTATTATTTACAAAATATGCATTCAAATTGATTGATGACAAGATTAAATTTGTAATTAAGAAAAAAGATGGGTCAATAGTAAAAAAGAATTCGTTGATTGCTACAATCGAAGGAGATGCAAAAAATATACTTATTGCTGAAAGAGTTGCATTAAATTTTTTATCTCATATTTCTGGCATCGCTACAAAAACATATCAATTTGTAAAATTAGCTGGTAAAAAATGCCAAATTTGTTGTACAAGAAAGACAATACCAAACTTAAGAGTAATTCAAAAATATGCAGTAAAATTAGGTGGAGGTACCAATCATAGATTTAATCTAAGTGATGAGTTTTTAATCAAAGATAATCATATTGCTAGTTCAAATATAAAAGATTTAGTATCACTTGCAATTAAAAATAAAAAAGGAAAAAAAATTACTGTTGAAGTAGACAATTTAAAGCAGCTTAAACAAATAATCGGATTAAAATTTGATACTGTTTTATTTGATAACATGAATATACAAAACCTTAAAGTTGGTGTAAAACTTGCAAAAAAATATTACGAAACTGAGGCCTCAGGCAATATAACAATCAAAACTATTAAATCTGTTGCCTCAACAGGTGTTAATAGAGTTTCCATCGGCAGCATTACTCACAGTACCTCTGCAATTGATCTAAAGTTAGAAATTTAATTTTTTTTTAGAATTTCTGCCTGAGCAGCAGCCAATCTAGCAACTGGAACTCTATAAGGCGAACAAGAAACATAATCCAATTGGGTTCTTGAGCAAAATTCTATACTTTTTGGATCACCCCCGTGTTCACCACAGATTCCTAGTTTAATTTTTTTATTTTGTTTTTTTCCACGCTCTACTGCTATTTTAATCAAATCTTCAACTCCTTCATCAATTGAAACAAAGGGATCAATCAAAAATATCTTATTTTCAATATAATCATTTAAAAATTTTCCGCTATCATCTCTACTTATTCCAAAAGTCGTCTGAGTTAAATCATTAGTACCAAAACTAAAAAAATCTGCATGTTTAGCTATTTCTTTTGCTTTTAGTGCTGCCCTAGGTAATTCAATCATAGTTCCAACTAAATAATCAATCTTTAAATTATTTTCTTTTTGAACTCGATTAGCCACTCTAATAACTAAACTTTTCATTATTTGTATTTCAGCTTCAGTTGAAACTAAAGGGATCATTATTTCAGGATATGCAGTTTTTATTTTTTTATTTTTTAATTCAATTAATGCCTCAAAAATTGCTCTACATTGCATTTCATATATTTCTGGAAAAGAAATTCCAAGTCTACAACCTCTATGCCCCAACATTGGATTTTGCTCATGAAGTTCATCAATTCTTGAATTCACTTCTTTTATCGATAAATTTACAGTTTTAGAAACTTCTTCTATCTCCTTTTGTGTTTTTGGAAGAAACTCATGTAGTGGTGGATCTAACAATCTAACCGTTACAGGTAAATTACCCATGATTTTAAATATTTCTATAAAATCTTTTTTTTGATGTGGTAAAAGTTTCTCCAAAGCTATATTTCTATCCTCGATTGTTTTTGATAAAATCATCTCGCGTACTGATAAAATTCTTTCCTCATCAAAAAACATATGTTCTGTTCTACATAAGCCTATACCTTCTGCACCAAAATCTCTTGCTATTTTTGTATCAACCGGAGTTTCCGAATTAGATCTTACTTTTAATTTTCTAAATCTATCAGCCCAATTCATAAGTTGTGAAAAATCTCCTGAAATTTCAGGTTTAACTGTTGGGACTGCACCTAAAATTATTCTACCAGTTGATCCGTCAATTGTTATTACATCTCCTTCTCTTACTTCAATTGATGATGTCTTAAAAATTTTACTTTCATAATTTATATCAATTTCACTAGAACCTGACACGCACGGTCTTCCCATTCCTCTTGCTACAACAGCAGCATGACTAGTCATTCCCCCTCTTGCAGTTAAAATTCCTTTAGCAGCATGCATTCCATGAATATCTTCTGGTGAAGTTTCTAATCTTACTAAAATCGTATCTTGCATAATATTGTTCAGTCTCTCAGCTTCATCAGAAGAAAAAACCACTTTTCCACTTGCTGCACCCGGTGATGCTGGAAGTCCGTTTGCAATTACATTTATAGAACTTTGTTCATCTAAAGTTGGATGTAGTAAGGTATCTAATGAATTTGGATTAATTCTAAGTACAGCCTCTTTTTTTGAAATTAATTTTTCTTTTACCATATCAACAGCAATCTTTACTGCTGATTTTGCTGTTCGTTTTCCAGATCTAGTTTGAAGCATCCACAATTTTTTATTTTCTACTGTAAATTCCACGTCCTGCATTTCTCTGTAATGGTTTTCTAAAGTTTTCAAAATTTTCTTTAATTCAATAAAGATTTTTGGCATATTTTCTTCCATTGATGGTTCTTTTGCTTTTGCATTTTTCCTTGATTTTTTTGTTATATATTGTGGTGTCCTTGTCCCAGCAACTACGTCTTCGCCTTGAGCATTAATTAAATATTCACCGTAGATTTCATTTACACCATTAGATGGATTTCTAGTAAAAACAACTCCAGTTGCACAATCATTTCCCATATTACCAAAAACCATAGTTTGAACATTAACTGCGGTTCCCCACTCTGATGGTATGTGATTTATTTTTCTATAAATTTTTGCTCTATTGCTTTCCCAAGATAAAAAAACAGCACTAATTGCACCAAATAATTGTTCATAAATATTTTGGGGGAAGTTTTTTTTTGTTTTTTCTTTAACAACCTTTTTAAAATCGTTAATCAAACCGTCCCAATCACTAGAGTCTAATTCAGTGTCCAAAAGAACTCCTTTTGTCAGCTTGTAATTCTCAATTAACTCTTCAAAATGAAAATTTTCAACCCCTAATACTACATTGGCATACATCTGAATAAAACGTCTATAACTATCTTTGGCAAACCTCATATTAGATGTTTTTTTTGCTAATCCCTCAACTGTCTTATCATTTAAACCAAGATTCAAAATAGTATCCATCATCCCAGGCATAGATACTCTAGCTCCAGATCTTACAGACAATAAAAGCGGATTTTTGATATCTCCAAATTTTTTATTAACTTCCTTTTCTATAATTTTTAACTCTTGTTTAATTTGATTTATTATTTTTAAATTTAGTTTTTTTTTATTTTTATAAAATAAGTCACAAACTTTTGTTGAGATAGTAAAACCTGGCGGTACAGGTAATCCCATTTTTCCCATCTCCGATAAATTTGCACCCTTACCTCCTAAAAAATTTTTTGGATTTTTAATTTTTTTAATATCTTTTGATTTAAAATTTATGACTAATTTGTTCACTAGTTTCCTTCAATTACTGAAAAATTTATATAATTTTCAAATGTTTTACATAACATTTGCAAAAGTTCCAATCTGTTTTTTTTTATATTTTGGTCATTATCATTTACTTTAACATTGTCAAAAAACTCAAATGTTTCTCTTTTCAGATCTGATAATTTAGTAAGTGTTTGATTATAATTTTCATTATCATGAGAATCTTTAAAATATTTTCTTATTTCAACTATTCTTTTATATAAATTCTTTTCATAGTCTGTTTTAAAAATACTAGGATCAGTTGTACTATCTAATTCCAAGTCTAAGTTTTTTATTTCGCTATCCAAAATATGTGAAGCTCTTTTATATGTAGATACAATATTATTTCCTAGGTCATTGTTTATAACTTTATTCAAATGAAAAGCTTTTTTATAAATCGTGGTCATTTGATTAACATCAAAAATAACTGTGCTTGCTTGTATAATATCATGGCGTATATTTTTCTCTCTCATATAATATTTAAATCTATCATTTAAAAAGTTTATCAATTCATTATGTAATGACTCATTAGTGATATTTAAGTTTTGATTTTTATATAAATTATTTGAATAGTTAATTAAATCTTTAATTTTTAATTGTTTATTATTTTCAACTAAAATCCTAATAATTCCTAATCCCATCCTTTTTAATGCGAATGGATCTTTTGAACTTGTAGGTTTTTGATTAACTGCAAAGAAACCAACCAAAGTATCAATTTTATCTGTTAAAGATAAGGCTATACTAAAAGGTTTTTTTGGAATTTTTGAGTCTAACCCGAGTGGCAAATAATGTTCGGATATTGCTAATGATATATCTCTATCAAAACCTTGGAACTCTGCAAAATAACCTCCTAGAACTCCTTGAAGCTCAGGGAATTCATTTACAAGATCTGAAATTAAATCTACCTTACAGATTGAAGCTGATAATTCTACTTTATCTTTACTAATCAATAATTCGTCTGAAATCATACCTCCAAGTTTTCTCATTCTTTGAACTTTGTCAAAATAAGAACCAAGGTCCTTAAAGAAATCCATAGATTTTAAATAGGTTACCTGTTTAACTAAATTTTGTGATTTATTTTTTTTCCAAAAAAATTCAGCATCATTAAATCTAGCCTCAACCACTCTCTCGTTTCCTAATTTAATTAATCCTTTTTTATCTTTATTATTGGCTACAACTAAAAATTTATTTGTAATATTTCCTTTGTCATTAAAAGTTGGAAAATATTTTTGATGAAATTGCATTGTAATAATCAAAATTTCCTTTGGCATTAGTAAAAATTTTTCATTAAATTCACATAAAAGTACATATGGTTGCTCAGTTATATTAATTACTTCCTCTAAAAGTTTTTCATTTTTTTTAATAAAAATTTTGTGTTTATCAGAAATTTTTTGAAATTCCTTTTCAATAAGTTCTTTTCTTTCATTTTGATCAATTATAATTTTCGACTTTAAAAAAAATTTTTTATATGTTTTAAAATTTTTAAATGATTTTTTTTTATCTTCGAATTCCTTATCTAAAAAAGTTTTATTAGATGATACAAGATGATAATATTTAAATTTCAAAGGTTTATTATCAAAAATAGCTAATATTGATTTTAACGGTCTGGCCCACTTTAGGTCAAATTCGCCCCATCTCATTGATTTTTTCCAACGTATCTCATCAAATAATCTAGGAGCTTCTTTTTCAATTAAATTTAATATTTTAATCTTTTTAGGACGAGTTTTATAAAAGTAAAACTCACCCTTATCAGTTTTTTTTTTATAAATTTGATCAATTGATATTTGATTTGACTTTAAAAAACCATTTATTGCCTGATCTGGTGCATTACTTTTTGGCCCTTTAATTTCAACAGAAGTTATTAATAATTCTTTTTCTAATCCTTCAAATAAAATTATTAATCGATTAGGAGTTGAAAATGAGGAGCTTTTTCTAAATTTAATATTATTATCAAAAAAAAATTTAGTAAAATTACTTAATAGAAATTGTCTTGTTTCTTTTTGAAGAGAAGCCGGTATCTCTTCAGTAAAAAGTTCTAAAAAAAATTCTGACATTAATCTTTTTGACTATTGATCCAAATTTCAGCTGTTGCCTTTGTTATTTCTCTTATACGACTTATATAGCCAGCCCTTTGAGCAACACCAATGGCTCCTCTTGCATCTAAAATATTAAATACATGGCTTGCTTTTAAACATTGATCATAAGCTGGTAAAGAAATTTTTTTTTCAACAAGAGCCTTTGCCTCCATTTCAAACATATCAAACATTTTGAATAAATTTTCTATATTTGCATGTTCAAAATTATACATAGAAAATTCTTTTTCAGATTGGTGAAATACATCTTTATATTTCACACCATCTTGATTCCAAGTAAGGTCATATACATTTTTTTTTTGTTGGGTAAACATGCATATCCTCTCAAGGCCATAAGTAATTTCAACAGAAACTGGTTTACATTCAAAGCCTGCCATTTGTTGAAAATAAGTAAATTGAGTAATTTCCATTCCATCACACCAAACTTCCCAGCCTAAACCAGCTGCACCTAAAGTGGGACTTTCCCAATCATCCTCTACAAATCTAATATCATGTTCTTTATAATCTATTCCAATTACTGATAAACTTTTTAAATAAATTTTTTTAATATTGTTGGGTGATGGTTTAATTAAAACTTGGAATTGGTAATAATGTTGTAATCTATTTGGATTATCTCCATATCTTCCATCTGTTGGTCTTCTTGAAGGTTGTACGTATGCAGTTTTCCAGGATTTTGGTCCAAGTGATCTCAAGGTCGTAGCTGGATGGAAAGTTCCGGCTCCTACTTCTATATCATAAGGTTGCAATATCACACATCCATTATTACTCCAAAATTTTTGAAGGTTAAATATTGTTTCCTGAAAAGATTTAAATTTTGGTTTTGTTTTTTTTTTAGAAACCATATCTTTGCCAAATAGCCCTTTCCTCCAAAATGTTAACTACTTGATCTATTTGATTACTAGAAGAAATCTTTTTACTCAACCAACCTTTTGATTTTTCAAATTTTTTAATATGAACGTCATTACCAAATTTTTCTCTTAAAATTTTATCCGCTGTTCCTATACCATCAATTAAACCAAGTTCTAAAGATTTTCTTCCTGACCAAAATTCTCCTGAGAATAGTTCTATACCTTTATCTTTTTTTAATTTTGTAGATCTACTCTTTTCAACAACGTCAATAAAATCTTTATGTAAATCCAATTGAATATTTTTGAGTCTTTCTATATCATCTTTATTTTCCTCCATAAATGGGTCGAGTGTACTTTTATTTTTTCCGGCGGTGTAAATTCTTCTCTGTACACCAATTTTTTGAATTAAATCTTTAAAACCAAATGAAGAATAAATAACACCAATTGATCCAACAATTGAACTTTGGTTTGCATAAATTTCATCACCAGCACATGCAATTAAATATCCACCAGAAGCAGCCACATCTTCCATAAAAATAATAACTTTTTTCTTATTTTTTTTAGCTTGTTCTCTAATAAAATCATGAATAAGATGTGATTGGACAGGCGACCCACCTGGAGAATTAATAGATATAGCTATCGCAGGAGCTTTTTTAATTGAAAATGCTTTTTTGATAATCTCTTCTTGACCAGCAAAATCAATACCTTGTTTAAATTTACCAACATTACCAATAACACCACTTAGTTTAATGTGTGGAATAATTTTTTTTTTTTTAAAAAAAGAGAACATGAATAATGCATATAAAATTTTTAATTCAATATAAAGTCTCCTTATAGTTGAAGTTTAAGGTGCGTCAATTGATAAGTATAATATTATCTTAATTATACTACTTTAATAGGATGGGAACAGTTGTTCAGCTAAAAAAACGAATAAATAATTCATATTCCGAACTAAAAAATTCAGTCGAAGAAAAATTGGTTCTTGTTGAGGAAAAAATTAAATCAAAATTAACTAGTAAAGTAAATCTTGTTGATGAAATGACTAGTTACCATCTAAGAACTGGAGGAAAAAGACTAAGAGCCCTTTTAACGCTTGGTTCAGCAAAAATTTGTGGATACTCCAAAGGAAGTAGAGATGTAAATTTAGCAGCTTGTGTTGAATTAATACATGCAGCTACCTTAATGCATGATGATGTAATAGATAATAGTGAAATTAGAAGAGGAAAAAAAACTTTGAATAGTGTTTGGGGAAATCAATCATCAATATTAGTTGGAGATTATTTGCTGAGTAGATGTTTTGAAATGATGGTTGAAGATGGAAATTTAGAAATTTTAAAACTTCTTTCATCCACATCCGCTGAAATTTCTCAAGGTGAAGTTTTGCAATTACAGCACAAAGGAGAAATAGATATGCTCGAAGAAACTTACTTAAAAATTATATCTGCAAAAACTGCTTCTCTTTTTGCGGCAGCTACAAAAGTTGGTTCTATTATAGCAGTTAAAGAAAGTAAGATAAAAGATGCTTTAGAGTTTTATGGAAAGAATCTTGGTCTAACTTTTCAAATAGCTGACGATACGTTGGATTACAATTCTGAATTAAAATTCTTTGGAAAAAATATAGGTAATGATTTTTATGAGGGAAAAGTGACCTTACCAATAATTCTTTTATATCAAAAAGCTAGTTCTTTTGAAAAAAGCGAACTAAAAGAACTTTTCAATAAAGATAGTAGAAATGAAGATGATCTAAAAAAAGTTTTAATTATGATAAAAAATTATAATATAATTTCAGATTGCTACACAAAAGCGGAATATTTTATTAACCTTGCCTCAAACTCCCTAAGTATTTTTGATGAGTCAAAAGAAAAAGAAATTCTTAAAAATCTTACATCATTTAGTTTGGAAAGATCATATTAAGGGCTTAAAAGATTTCTTTCCCACTTATTATTTTCTGTCTTAACATATTTTAATCTCTCATGAATTCTATCTTTCCCATCTAACCAAAATTCAATTTCTTGAGGATTTAAATTCCATCCTGACCAGTGTTTTGGTCTTGGCACATTGTCTTCATTTGGAAATTGTTTTTTAAATTCTTTAATTGAATTTAGCAATTCCTCTCTAGATGATAAAATGCTACTTTGTTTTGAAGCCCAAGCACCTATTCTACTTCCATATGATCTGCTATTATAATATTGATCTGCCTCTTCATCGCTAACATTAGATAATTCTCCAACTATCCTAACCTGCCTAAGTAAAGATTTCCAATGAAAACACATTGATGCGTTTGGATTAGATTTTATCTCATTACTTTTTCGACTATTTAAATTTGTGTAAAAAACAAACCCATTTTTACTAAAATCTTTAAGTAAAACCATTCTCACTGAAGGAATTCCATTTTTATTAACAGTTGCCAATGCTAAAGCATTGGGATCATTAATTTCAGTTTTTTTGGCTTCATTGAACCATTCACTAAATAAATCTACTGGATTTTCTAAATCCTTAAAGCATAAATCTATATCTAATGAGTTTTTTTCATTCATAATTTCAACAAAATAATTTATATAATATATTTAATGTCATTTAATACTTTTGGAAAGATATTTCGTTTCACTACTTGGGGTGAGTCTCATGGAGCAGCAATAGGATGTGTAGTGGATGGGTGCCCCCCCAATATAAAAATATCAGAAAAAGACATACAATTTGAACTGAATAAAAGAAAACCTGGCCAATCAAAATTTACTACTCAAAGAAAAGAGGACGATAAAATAAATATATTATCAGGTGTATTCGAGGGTAAAACAACTGGAACTCCAATTTCAATGATAATCTATAACAAAGATATGAGATCAAGAGATTATGAAACAATTAAAAATAAATTTAGACCTGGTCATGCAGACTATACATATTTTAAAAAGTATGGAATTAGAGATTATAGAGGTGGTGGAAGACAATCTGCTAGAGAAACAGCATCGAGGGTAGCCGCTGGAGCAATTGCAAAAAAAGTATTAGAAATTAAATTAGGAAGCAAATATAAAGTCGTTGGAGCTGTATCTCAATTGGGAATATTAGGATGTGACACAAATAAATGGGATGAAAAATTTATCTCGAAAAACCCTTTTTTCTGTCCTGATAAATCAATTGTAAAACTTTGGGAAAAATATTTATTAAGTATAAGAAAATCAGGTTCTTCATGTGGAGCAATTATTGAATTAAGGGCCAGAGGTATTCCCATTGGCTTAGGTGCTCCAATCTATAGTAAGTTGGATATGGATTTAGCTTCAGCTATGATGAGTATAAATGCAGTTAAAGGAGTTAATATCGGCTCTGGTATGAATTCTGCTCAATTAACTGGTGAACAAAATTCTGATGAAATTTTTCAAAAAGGAAAAAAAACAAATTTTAAAACAAATAATGCTGGAGGAATTCTTGGCGGCATTTCCTCTGGACAAGATATAATTATATCATTCGCTGTTAAACCGACCTCTTCTATTCTTTCCTCAAGAAAAACAATTGATAAATTTGGAAAAAACACATCTATTTCTGTTAGAGGAAGACATGATCCATGTGTTGGAATAAGAGCAGTGCCAATAGGAGAAGCAATGATGCATTGTGTAATATTAGATCATTATCTTATGAACAAAGCCCAGTGTGATTAAGTATTAAAAATTTTTTATTTTTGTTTTTTTAAAACAATATTCGAATTTAATAAATCTAAGACTTTTTCCTCAATGGATTGAAAGTCAAGTCCAGCAATTTTATACATCATTTCTGGTTTATCTTGATCAATAAATTTATCAGGCAAAACCATACTTCTAAATTTTAATCCTTTATCTAACAAACTTTTTTCCTGAAGAAAATTAGCAACATGTGAACCAAAACCCCCAATAGATCCTTCTTCGATTGTTATTATGCCTTCATGATCAGTAGCTATTTGCCAAATTAAATTTTCATCTAAAGGTTTAGAAAATCTTGAATCGATAACAGTAATATTTATTCCCTTTTTTTTTAAATTCTCTGATGCTATCAGACAATCTTTTAGGCGTGTTCCAAAACTTAGAATTGCTATTTTATTTCCCTCTTTAATTATTCTTCCTTTACCTATTTCTATCTTTTCATCAATTGATGGTAAATCAACACCTATTCCTGTTCCTCTTGGATATCTAAACGCACAAGGCTTATCATTAATATCTACTGAAGTATTAATCATTTTTACTAATTCATTCTCATCACTAGCTGCCATCACAACGAAATTTGGTAAAGTAGATAAATAAGTTATATCAAATGAGCCTGCATGAGTTGGACCGTCGGCACCAACTAAACCAGCTCTATCTATCGCAAATCTGACTGGTAAACTTTGTATTGCAACATCGTGGACAACTTGATCATATGCTCTTTGTAAAAAAGTTGAATAAATTGCTGCAAAAGGCTTATATCCCTCTGTGGCTAAACCTGCTGAAAAAGTTACGGCATGTTGTTCAGCTATACCTACATCGAAAGTTCTCTCTGGAAATTCTTTACCAAAAATGTCTAATCCAGTACCATTTGGCATTGCAGCTGTAACAGCAACTATTTTACTATCTCTTTGAGCATGTTTGACCAAAGTATTAGCAAAAACTTTTGTATAAGCTGGTAAATTTGTGGAATTTTTAATTTGCTCTCCGGTAGAAACATTAAATTTAGAGACACCATGATAATTATCGCTGGCTTTTTCTGCATACGAATATCCTTTACCTTTTTGTGTTTTCACATGGATCATTATTGGACCATCATGTTTTGAGTCTCTTGCATTTTTTAATATTGGAAGAAGAACATCTAAATCATGACCATCAATTGGGCCAACATAATAAAATCCTAAAGAGCTAAAAAGTGTTCCACCAGTCATAGCAGATCTCAAAAAATCCTCAGCCTTTCCAGCTTTAGCACTAAACCTTTTTGAAAAAGCTGACGTGATTAATTTTAAAGTCTCTCTTAAACTAAAATAAATTTTTCCCGAAAGAAGTTTAGCTAGATAGGTTCTCATAGCACCAACGGGTTTGGCTATTGACATATCATTATCATTTAAGATAACAATCATTTTAGTTTTAGAGGCTCCAGCATTATTCATAGCCTCATAAGCCATACCAGCGCTAATCGCACCATCTCCAATTACTGCAATAATATTATTAGTTTTATCAGATAGTTTATTAGCTTCAGCGATACCTAAAGCTGATGAAATTGAAGTTGAGCTATGTGCTGCCCCAAATGGATCGTACTCACTCTCTGATCTCTTTGTAAACCCTGAAAGCCCTCCACCTTGCCTAAGAGTTTTTATCTTGTCTTTTCTACCTGTTAAAATTTTATGAGGATATGTTTGATGACCTACATCCCAAATAATTTTATCTTTTGGAGTATTAAATATGTAATGAAGCGCAACAGTTAACTCAACTACACCTAGACCAGCACCCAGATGTCCTCCAGTTTTTGATACGGCATCAATCATTTCTAATCTTACCTCATCAGACAATTTTTGAAGATTTTTTTCAGAAAGTTTCTTAATGTCTGAGGGAAAATTTATCTGATTTAAAAATTTATACTCGTTTTTCATTTACTTCTATTCAAAATATACCTTATTGTCTCATTTATATTTTTAGTCTTCGATCCGTATTTTTTCAATTTTTTATCTATGTCCATTTTAATTTTATTAGTATATTTAATAGTATTTTTATATTTCAGTAAACTTATAAGAGTAGCTTTTCCTTTTTTTTTGTCTTTTTTTGTTTTTTTTCCTGCAATTTTAGATGATCCTGAATAATCTATTAAATCATCTGCTATCTGGAATAATAGTCCGATTTTAAAACCTACTTTTTCAAGGGACTTGATTTCAGAGATTTTTTTATTTTTTATGATAGCTGGTGCAATACAACAAAAACTGAAAAGTTTACCAGTTTTTTTTATTTGCATATCAATAATTTTTTTTTGAGATACTTTTTTATGTTCAAAATTTAAGTCTAAAAATTGACCACCAGCTAACCCTAGATGACCAGAACATTTAGCTAATTCCTCAATTAAAACTATTTTGTCTTTTTTTTTTATATTTAGTTTTGCACTACTCAAAATTTCAAAAGCCATTGTTAAGAGAGAACTGCCTGCCAATAAGGCTGTTGCCTCACCAAATTTAAAATGTGTTGAGGGTTTGCCTCTTCTTAATTTATCATTATCCATGCATGGCAAGTCGTCATGAATTAAAGAGTATGCGTGTATGCATTCCACAGCTGAACCAATCATAATTAAAGTTTTGTAATTGATATTAAATAAATGACCGATATCTATTATAATCTTCGATCTAATTTTTTTTCCACCAGAAAATAAACCATATTTAATAGGAGCTATCAAATCAGTTTTTTTTTGTTTTTGTATAAAACTTTTAAGAAATTTATTTGTATCATTTGCTATTTGAATAAGTTTATTTTGCATTTTTATTAATAGCTATTTCTTTGATTTTTTTTTGAGTTTCTTCACTAATTTTTTTTGAGTTTTTACTAAATTTTTTCTCAATTAAATTATTAAGTTTGATTAATCTTTGATATTTTTCTATGGAATTTACTAAATCTTTTTCATTTTCTAATATTTCAACAATATCACTAGCTTCACTGGTTAATTCCTCCAAAGACAGCGTATTATTATCGTCTGGAAAATTTTTTTCATTCATATATTAGTAATTATTAATACATGAAATCAAATCAATCAAATATCAAAATAGCCAAAAAATACCTTGATAAAAATATGTGTATTGGTGTACCTACTGAGACAGTCTATGGTTTAGCAGCAAATGCGTATTCTGACACTGCTGTAAAAAAAATTTTCAAAATTAAAAAAAGACCTAAATCTAATCCATTAATTGTGCATTATCCAAATATTAAAAACTTAAATAAAGATTGTTATATTAATAATCATTTTTTAAAACTTCATAAAAAATTTTGTCCAGGACCAATAACATTTGTTTTAAAATTAAAAAAAAATTCAATGATTTCAAAACTAGTTACTAATAATAAAAAGACTCTAGCAGTAAGATTTCCAAGACATCCAATTATAAAAAATTTACTAAAAATTATAGATTATCCTTTAGCTGCTCCAAGTGCTAATATTTCAACTAAAGTAAGTGCAGTAGAAGCGAAAGATGTTAAAGATGATTTTGGAAAAAAAATTAATTACGTGCTTGATGGAGGAAAATCTAGAATTGGATTAGAGTCAACTATAATAGATGTAACCAATGCCCCAAAAGTACTAAGACTTGGAGGTCTTGAAATTTCAAGAATAGAGAAAGTTATTGGAAAAAAACTAAAAAGAATAATTAATCCAAAAAAAAAAAATTCGCCAGGTCAATCAAGACTTCATTATTCACCAGGAATACCTTTGAGAACAAATGTAAAGAGTCCAAAAAGAAATGAAGCTTATTTGGTTCTTAAAAAAAATAAAAAAAGAAAATTAAATTATTTTTATTTAAGTAAAAAAAATAATCTTAAAGAAGCAGGTAAAAACTTATATTCATTATTAAGAATAATTAAAAAAAAAGGATACAAATCAATCGCAGTTGAAAAAATTCCAAACATCGGAATTGGACAATCTATTAATGATAGATTAAAAAGAGCATCAAAATTCTAAAAAATTATGAATAATTCTATCGAAGTGAAAAACCTTTCAAAATTCTATAAATCCAAAAATGCAGTAAACAATATTAACTTCAAAATTAATCATGATGAAATAATTGGTCTCCTTGGTCCAAATGGGTGCGGAAAAACCACAACAATAGGTATGATATTAGGACTTCTAAAACCCTCTAGTGGAAAAGTACTTATAAACGGAATGGATATTGAGAAAAATAAGAATGAACTGTTGCATAAAATGAATTTTATTTCACCTTATATTGAATTACCAAAAAAATTAAGAGTTAAGCAAAATTTAATTGTCTACGGAAAATTGTATAATATTAAAAACTTAAACGAAAGGATAGATTATTTATCTAATAAACTAAGATTAAATAATCTGTTAGATAAAGTAACAGGTGAACTTTCATCAGGACAAAAAAATAGAGTAAGTCTAGCAAAAGCTTTGATTAATGAACCAACAGTGCTTTTGTTGGATGAACCAACTGCCTCCCTAGACCCAGAAACAGGTGATTTTATTAGAACTTTTTTAGAAAATTATAAAAAGGAAAAAAAAATATGTGTTTTATTAGCTTCACACAATATGCAAGAAGTAAAAAGATTGTGTAAATCGATACTGATGATGAAAGATGGAAAAATAGTTGATAAAGGAACCCCTGATCAATTAATAAAAAAATATGGGAGAAAAAACTTAGAAGAAGTTTTCCTACAACTAGTAAGGAACAAAAATGAACATTAACAGAATGTATGGTCTTTTTCTAAGACACTTTTATTTAATTACAAGATCATTTCCAAGAGTCTTGGACTTAATTTACTGGCCGACAATTCAAATTACCCTGTGGGGTTTTATATCAAACTTTTTTGCAACTAATAGTACATATTACAACGGTGCAGTTGGTGTAATTTTATCGTGTGCGATACTTTATGACTTTTTGTTTAGAACAAGCATAGGGTTTAATATGTTATTCTTAGAGGAAATATGGAGTAGAAATTTTACAAATTTATTTATTGCACCCTTAAAGATAAGTGAAATAATAATTTCATTAGTTTTTACAGCTTTAATAAGAGCTATGATTGGTCTTATACCAGCGATACTGTTAACCTCTCCTCTTTTTGGAATTTCAATTTTGGATCTTGGTCCACCTTTAGCTTTCTTATTTTTTAGTTTGTACATTTTTGGAATTACGCTAGGTCTTTTAGTTTCAGCAGGATTGTTAAGATTTGGACCTTCATTTGAGAATATTGCTTGGTCCACAATGTTTTTACTAGCTCCCTTTGGATGTATCTATTATCCAGTGGAAATTTTACCAGAAATATTTCAATCAATAGCGTTTGCTTTACCTTTGGTTTATATATTTGAAGAAGCTAGAAATATTTTAGTAAACCAATCTGTAAATTATGAAAATATCATCCAAGCTTTTTATTTAAATTTAATCTATTTTTTTATAGCAATATCTTTATTTTATTATTCTTTCGATAAAGCAAGAGAAAAGGGAACATTAATCAATATTGGAGAATAAGTACATAAATTAATTGCTTAGCAACTTTAATTTTTTATAAATTTTTTCAGTAACATTCCCTGATCCAAAATCTTTTATTTTTGATATTCTTTTATTATAAAATTTTTTTACTGATGAAATAATTTTTTTTTTATTATAGCCTGCTAATATATTTACTTTTTTAATGACTGTTATTTGTCTTTCAGTCGTTGTTCTTAATGTTACACAAGGTGTTCCAATAATGGATGCTTCCTCTTGTAAGCCTCCTGAATCGCTTAAAATTATCCTAGTATCTTTCATTAATTTCAAAAAATCTAAATATTCTAAAGGTTCAATAATTTTAATTCTTTTATCGAAAGAAAGATTTAATTTTTTAAGATTATTCTTTGTTCTTGGATGAATAGGAAAAATAATTGGATGCTTATATTGTTCACATAAAATTTTTAAAGCCTTGATTAACTTTGTTAGATTTTTTTTATTATCAACACTTTCAGGTCTATGGAGGGTAACTAAAAAAAAATTTCGCTTTATTAAATTGAGTTTTTTTAAAATTTTTGATTTATTTGTTAATACTAAATATTTTTTTAAAACATCACTAATAGTGTTACCTACTATAAAAACTTTTTTATCTTTTACACAATTATCTCTTTTTAAGTTATTTAAATCAAAATTTGTAGGTGGAAATAGAATATCTGATAAACGATCTATTATTTTTCTATTTATCTCTTCGGGCATACTATCATCAAATGATCTCAATCCTGATTCTATATGTACAATTTTTATTTTGTCTTTCTTATTTAAACCTCTATTAAAAAGGTAAGCAGCAACACATCCAGCTAAAGATGTATTCGTGTCCCCCTGTACGATTAAATAATCTGGTTTATTTGCAAATAAAATTTTACTAATTAAACTTACTGAATCTGAAAAAAAATCACTTTGAGATTTTTTTGACGGATTAATATTTTTAATCTTTCCTTTTATCTTAAAAAAATCAAAGAAAATTTTACTCATTTTTTTTAAAGAATGTTGATTTGTATTAATCAAATAAAAACTATCTCTATTTTTTTTTAGTTTTTCAATTAAGGGGGATAATTTAATAATTTCAGGTCTTGTGGAGAGAACAATGCATATTTTCATAAACTATAATTTAATAGAATTATTAAACTATAATTAATAAAATTACATCTCAAATTATCCAACGATCTTACTTATCTTAAATAAATCTAAAAATAAAATTATATTTCCACCATTTTTTTTGAACTTTCGAAAATCTCTTTTTGTAGGAATTGAATAATATGATTTTTTATAAATATTTTTTTTAAATTTCTTTTTTTCTAAATTATTAATTGCCTTTACCAAACCCTGGGGGAATTGTTGAAATATATAAATATAAAATTCTACCATTGATTTAAATTTTTTATTAATTTTATTTTGATATAATATTCTTCCACTATCTATCTTGTTAGTTACTAAATGAAATGTAATTCCATTTTTATCATTATAAATTTTTGTCCATATGTATGGCATAAGACCTTTATAAGAAGGAAGTAAAGAAGAGTGTTTATTGATAAATATATTTTTTTTTTGAAAAAAAATTTTCTTTTTTAAGATATGATTGGTAATCAACAAAAAAATTTTTTTTTCTTTGTTTTTTAAATGATCTAAAAAAATTTTATCGTTTATGGAATTTAAGTATTTTATTTTTAAATTATATTTTAAACCCAAAGCATTAAAATTTTTTATTTTAATAAGAAAATTATTAATTATAACTAAAATATAAAACAATACTAACTTAAAGAAGACTAGAAAACCAAATATTCTTAAATACCAAAATGAAATTTGATTATCAGTAAAATTTGAGAGCTTATTTGGAAGAACCCAAATATTATCAATTGAAATATTCTTTTTTTTTAAATGAATAATTAAACGTCTTACAGTATTTAAATTCCAACACTTATCATTATCTACAACAATATTTATTTTCATTTTTTACAGTACAAATTCGCTATATCGATCAACTTAGTTCCATGATAATCGTTAGATTTAATATATTGTAAAATATTTTCTAAGTTTTCTATTTTGGTTTGATAGTCAATCTTATCCATCCTTTCTAAAGCTAAAGTATATTTTTTATCTAAGTCATTTTGATCTAAAAAATCAGCTGGATGAATTAAATAGAAAAAAGTATTGTGAGTTTCAAATAATTTTTTTAGATTTTTTCTAATATAATCCCATCCAAAAACATATCCAGCAGTATGCCATATTGGTGGTTTGAAATTATTTAATAAGGGCATTGGCATCTCAAGTAAACTTTCGTTATTAAACTCTGTAACTTTTTCCATTTTTGAATTTATAAAAAAAGGTCTACATTCATATTTAAATGGTATTAAGTAATCTCTTCGATTGATAATTTGAAATGCTTTATAGAATTTTTTTTTAATTATGTGACTGTAAACTATTTTAAAAATTGCTGGATATAAAAAAATAGATTTAAAAAAACTAGTATCATAAACATAATTTAATTTTATCAAACTTTTTATAACATTTTGAGAAACTGACCATGTTGGAGAAATAAAACCTTTTGACTCTTTTCCTGTACATTTATAAATCAATTCGTGAGATCGATAAATTTCATCATAAATAACTTGTTCACTTCTAGATCCAAAATTAAACAAGTGATTATATGAATGATTTGCAATTTCTACATTCTTATTATCTGATATAGATTTAATAATATCGTAGTTTTTTTTATTTTCTAAATCTTTTCCAACTAGAAAAAAAGTGATTGGTGTATTAAATTTTTCACTTAATCGTAAAATTCTTTCAATTCCTTTAATGAATGTGTTATCCTCATAAAAATCATTTGGCCAACCATATGCTTCACCTAAAGAATCAAAATTAAGATTAATAGAAAATAATTTTTTGTTCATTTTTATAATTTTTGGTAAGTTATATTATTTAAATGAATAATATTACTAATAAATGAAAAATACATATTTATCAAAAATAATAATATTAATTTTAATACCTATTTTATCTTTATATATTGGTTTATTTTTAAATGAAGATCTTTCTACTGGTGGTAGCGAATTAGATTTTTTTCAAACGTATCCAGCAGTAAATGATTTTTCAAATTTTATATATAATCAATCATATTTACATACGAGACATTTTCCTCTTCATTATATAATTTTATCGATCCCACACATTTTTTTTGAAAACATATTTGTTATAAGATTTATATATTTGTCAACTTCTTTACTATTACCATTTTTGATATATTTAAATTTATGTAAAATTTATAAATCACAAAAAATTAATAACTTAATAATTAGTTTTTCATTATTATTTTTGCCATTCGTAAGAGCATCGGCAATATGGCCTAATGCACATTTAACGGCTGTAATATTTTTATTGGTAGCAAATTATTTTTTTTTACTAAATTTAGAAAAATCTAAATTTAATTTTAAATTGTTAAATTTATTATTTTTAAGTTTAGCTACTTATTGCATTCAATCTTACGCAGTTTTATTTTTTTATTATCTTTTTCATTATTACAAAAATATCACAAAGGAAGAATTTTTTTCTTTAATAATAGTATGCATATTATTTTCGATACCTGGATTTTATCTAATATTAAATACACCTACTGGAACAAAATTAGCTTTTACAAAAAATATCTCTTACACTTTAATTACAAATCTTTCTATTATATTTTTCTTCTTCTTATTTTTTATAATAAATAAAAAAAATATTTTAATTTTAAAAAAATATATTTTTAAATTAAAATTTATAGAAACTCTTATACTTTTAATAATATTTATAATATTGATACTTACATATGATAAAGGTTTCCTTTTAACTGGTGGAGGATTTTTTTATAAATTATCTTTGTTTTTATTTAAAAATGATATCTTATTTTTTATCTCAAGTTTTTTTGGTTTATTATTTTGTTACATAATATACAAAAATGAAAAAAATTTATTTTATAGTATTTTTTTAGTAAATTTTACAGCAATTGCTTACTATACTTCTCAAAAATATTTTGAACCTTTGCTACTAGTATCAATGCTAGTACTATCTGAAAATTTCTTGTCTAAAAATATTATTAAAAACTTCAAGTATTCTTTATTGTTTTATGTGCTTATTTTTAGCTATTTTATAATTTCATTAATTAACGATACATATAATCTATCAAAAATTTAAAATTAAAATTTTTTAAAAAAAATTAAATTAAGAGTTAAAAGAATATTTTTGAAAACTTTCATTTTACTTGAACCGATTTTGTAATGATAATTTAAAACAAGAGGATATTCTGAAATTCTAATATTATATACTTTTTTAATTAAATATAAAATAATCTTTACTGCAATGTTAAAATCTTCATTTTTAAAAAAATTTTTATCCTTCATTATTTCTTTTATTAAAAAAGACTTATAAATTCTAAAGTTACATGTATATTCATTCAAATTTTTGTAAGGAAACAAGAAAGAAAAAATATATTTTGCTAAAATACTTAAATACTCCCTAAAAATACTTAGACCATTAATTTTTGAGGAGTCCAAAAATCTTGAAGCAATTATAATATCTGCATTAGTTTTTTTCATTTTATTTAGCATATTTGGAATTATTTTTACAGGGTGTGTATTATCGCTATCCATTGTAACTACTAAATCATTTTTTTTTAATCTTTTTTTTATAATATTAAATCCTGACTCTAATGTGATGCTCAATCCTTTATTCTTAGAATGTTTTTTGTATATCAATTTAAATCTATTCTTTTTTCTTTTAATTAAGTACGTCTTGTCTGTTGAGCAATCATCTACTAAAATAACAGTAAATTTATTGGCAATAGATAAATTGTTAATTTTACTAAATATTTTGATCAAATTTTTTTCTTCATTATATGCTGGTAAAATAAGGTAAATCACAATGTTATTATAACAAATTCAATATATAATGTATTTAATTATATGGTTTAATTTTGGTGCGTCTGCTAGGAGTTGAACCCAGAACCTCCTGATCCGAAGTCAGGCGCTCTATCCAGTTGAGCTACAGACGCATATAATATTAATATTATATTTTATGGAAAAAAACATTAATTTAATTATCAAAAAAGAAGAAAATAATCTCAGAGTAGACGTTTTGATTAATAAACGAAATAAGCTTTTGAGTAGAACTAGAATTAAAAATTTAATTCTTAATAAAAAATTAAAATTAAATAATAAAATTACAGTTAGCCCTTCGAAGAAAGTAATTACAGGTGATAAAATATATCTTGAAATACCATCACCAAAAAAAACTTCCCTTAAACCTTATAATATGAAATTAAATATTATTTATGAAGATGATGATTTAATTGTAATTAATAAACCCTCTGGGATTGCAATACATCCTGGTGCAGGTAATTATGATAATACAATTGTTAACGCTTTAATGAATTATAATAAGAATTCTCTTTCAACGATAGGAGATGAATTAAGACCCGGAATAGTGCATAGAATTGACAAGGATACCTCAGGTTTAGTTGTCATAGCAAAAAATAATAAAACCCACGAAGGCTTATCTTCACAATTTAATAATCACTCAATTATAAGAATTTATCAATTATTAATTTGGGGAAAAATAAGACCTCCATCTGGAAAAATTAATACCTTAATTACAAGAAGTAAAAAGAATAGACAAATGATGGAAGTTTCAAATATCAAAGGAAAGAGAGCAATTACGAATTATAAAACAATAAAAATTTTTGAGAATGAAAAAACACCGACTCTTAGTTTAATTGAATGTAAACTTGAAACAGGCAGGACACATCAAATAAGAGTTCATATGAATTATTTAGGAAATAGTATTATAGGAGATAAAAAATATAAAAAAAAATATAAAAAAATTAAAGGTATAGACAGTAAATTAAATAGTTTACTTTCTAAATTAGATAGACAATTTCTCCACGCTAAAACTTTAGGTTTTATTCACCCATCATCAAAAAAAAAAATGTTTTTTAACTCAATTTTACCTAAAGAGCTTGAAAATATATTAAAATTACTGATAAAAACTGAAAAATAATATATTGAATTTTTTCAAAAATTTATTAGATAAAGTCTGAATGAATACAACTTTTAACAATAATCTGCCAATACTCTCTAACGAGGGAGGTCTGTCTGCTTATCTTGAGCAAATTAAAAAATTCCCAATGCTAGATGCTGAAGAAGAATATATGCTAGCAAAGAATTGGAAAACTACTGGAAATATCAAGTCAGCTGAAAAACTTGTTACAAGCCATCTTAGATTGGTAGCAAAAATAGCTATGGGTTATAAAGGTTATGGTTTGCCGGTAAATGAGATGATCTCTGAGGGAAATGTTGGTCTTATGCAAGCTGTAAAAAAATTTGAACCAGAAAAAGGTTTTAGATTAGCAACTTATGCCATGTGGTGGATTAAAGCTTCAATTCAAGAATATATTTTGAGATCATGGAGTTTAGTAAAAATTGGAACAACAACAGCACAAAAAAAATTATTTTTTAATTTAAAGAAATTAAAAAACCAAATTGCTCCTCGATCTGAAGGAGACTTAAAACCTGAACATGTTGAAAAAATCGCAAACAAATTAGACGTTGCTAAAGATGAGGTCGTGTCTATGAATAGAAGACTGTCTGGTAAAGAATTTTCATTAAATACTCAAGTAGGTGAAGATGGGGATGAATGGCAGGATTGGCTTGTAGATAAAGAATTAGATCATGATCTAAAGTTTGCTCAAAAAGAGGAAATGGAAAATAGAAAAGATTTATTAAAAGATTCAATCAAAATTTTAAATGAAAGAGAGAAAGAGATTTTGTATTCAAGAAGACTTATCGATGATCCGATTACTCTCGAAGATTTAAGTAAAAAATTTAAGATAAGTAGAGAAAGAGTAAGGCAAATTGAAAATAAAGCTTTTGAAAAATTACAAAAAAATATGCTTAATTTAGCAAAATCAAAAAATTTGCTTCCTGCTAATTAAATATCAAAAGGATTCTCAATTAAAATTGTGTCTTCTCTTTCTGGGCTTGTTGAAATACTCGAAATTTTAGCTCCTATAAAATTTTCAATTTCAAAGATATATTTTTTTGCATTTGAAGGAAGAGAATTAATATTCTTCATACCATTAGTAGATGTTTTCCAACCAGGAAATGTTTCATAAATAGGTTTTACTTTTTGTTGATCCTCAACTGTTGCAGGAAGATAGTCTATTCGTTTTCCATCTAAATCATATGCTATACACATCTTAATCTCGTCACATTCATCTAAAACATCTAATTTTGTTAACGCAATTCCATCAATACCTGAAATTTTTATTGATTGTTTTACTAAAACACCATCAAACCATCCACACCTTCTTTTTCTACTGGTAACAGTTCCAAACTCTTTACCTCTTGTTCCAAGTAATTCACCTACCTTATCTTTAAGTTCTGTTGGGAAGGGTCCTTCGCCGACTCTTGTTGTATAAGCCTTTGTAATTCCAAGAACATAGTTTATTGAATTTGGACCACATCCTGAACCTGTTGCTGCACTTGATGCAACTGTATTTGATGATGTAACAAATGGATAAGTCCCATGATCTACATCTAATAATATTCCTTGGGCTCCTTCAAATAATATTTTCTTCTTTTGTTTCATATACTCATCTAACTTTAACCAAACTGGTTGTGAAAATTTTAAAATTTCAGGTGCTATTTTCAATAATTCTTTTTTTAATTTTTCTTTTTCAAAGACATTTTTTCCTAAACCTTTTCTAATTGCATTATGATGAACAAGAACAGTTTCTAATCTCTTATCAAGATTTTGCTCAGATCTTAAATCCATCACTCTAATAGATCTTCTTCCAACTTTATCTTCATAAGCTGGGCCTATTCCTCTTCTAGTAGTTCCAATTTTTGCTTTGCCTGCTGCATCCTCTCTAATTTCGTCCATTTCTTTATGGAAAGGAAGAATTAAATTAGCTGTTTCTGATATAATAAAATTATCATTATTAATACTAATACCTTTAGATTTTAATTCTTCAATTTCCTCAATAAGTGCCCAAGGATCTACCACAACACCATTTCCAATTATTGAAATTTTATTTTTTCTAACAATTCCTGATGGTAACAATCTAAGTTTATAAGTGACTCCATCTATTACTAAGGTATGACCAGCGTTGTGTCCTCCCTGAAATCTTATAATTATATCTGCTTGTTCTGATAACCAGTCAACTATTTTACCTTTTCCTTCATCACCCCATTGAGAACCAACAACTACAATATTTTTCATTATTTAAATTTTTTTTTTAATATTATTGAATTTAAATGATTAATTGGACCACGCCCTTTACCATAATTAAGATTTGATCCTATTGCATTATTTACATAGTTAATGCCAAGCTCACAAGATTTCTTTAAAGGTTTTCCACATGAAAAGAATGTTGTAATTGCACTAGATAATGTACATCCCGTTCCATGTGTATTTTTAGTTGAAAATTTTTTATTTTTAAAAATTTTTATTTCAGAATTACTTACGAAAACATCACTTACATATCTTGAGCCTAAATGACCTCCTTTAATTAATGCATTTTTAGCTCCCAATGATAACAGTTTTTTCCCTGCTAATATCATATCATCAGGATTATCAATTTTTGTATCAGATAAAATTTCAGCTTCAGGAATATTAGGTGTTATCAATGTTGCGAACTTCAAAAGTTTTTTTTTTAAAATTTTAATTGCTTTATTATCTATTAGACTTGTCCCACCCTTTGCAACCATTACTGGGTCTATTATAATTTTTTTTACTTTTATTCTTTTTAGTGATTCTATAATAGAATTTATTACTCCAGATGAATGAAGCATTCCTATCTTTATTGCGTCAGGCTTTATATCTTTTGAAGTAAAAATTATTTGATCAAAAATTTTTTTTGGACTTATTGGTATAATTCCTTTTACACCAGTTGTATTTTGAATTGTAACTGCTGTTATTGCAACCATAGCATAAGAGCCTAACGAACTTATTGTTTTTATATCAGCTTGTATTCCTGCTCCACCTGAGGAGTCAGATCCTGCAATAATTAATACTTTTGATTTTGGTTTCAATTTTATCTAATTGTTTTTTTTATAATTTTAATACATTTTTCTAACAATTTTAAATTATTACTTTCGCCCATAATTCTTATTTTTGCCTCTGTCCCAGACTTTCTAACTAACATTCGACCCTGTCCTTTTATCAGTTTATTGGCAATTTTAATTGATCTCTTAAAATTATGATCTTTTAAAATATTTTCATTTTGAATATCAATATTTTCTAATATTTGTGGTGTTTTTTTAAAAACATTAAAATAATTACTTGCCTTATTTCCTTTTCTTAATGCAAATAAAATTTCCAATGCAACTAATAACCCATCACCCGTAGTTGCAAATTTACCTAAAATAATGTGTCCAGATTGTTCCCCTCCTAAGTTAAATTTATTTTTTTGCATTTTTTCTTTTACATATCTGTCTCCAACGTTAGCTCTTATAAATTTTATCTTTTTTAATTTTAAAAACTTTTCTAAACCATAATTTGACATTAAAGTTCCAATAACGCCTCCTTTTAACATACGTTTATTTTTCCACCGTAATGCTAAAGCTGCAATTATTTGATCTCCGTCAATAATTCTTCCTTTTTCATCACACATAATAATTCTATCAGCATCACCATCTAGAGAAATACCTAAATTAGCTTTGTTTTTTTTTACAGCAATTTGAATTTTTTTGGGAAAAGTTGAGCCACAGTTTTGATTTATATTAATTCCATTAGGCTTATCTCCGATAGAAATTACTTTTGCTCCAAGTGATTTAAGTAACTTTGGCCCAGCCTTGTATCCTGCGCCATTAGCACAATCAATTACTATTTTCATGCCTTTTAAACTAAATTTTTTTGGAAAATTTTTTTTAATTATATTTATATAATTCTCATTTCCTGTCTCCAATCTTTTTACTCTTCCAAGCTGTTTTGGTTCAGATAATTGTTTATGAATTTTTTGATCAATAAGGCTTTCTATTTTTTTTTCTATTTTATCAGATAATTTTAATCCATCTGGACCAAATAATTTAAGACCATTATCAGAAAAAGGATTATGGGAGGCGGTAATCATTATGCCCATATTAGCCTTCATTGATTTAGTAAGCATTGCAAGTCCATTCGTAGGCAAAGGCCCAAGTGTAAATACATGCATACCTGCTGAAGCTAAGCCTGACACTAACGCAGGCTCCAGAGTATAACCTGATAAGCGAGTATCTTTAGCAATAATTGCAGTCTGTTTGCTTTTTTTTAAATTTGTAAAATAAGTGCCTGCTGCCAGCCCAAACTTAAAAAACATTTCGCCATTAATATTTTTACTATTAACTTTTCCTCTTATTCCATCTGTTCCAAAATATTTTTTTGTCATTAATCTTTTAAAAATTTAGTAAAAACCTTTAAACCTTGAATTACTTCTTTTACATTATGTATTCTCAAAATTTGAACTCCTTGCATTAATGCGAATATTGAAGAGCTTATTGTTCCTCCCAACCTTTCTTTAGTATCATTATTTCCAGATATTTCTTTTATAAAACTTTTTCTAGAAACACCAAGCAATATAGGAAAACCTAATGAATGAAAAATAGAAATATTGCTAAGTAGCCTCATATTATGTTTCAAAGTTTTTCCAAATCCTATGCCAGGATCAATAACTATTTTATTATGTTTTATTCCATTTTTTTTTACATAATCAATTTTATGCTCAAAGAAATCATAAATATCTAAAAGAACATTTTTATATTTTGGATTTTTTTGCATCAATTCAGGAATGTCTTTAGAATGTTGAATTACAAAAGGTATTTTTGTTTTTTTTAAAACTTTAATTGAATTTTTGTCAAAATTTAGTCCTGAAACATCGTTAATTAAATTTATACCCAAATCTATACTTTTTTTCATTATTACTGATTTTCTGGTGTCTACTGAAATATTCATTTTTTTTCCAATTTTTTTTAATGTTTGATTTATTCTATTCCATTCTTTTTTTTCAGTAATACTTTTTGATCCAGGTCGAGTTGACTCCCCTCCTACATCTATTATATCAGCACCATATTTTTTAAGTTCAATCGCATGCTTATAGCCTAAATTTTTTTTATTATATCTACCACCATCTGAAAAACTATCTGGGGTAAGATTTAATACTCCCATTATATTTGGAATTTTTTGAAAATTTAAATTAGAAAAATTTTTTTTTTTCTTAAGAATGATCTTTAAATCCTTTTTAACTTTTTTTTTTACGAAATTTGGTAGGTTATTAATGTCATTTATATAAATTTTTTTTTTTGATTTTCTTGATAAAATTTCTATTTGGTCAAAGGAAATCTGTTTGTTACCATTTAAAGGAAATGACTTTTTTTTTTTAACTAGGTAGGATGATTGTTTCCCATAATAAAAATTACACACTCTTGTGTATAATTTTTCCATTATTTTTTGTTATTGAACAATTTTTGGTTTAAGACCCATTGAACCTAATGCAGATCCTTTTTTATCTTCTTCGTCTTTTAAATCTTCTTTATCTTTAGGGTAAATATTTTTATTTATAATATTTTCAATTTCTTCACCAGTTAAGGTTTCATAAGTCATAAGAGCTTTAGCTATCTTATGTAAATCGTCAATTTTATCTGTCAAAATTTGTTTAGCTTTATTGTAGCCCTCATCAATTAATTTTCTTATTTCTTTATCAATTTTTTGCGCTACTTCTTCTGAGACTGATTGTGTTTGTGTCACTGATCTTCCTAAAAATACTTCCTCTTGATTTTCGCCATATTCAACAGGTCCCATTTCTTCACTCATTCCATATTTAGTGACCATGGCTCTAGCAAGTTGAGTAGCTTGATTAATATCTGATCCACTACCTCCCCCAGCACCAGTGGATATATTATCTTTTCCAAAAATTACCTCTTCAGCTACTCTACCACCAAAACATACCGCTAATCTTGCTTTAAGATATTTTATTGAATGTCCATGTTTATCTCTCTCGGGTAAATTCATAACCATACCCAAAGCTCGTCCTCTTGGAATAATTGTAGCCTTGTGTATCGGATCATAACTAGGCATATTGAAAGATACTAAAGCGTGACCTCCTTCGTGATAAGCTGTCAATTTTTTTTCATCCTCTGTCATAACCATAGAACGTCTTTCTGCTCCCATCATCACTTTATCTTTAGCTTCTTCAAACTCACTTACAGTAACAATTCTTTTATTTTTTCTTGCAGCCAATAAAGCTGATTCATTAACTAAATTTGCAAGATCTGCACCAGAAAATCCAGGTGTTCCCCTCGCGATAGTTCTTAAATTAACATCAGGTGCCATCTTAATTTTCTTTACATGGACCTTTAAAATCTTCTCTCTTCCAATAATATCTGGATTTGATACAACAACTTGTCTATCAAATCTTCCAGGTCTTAATAACGCTGGATCTAATACATCAGGCCTATTCGTTGCAGCAAT
>CACPOL010000002.1 GCA_902635545.1 uncultured Pelagibacteraceae bacterium
ATGAATATATTCCTCAAGAAGAAATTAAAAATTTAATTCAAGAAGACTTACCATTTATAAAAAATGAAAATAAAGAAAAAAATTTTAAAATAAAATTTGAACTTCCATCTTTAAATTTACTAAAGATGCCATCGAAAAGTGAAAAAATAAAAGATAAAAGTGATGAAAATTCTGACCCTGAATTTTTAGAAAAAATTCTTTTGGATTTTGGTGTAAATGGTAAAATTAAAAAAGTAAGTTATGGACCAGTCGTAACTTTAAATGAGTTTGAGCCAGCTGCTGGTGTTAAAGTATCAAAAATAGTTAATCTTTCAGATGATATTGCCAGAAATACAAGCTCTGAGTCTGCTAGAATTTCTACTATACCGGGTAGAAACACAATAGGAATAGAATTACCAAACTCTAGAAGGGAAAATGTCTATTTACATGAAATCCTAAACACTTCCGATTTTAATAAAAAAGAAATTAGATTACCCATAGCCCTTGGAAAAAGTATTTCTGGTTTACCTCTCATTGGTGACCTTTCTTCAATGCCTCATCTTTTGATCGCTGGAACAACTGGCTCAGGAAAATCTGTTTGTATAAACACAATTATATTATCTCTTCTTTATAGACATTCACCAAATAAATGTAAGTTTATTTTAATTGATCCAAAAATGTTAGAATTGTCTACCTATGAAGGAATTCCTCATTTATTATGTCCTGTTATTACTGAGGCTAAAAAAGCTGCATCAGTTTTAGGGTGGGTAGTTAAAGAAATGGAAAGCAGATATCGTTTAATGACTAAAGAAGGTGTAAGAAATATAGACGGTTACAATTCAAAACATAAACTTCCAATGCCCTACATAGTTGTTGTTGTAGATGAAATGTCAGATTTAATGTTAGTAGCTGGAAAAGAAATTGAGAATTATATTCAAAAATTGTCTCAAATGGCTAGAGCAGCAGGCATTCATATAATAATGGCAACTCAGAGACCAAGTGTAGATGTAATAACTGGAACAATTAAAGCAAATTTTCCTACACGAATTTCTTTTCAGGTAACTTCTAAAATAGATAGTAGAACTATTTTAGGTGAACAAGGTGCTGAACAACTACTTGGTAAAGGTGATATGCTTTATATGTCATCTGCTAATAAAATAGTAAGAATCCATGCTCCTTATGTTACAGAAGAGGAAATTGAGAAAATTAATAATTTTTTAAGATCACAATCTGAACCTGATTATGTAGATGAAATTCTAAATTTTGCTGATGAAAAAGAAGCTCTCGAAAATTCCTCAAACCAAAATGATAAAGATGAATTATATAATACTGCTCTAGAAATTATCAGATCTGAAGGGAAAGCCTCTACTTCTTTTCTTCAAAGAAAATTGCAAATTGGTTACAATCGAGCTGCAAGAATAATTGATATGATGGAAGCGGAAGGTGTAGTTAGTAAAGCTAATCATGTTGGTAAAAGAGATGTTCTCTAATGTTAAAATATTTTATAATTATATTTTTTTTTTTATCAAATTCATTAGCTTTAGCAGTAGATAAAAACAAAATTATCCAAAAACTTGAAACAATTGACAATATAGTTTTTGAATTTCAACAGACAATTAATGAAGAAAGTGAAAATGGTATCTGTTTTATTAAGTATCCAAAAAAAATACATTGTAAATATAATGATATTAATAAAAAAATTTTAGTTTCTGATGGTAAACGACTTGTAATTAAAAAAACTAAAAATAGTAAAGCTTATTATCTTTATCCTTTAAAAAAAACACCCTTAGAATATATTTTAAACAAAGATTACTTGATTGAAAAAATTAAAATTTTGAAAGCAAGAAATATTGATAATCAATTTATAAACTTTAAATTAAATGAGAATGATAATGAAATAAATATTTTTTTTGACATCAAATCTTTAAATTTAATTGGTTGGCAAACTGAAGATATTTATCAAAACTTAAGTATCACATTTATTTCATCATTAAAAATAAATCAAAAGATTGATGACAGATTATTTAAAATTCCAGAAAGAGATTAAAATTACCTAATAATTGTCTCAGTTTTAAAAATTTTCATTCCTCTTGCTAAATAATTTTTTAGAGCGTTTTCATGATCTAAATTGCAAGTATGTAGCCATGTTCTTCTTGATCCTTGATGGAAGGATTCTTTTATTGCATAAGATAATAGATAACCACCTAATTTTTTTCCAAAATATTCTTCTAAAATTCCAAAATATGCGATTTCTATTTCTTTTTTATTTTTGTGTAAGATAAATTCAAAATATCCAACTAAATCATCACTATTTTTTAATATATAAGTTATAACATTTTCATCTGAGACGTAATCAATCCATTTTTTTTCATTCCAAGCTAATCTATCAAACCATTCATATTTTTTTCCAATATTCTTATAAAAAAATTTATTTAGCTGAAAATCTTTTGAGCCTAATCTATTAATGCAATAATTTTCTGAGTCCTTTTTAACTTCTTTTAAGTCTTGAGGAGATCTTATCTCTAAAAAATATCTATTAATATTTCTTTTCACTCAACCATTTTTCCTACTTTTTCTCCACCAAATAAATGAAAGTGTAAGTGGGGAACTTCTTGTCCTCCATGTTCACTAATATTTGATAATGCTCTATAACCTTTACCATTATTGACTGATATTCCCAACTTTGTTGCTACAATATTTATTCCTTTTAATAATCCCACCATCTCACCTGGAGAAGCTTTTTCACAAAAATCATCAAGATCAACATATTTTCCTTTGGGTATAACTAAAGCATGGATCTTTTTTTGGGGATTTATGTCGTAAAAGGATAAAACATAATCATCTTCATAAATTTTTTTACATGGAATTTCACCTCTTATAATTTTTGCAAAAATATTATTATTGTCGTAACTCATTTTTTCCTTTTAACTAATTCTTTCATAACATCCTCAATTTTGATGTTATTTGCCTCTAAATAAACTGCAAGATGGTAGAGAACATCTGCACTTTCATGAACTTTATTCGTATCTTTTTCTACTGACTCAATAAGTTCATTAATTTCCTCTAAAACCTTGGCTTTAATTAATGATCTATCATTAAGTAATCTATTTGTATACGAACCTTCAACTGGTTTTTTTTTTCTATTACGGATTATTTTAATTAATTCTTCAATCATTATTAGCCATTAAACTTTTTTAAATTTTTTTTATAAAAAACACCTTGTCCTGTTGGTAAATTTACGAAGTGCCCGGACTTATTTGAGAAAAAATTATCAATTTTTAATCTTGTTTTTTCAAAGCCTCCATAATCATCAAACAAAATTATACCATTATTTACAACTCTCTCATATAAAAACTCAAGAGAAGAAATAGTTGCCTCTTCTGAGTTTAAATCAATATGCAGCCAACTAATTTTATCGGGGTTTTGAGCTGTATCAAATATCTCTGGAATAAAACCTTTGTTGTATATTGAGTTATTTGAAAATTGTTTCAAATTATTTTTTGTAATTTCTATATCAAGATAAGAATACTTAAATCTTAAATTTTCTTTTTTTTTTATAGATAAATCGGTCCAAGCATCATACATAAAACCTTTAAAATTTATTTTTTTTTTATCACATAAGCTCATTGCAAAGTTCATGGTTAAACCATCACAAACTCCACATTCAACAATATTTTTTTGATCTTCTTCAGTAAAATTTAATACATACAAAACCGAGTTAAAAACAACATAATGTCTCCAAGATAATTCCTCTAATATTTTACGATAATTTGCATCTTTATATTCAAATTGAGTTAAAAAGAATTTTCTATTTTGCACTCTTTCAATTAAATCTTTATTTATCTTATTAAAGATTACATTATTTTGCTCGGAAAGATTATTCCAAGGCGAACAAGTAAAATCAGTGGTCAAACCCCAGCCAGAAAAAGTCTTCTTTTTTTTTTTAAAATCTTTAAATTCGTAAAATTTTGGAAAAATTATTCTTAAAAAACTCTTTATCTTATTATTTATTTTACTTAAAAAAGAGTTTTTTATTTTTTTTTCTTTTGCGTTCAACACTCGCTCTATTTCAGACATTATTTACAATCTAACAGGTATTCCTTTTGAATCCAAATATTCCTTAGCATCTCTTATCGAATATTTTCCATAATGAAATATTGATGCAGCAAGTACAGCGCTAGCATTTCCTAATTTTATACCATCTACTAAATGATCTAAATTACCAACACCACCAGATGCTATAAGAGGTATATTAATATTTGATGATATCTTAGAAATTAATTCAATGTCGTAACCAATCTGAGTCCCATCTTTATCCATTGAAGTTACTAATAATTCACCAGCACCACTTTCTTCCATTTTTTTTGCAAATTCTAAAACATCAATACCTGTTTTATTTCTTCCACCATGTGTAAATACTTCCCATTTTTTTCCATTAAATTTTGCGTCGATTGCCACAACAATGCATTGTGAACCGAACTTTTTAGAACTCTCTATTATTATTTCTGTATTTTGTACTGCTGCTGTATTGATAGAAACTTTATCAGCACCACAATTAAGTAACTTGTTGATATCTTCAACATTTCTCACTCCACCACCGACTGTTAATGGAACAAAACACTTTTTAGAAGTTTTTTCAACAACATCAAAAATTGTATCTCTGTTTTCATTGGAAGCAGTTATATCTAAAAAGCAAATTTCGTCAGCTCCCCCATCACTGTAAATTTTAGCTTGCTCAACAGGATCTCCCGCATCTTTTAAGTTAACAAAATTTATACCTTTCACAACTCTTCCATTTTTTACATCTAAACAGGGAATAATTCTTTTTTTAAGCATCTATTTCTCTAACTAATTCTTCAAGATTTATGTCTCCATCATATATAGCTTTACCAACAATAATACCCTCAATATTTGTTAAACTCTTCGCCCTTCTAACATCTTTAATTGAAGAAACACCTCCAGAAATAACCACTGGACAATTTGAAATATTAGCTATTTTAATTGTTTCCTCAAAATTAGGACTTTGTTTAGTTCCATCTCTATTTATATCAGTATAAATCAGTCTACTCACTTCGTAATCATTTATCTCTTTTAGAAAGTCTAAGGTCAATTGATTTGAATTTTCCTTCCAACCAGAAATTGATAAATAACCATCTTTTGAGTCAAGACCTAGTGCAATTTTACTTGGAAATTTTTTACATGCATCTTTAAGAAAATTTTTATCTTTTATAGCAGCACTTCCTAAAATGACTTTATCAACGCCTATATCAATATATTTTTCAATACTATTTAAATTTCTAATCCCACCTCCAATTTCAATCTTTAAATCAAATTTTAGAATTATTTCTTTTATGATTTCTAAATTTATTGTTTCTCCAGCTAATGCTCCATCCAAATCTACAATATGAATATTTTTAAAACCATAATCATTATATTTAGATGCTTGATCTATTGGGGAAATTTTATAATCAGTCTGATTATTAAAATTTCCTTTTATTAATCTTACACATTTTTTATCTTTTATATCTATTGCGGGAAATATTTTCATTTCAATTCTATGCAAAATTTTATTTTTTTAATCATTTTTTTTATTTTTAATAATTAAATTTTTATAAGAAAAACTTGTTGTACCTGTGTCTCCGATTCTATAAATTCCAATTTTTATATAAGGTTTACTTGGACCATATGGCCCATCTGTATTTTTTTTATACAATGGTACGTCAACGTGCCTTGCAATCATCTCATTGTTTAAATAATAAAAAACTGTCAATTTTTTTGAATTTTTTTTATAGTCAATACTTGCTTTAAATCTATAATTTTTTCCAGGTTTTAAATAAGCAGTTTTTATTATTTTACATTTTTCTGACGAACATTCACCTTTTGGAAACTTATATTTAATCTTCCAGTCCATTCCAATTCCTATCCAACTTGGAGGTGCACCTTTGTTTCTACCATCGTGAATTTGAAAAATAGTCGATCTGTATTGAGGTGATCCCTCGATGTAAATATCTGTTTCAAAAATAGTTTTACCAATAGGCAATCTATGTGTAATCTCTTGTCTTCCAGAATAATTATACTTATAAGCAGGTTTTTTGTCAGTCGGGCAGCTGCCAATATCGCCTTTATCAAGCTTAAAAACAACATTTTTTAATTTGAACTCATTTTTATTAAATCTAATCCTTGGCTTTCCATTTATAACCAAGGACTCTTTATCTACAATTCCACAAGAAATTTTCCATTTATTTTTTTGTTTCCATTCTTTTGAAAAGCCTACGGAAAAATAGAAAATAAATAATACCAAGAAAATTATAATTTTTTTCATTTATAAATTTATAAAATTTTCAATTATTTTTAGTCCATCTTTGTCACTTTTTTCAGGATGAAATTGAGTACCAAAAATATTTTCTTTCTCTATCGAGCTTACTATCTTTGATGAGTAATTAGTAGTTGAACTTATTACGTTTTTATTTTTAGGAATAATTTCATAACTATGAACAAAATACATATGTGAATTATTTTTAACACCTTTGTAAATTTTACTATCTTTAATAATATTAATTTGATTCCACCCTATATGTGGAAGTTTAAATTTACCTTTTTGATTATCAATTTTAGAAACTTTTCCAGATATCCAACTTAAGCCTTTTGTTTCTGTCTCCTCATAACCAAAATCTGCAAACATCTGAAGACCTACACAAATTCCAAAAAGGGGTTTTTTTTTGTGAACAGCAAATTCATTTAGTGTATCAATCATACCATTAATATTATTAAGAGCTTCAAAGCAGTTTTTAAATGAACCCTGGCCAGGTAAAACAATCTTGTCACTTGATTTAATCTTATTTAGATCAGAGGTTATTTCTATATTTACTTTACTTTTAGCGGCTTCTCTGAAAGAATTAATTACTGAACTTATATTTCCAGATTTATAGTCAACAATTGTGACATTCATTAAGCTTATAAAGAGCCTTTAGTTGAAGGAATTGATTTTTTATTCCTAGGATCCATCTCCAATGCAGTTCTCAAAGATCTAGCTAGTCCTTTAAAACATGACTCTATAATATGGTGACTGTTATCTCCATAGATATTTTCAACATGTAAGGTAATCCCTGCGGCTTGAGAAAATGCTTGAAACCATTCCTTAAATAACTCTGTATCCATTTCTCCAAGTTTTTCAACTTTGAGCTTTACTTTCCAAATTAGATAAGGTCGATTAGATACATCAATAGCTACTCTTGTTAATGTTTCGTCCATTGGTATGATTGAGTGTGCATATCTTCTAATTCCAATAAATTTTTTTGAAGCCTTTTTAAGTGCTTCTCCAATAGCGATACCAGTATCTTCAGTAGTATGATGTAAATCAATATGTGTATCTCCTTTGGCTTTAATATTCATATCAATCGAAGAATGTTTTGAAAGTTGTTCAAGCATATGATTTAAAAATCCAATTCCAGTATCAATTTTATATTTTCCTCTACCGTCAATATTAACATCAACACTAATACTAGTTTCTTTTGTTTTTCTTGATATTTTTCCTTTTCTGCTCATATTATTTCTAAGGTATATATAGATTATTTAAGTATATCAATAATAGTAATCACTACTTGAAGAAATTAAATTAATATCCATTTATACAGTATGACTACTATTGTATTAATAAGAAAAAATAATGATGTTGTTGTGGCTGGAGATGGTCAAGTAAGTATGGGAAATACTGTAATAAAAAGCACGGCGTCAAAAGTAAGAAAAATTGAGAAAAGGAATGTCGTAGCAGGGTTTGCTGGATCAACAGCAGATGCACTGACTTTATTTGAACGCCTTGAGGCAAAGCTTGAAAAACATGCTGGTAATCTTTCTAGAGCAGCTGTTGAACTTGCCAAAGATTGGCGAACAGATAAATATTTAAGAAGATTAGAGGCACTAATGGCAGTGGCTGATAAAGATCATAGCTATATAATTTCTGGAACAGGTGATGTATTAGAGCCTGAAGGGAATGCAATAGGAATTGGGTCAGGAGGAAATTATGCTTTGGCAGCTGCCAAAGTCTTGTTAGATACTGATTTAAAAGCAGATGAAGTAGCAACAAAAGCAATAAAAGTCGCTTCTGAGATTTGTGTATTTACAAATAACAATATTAAAATTGAAAGAATTTAATGGAAAAGTCAAATATAACCAAACTAGTTCCAAAAGATAAAAATAACAATGAAGATAGCTCGTTAGTAAGTTCTTTATCTCCAAGAGAAATAGTTTCTGAACTAGATAGATTTGTTGTGGGGCAAAATAAAGCTAAAAAAGCAGTAGCTATTGCATTAAGAAACAGATGGAGAAGACAAGCTCTAAAAGGTGAAATGAAGAATGAAGTTTTACCAAAAAATATTTTAATGATCGGGCCAACAGGGGTTGGAAAAACAGAAATTTCAAGAAGATTATCAAAGTTGGCTGAAGCACCTTTTGTAAAAGTAGAAGCTACTAGATTTACAGAAGTTGGATACGTGGGTAGGGATGTTGAGCAAATTATAAGAGATCTAATTGAAATTGCTATTGCTATGGAAAAAGTAAAAAAAAGAAAAGAAGTTTATGCAGAAGCTCAAAAAAGAGCTGAAGAAAAAGTCTTAGATGCCCTAGTTGGAGATAAAGCAAGTCTCGCTACAAGAGAAAGTTTTAGAAAGAGATTACGAAATGGAGATTTAGATGAAAATGAAATTGAGATAGCTGTTAGTGATAGTGGAAATAATGCTTCTTTTGAAATTCCAGGTATGCCTGGTGCAAATATTGGCATGATAAATATTAGTGATATGATTGGTAAATCAATTGGAGGTCAAAAAGAAAAAAAGAAAAAAATGACTGTGAAAGAGTCTCATGAAATATTGATAAATGATGAGTCAGATAAATTAATAGAACAGGACAAGATTATTAAGAAAGCAAAAATTTCGACAGAAAATAATGGAATAGTTTTTTTAGATGAAATAGATAAAATATCTGGAAGAACAGACAGAGTTGGTGGGGACGTATCAAGAGAAGGAGTCCAAAGAGATTTACTTCCATTAATTGAAGGAACTACTGTAAGTACAAAGTATGGGCCAATTAAAACAGATCACATATTATTTATTGCATCTGGTGCCTTTCAGTTAGCGAAACCATCAGATTTATTACCTGAGCTTCAGGGTCGATTACCAATCAGAGTTGAGCTAGAAGCTTTGACAAGTGATGATTTTAAGAGAATTTTGAAAGAACCAGACTACAGTTTAATAAAACAATATATAGCACTTCTTAAAACGGAAAACGTTGAATTAGAGTTTTCTGAAGATGGAATTGAGACAATAGCTAATATAGCTTCAGAAGTGAACTCAACAGTAGAAAATATTGGAGCTAGAAGACTCCAAACAATTATAGAAAAAATTTTAGATGATATAAGCTTCACAGCTACTGACCGATCTGGTGAAAAAATAATTATTAATTCTGAATATATTAAAAATAATCTTGGAAATTTAGTAAAAGATACAGACTTATCTAAATTTATTCTTTAAAGTTTTTTTTTAAATAAATATAAAAAGCGCCATCACCACCATCTTCTATTTTTGCATTAGATATTTCTTTTATTTTGCTCATTAATTTTCGATCTGATTTCACAAAATTTGGTACTGAATATTTCAAAATACTAAAATCTTTTGAAAGATAAGGATTCTGTTCAATATTAGAATGAAGGCCTTTGCCAGTTATAACAATAATTTTTTTAACGTTTTGTGAAAAACACTTATTAATAAAATCTTCAATTGTTTTATTAGCTTCTTCTAAAGAATAACCATGGAGATCAATTGATTTTTGATAAAATTTTTCATTTTCAATATTTACAGAGTCTTTATTTGGTAATTTTTCTTTACCTGTAATAAATTCTTCCCAATTTTTTTTATCATTGTTTGAAAGTTTTTTATTCAATTAAGCTACGGTATCAATTAACATCCAATTGGGATTATTAGATTTTATATCTCTTGAAAAAATCCAAGTATCATAAACTTTTTTGATCTTTTCTGAGTCTCCAGAAATAATTTTATTGTCTTTATCCTTTATACAAGTAATAATTTCGCTTACAAAATCAACTGTTACCTCTAAAGTATCATTTATTTTTTTATGTTCTTTTATAATAGCAGAATTAATTCCAATAAATGTAATCTGAGCGTAATGTCCTTTATTTTTCCTTTCATCTAAAGCTTTTATAAATTGATCATAAATTTTTTTACTTAATAGATTTTTACATTTTGTTAACTTATTATCACTATCACTAAAATCAGTTATTATTGTTTCATAAGCTATTTTAGCACCTTTTAGAAAATCTTGTTGCGCAACCTGATCAAAATTTTCATTTTTAATTTTTTTGTCTATTACCGTCTTCACAAATTCTCTATCCATTGCTGGGGAGATTTTTCCATCAAAACCTGTACGTTTTCCTAATATTCCTCTAAGCCTTAAAAAGATAAAACCAGCAATCATGGCAAGAAGGATGATATCTATGTATTCTAAACTATAACTCATAATTAAATAGTAATTACTATGTTGATTAATTTCAACTGGCAATTTAGACTATTAACATATGAAGCCATTATTTTTAATTATTGGAGTTCCTTTGATAGAAATATACTTATTTATAAAAATTGGGGCAAAAATAGGTGCTTTTAATACTATTGCTTTAATTTTGATAACAGCAACCATGGGAATTCTGTATGCAAGATATGAGGGATTTAATACTTTAAAATCTGGGTTGTCTCAATTAATTAAAAATGAAATACCAGTTTATGAAATGCTTTCTGGCGCAGCTATTGCATTTGGAGCGATGCTATTGATATTACCCGGGTTTGCTACTGATTTTTTGGGTCTATTATTAATTATTCCATTTAGTAGAAAGCTCCTGTTCAAAAATATTTCAGATAAATATAATAAAAAAGATACAATTAAAAAAAATTTCATAGAAGGCGAATATGAAGATTTAGATGATAATAATGATGACAGAAAATTATAAAATTCTCGCAGAATATATTAAAGATATGTCAAGTGAAACCCCTGATGTACAAACATATTTGTTTGTAAAAGATAATATTTCTAAATATCAGCTTAACATAGATATAAATTCTAGAGCTCTAAAAAATAAACTTATAGAAACAAATACAACACTTAAATTTGAGGATAAAGAAGCTAACGAAAAAAAATCTCATTTCGAAATTGTATATGCTACAATTGTGCAAGTTAATGAAAAAATCAAAGAAAAAGATGAATTAGAAAAGATTATTTTATGTGACATTCAAAACAAAATCTACCCAAATTTAGAAAAAGCATTTTTAAATTTACTTCATAATTCAGGTTTTCCAGGGATAAAATTTGAAAAAAAAATTGATTTTAATAAGTTATATAACGAAAAATTTAATTAAAAAAATTTTTTTTTAAATTTATCTTTAAATAATTTTTATGACTCTCAAGTTCTTTTTCTGAGGGCTTGACTACTTTTTTATAATAAATAATTTTTTGTGAAGGAAAATTAGAATTTTCATTTTCTAAATTTTGAAAATTTAAAGTTGGTTCTTTTTGATCAAGCAAATTAATATAAACCTTTGAAAGAAGTTCACAATCAATTAGAGCTGTATGCTGTTTTCTTCTTGAATTATCAATTCGATATCTCCTACACAATGAGTCTAGATTAATTTGAGAACCTGGAAATTTTTCTCTTGCTAATTTGAGTGTATCTATGACTTCATTATCTAGTGTATTTTTTTTAATTAATCTTAATTCATTATTTAAATGTGATAAATCAAACTCAGCGTTATGAATTATAAGTTTTTTTCCTTTTATAAAATTTAGAAAATCTTCTACAACTTCTGAAAATTTTTTTTTTGATGATAAAAATTCATCAGTATAACCGTGTACTTCAAGTGCTTTCTCTGAAACTTTTCTTTCAGGATTTAAATAACAATGAAATATATTTTTAGTTGGCACTAAATCTTCTAGCTCTATACAGCCAATTTCAACGATTCTATGTCCTTCTTTTACCGATAGTCCAGTAGTTTCAGTGTCTAAAACAATTTCTTTCATTATAAAATTTTTTTTAAAATATTCTTAACTTCTCTTTTAGCAGAATTTTTTTTGAAATCATTTTTAATAATGTAAGTAGATTTTTTTTTCTTGAATTTTGTACTTTTTTGAATCTTTTTTAAAAAACTATAAATCTTGTGATTAAAATTCTTTCTTTTTTTTAATCTAGTAGAAATTGTATTTTTTTTTGCATCTACGAAAACGAATATGTCATTTTTTTTTTCAAGTTTATTTTCTAAATACAATGGAATATCTAATACAACTATTTTTTTAAGTTTATTCTTTTTTAAAAAAAGGTTCATTTTTTTTCTTACTAAAGGATGGATAGTTTTTGATAACTTCTTTAAATTCCATTTATTTTTTAATAACATCAAAATTATTTCTTTTTTTTTTATTGGAAATTTTTTGAAAAAATTAGGAAATTTTTTTTTTAACTTTTTAAAAAAATACCTATCAAATTTATAAATTTTTGATACTTCTAAATCAGCATTGAAAACTGGATATCCAAAAAGTCTTGCTATAAAACTTTTTCCTGATCCAATTTCTCCCAAAATTATAATTTTTTTCATTTTTTTAATATCCTTATAATTTCTTCATCGATTTCGGGTAAAATATTGTTCCAAATTTTAAAAGCTAGTTGTGCTTGATATAAAAACATCATCAAACCATTTTCAATATTATTGTCATTTTTTTTTGCATCTTTTAAAAATTGTGTTTGATTGGGTTTATATATGACATCATAAAACAATATTTTATTTTTAATTTTACTAAAATCTAAATCAATTTTATCTGTTGAATTTAAACCTAAGCTAGTTCCATTTATAATTAAATCACAATCAGTGGGCAATGTTCCCCAATCAATAATTTCCAATGTATCGAACTCTTTTTTTAATTCTAAAGCTTTTTCTTTAGTTCTATTGGTTAATAATATATTAGATATACCAAGTTGTTTAAGAGCTATAATCAACGACGGTGCTACACCTCCGGCACCTAAAATTAATGCTTTTTTATTTTTTACAGGAAAATTTATTTTTTTAAGCGCTAACTGAAATCCAGGTATGTCAGTGTTATCACCTATAATTTTATTATTTTTTTTAAAAACAGTATTTACTGAATTCGCTTCCTTGGCCAAAGGTGTTAGTTCATCTAAAAAAGAGATTACTTTTTTTTTAAATGGTACAGTTACATTCATTCCATCTATTTTTCCTAACCTTAAATTTTTTACAACATTAGAGATTTCATTTTCTTCAATCAAAGATTTTTCATACATTGCATCAATCTTGTTTCTTTTAAACCACAGGTTATGAATTGTTGGTGAAAGGGAATGCTTAACTGGATTTCCAATAATCAAGTACTTTTTCATTTTTTTAAAACCTTTATTAATTATTTATAACTATTTAAATATTCTTTAATTTTTTTAACAGGCAGCCCCATAATTGTATTTTCATCTCCTTCGATTTTAGAAAATAACGTTTTTCCTTCCCCCTCAATTTGATACACATTGTAAGCGTAAAGATTTTCATCTGATATTTTTGATAAATATTTTTGCAAATCTTTAGTCGAAAATTGTTTCATAGTTAAAAGAGCTTTATCAGTATAATTCCAAATCATTGACCCGTTTAAAGAAATACAAACCGAGCTTATAAGATTATGTGTTTTTCCATTTAAATCCTCTAATATTTCTAAAGCTTTAATTCTATTAAGTGGCTTTGAAATTATTTTTCCTTCTAGATCTATAACGCTATCAGCACCTAAAACTAGTATATTAGAATTTAGCTTACTTATTTTATTTGCTTTAAGTTCTGCTAAATTTTTTGATATTAATTCTGGAGTTGCATTTTCTCTCAATAAGCTTTCTTTGATATCGTCTTCATTGATATTTGAAGGTTTAACACTTACTCTAATACCATTTTTGATCAATATTTTCTTTCTCACATTACTTTTAGAAGCAAGAATTAGATCATTTTTTTTCATTTTTATATATTTCGTGTATTTTAATTATTGAGGCAGCAGTTTCTTCAACAGATTTGCGTGTAACATCTATTGTGGGCCAATTATATTTCTTAAAAGTTTTCTTTGCTTCATCAACTTCTTTTTTAATTTTTTCTATGTTAGTATAATTTATATTTTCAGTTTCTTTCAAAGAGTTCATTCTATTTTTTCTAATTTCCACCAACCTTTCGGCTTCTGATGTTAGACCAATTACACAGGATAATTTAGGATCTTTTTTTAAAATATCCGGTATAGATTTTTCATTTACTAATGGAATGTTAGATGTTTTAAATCCTCTATTTGCTAAATAAATTGATGTTGGGGTTTTGCTTGTTCTGCTAACTCCTAATAAAATTAAATCTGATTTATGTATTTCGTTAATTAGGTTACCGTCATCATGATTCATCGTAAATTGAATTGCCTCGATTCTTTCATAATATTCCTCGTTTAATGCATGCTGACCACTTGGTATGTGCGAAGCTTTTTGATTTAACAATTTAGAGAAACTCAATATTAAATTTCCTAAAACTCCAAAACATGGAATTTTTTTTTCATCACTTTGATTTGCAAGAAACTTAGCCAAATTATTATCTACAATTGTATATAGAATTATAGAATTTTCTTTTTTTGAAGCTGTATCTAATATTTTTAATATTTGGTTCTCTGTTCTAGTAAAAAAAAATGAGTTTATTTTATAGTTTATATTTTTAAACTGTGCTTTGATAGCTAAAAAAACTCTATCCAAAGTTTCTCCAGTAGAATCGGATATTAGATATATATTATATGTATTGGTCATGAATAAAATGTTAATAGTTGTGTATTAATTTTAATAAGTTTAGCATTTTAAATTATTTTATTTTCTTTTTGTAAAAGTGTTTTTTTATCAACATAAACAAACATGTTTACTAATAATATACATTTTATCTAATAAATATAAATAGAGCTTCAATTTAAGCAATATTATAGGATAAGATTAAGTAGTATTTGTTAGTAATTAGTGAAAAAAATGTGAAAAACAAATAATCACCGTTATTCACATATTATATTACTAATACTATAATTAAATATTTATTAATTATTATGACACCAATTAGAAAAGTAATTAAGGAAAATAAATCAAATAATATACCCATTTGGATAATGAGGCAGGCTGGTAGATATTTACCTGAATTTAGAGAGATTAGGAAAAAGAATCCAGATTTTATAAAACTATGTTTAGATTCAACAATTTCAACCGAAATCACTCTTCAACCTATTAGAAGGTATGGTTTTGATGCTGCAATAATTTTTTCAGATATATTAATGATTCCATATGGAATGGGACAGAAAGTAGAGTTTAAAAAAGATTTTGGACCGCAACTAGGTGCCTTGAATATTAATGATATATTAAAAATTAATGAAGAAACCTTTGTTAAAAAATTATCTCCAATTTATGAACTAATAAAGAATCTTAAAAATAATAAAGATTTAAACAATAGAGATATTATTGGTTTTGTGGGAGCTCCCTGGACTTTATTAGTTTACATGATTAATAAAATTTCACCAAAAAATGGATTGAACAATCTGTTTTTTAAGGATGAAGATTTAATAGAAAAAATTTTAATTGTTTTAGATAAATTCATTAAACTTCATATCAAAAATCAAATTAAAGCTGGCGCAACAGTAATTCAAATTTTTGATAGTTGGGCAGGACTATTATCAAAGGATTTAGAAAGATTTATTTATAAACCAACAATTTCTCTTGTAGAATATGTGAAAAGTTTAAATGTACCAGTAGTTTGTTTTCCAAGACAAATTATTAATTATGTAGATTTTTGTAACGTTGTTAATCCAGACATGATAAGTATAGATTATAATATTAATCCTAAATATTTATTAAATAAAATAAATATTCCAATTCAAGGAGGTCTAGATCCTAAAGTGTTGTTAACAAATAAAGAAAATTTAAAAAAAGAAACTATCAAATATTTAGAATTATTTAAAAACCATCCCTACGTTTTTAATTTAGGGCATGGAATTTTACCAGAAACTAATACTGATATGGTGGAAGAATTAGTAAATATTGTTAGGTCATATAAATGATAAATGATCATCCAAAAGTAAAATTTGGCAAGACAGGTGTATTAATAATTAACTTGGGAACTCCTGACTCAACCAGTTGGTTTGATATTAGAAAATATTTAAAAGAATTCTTATCTGACAAAAGAGTCATTGAAGTGAACCCACTTATTTGGCAAATTATTTTAAATTTATTTATTCTAACCTTTAGGCCTTCTAAAACCGCAAAGGCTTATAAAGAAATTTGGATGAAAGAAGAAAACATTTCTCCTCTTTTATACTATACAAAAAAACAGAGTGAAAAACTTTCAAAGCAAATATCCAATGATGATGTAATTGTAGATTTCGCAATGAGATATGGGAATCCGAGTATTAGAGATAAAATCAGCAAATTACACAATCAAGGATGTGAGAATTTAGTTATACTTCCATTATACCCTCAATATGCAGCACCAACTACTGCAACAGTATGTGATGAAGTATATAGAACATTAATGAAAATGAGATGGCAACCATCTTTAAAAATTATTCCTCATTACGAGTCAAATCCGCTTTATATTGATGCTTTAGTTAATTCTATAAATGAAAAATTAAAAAAAATAAGCTGGAAACCAGATTTAATAATAGCTTCTTATCATGGAGTACCAAAAAAATATTTTGATAAAGGAGATCCCTATCACTGTTATTGTCATAAAACAACTCGGCTTATTAGTGAAAAATTTAAATTAATTGAAATTAAAACTACATTTCAATCTAGATTTGGTCCAGATGAATGGCTAAAACCTTATACAGATAAAACATTAGAAAATTTACCCAAGGAAGGAAAAAAAAATATTTTAATCATATGTCCTGGCTTTGCATCAGATTGTGTTGAAACCTTAGAAGAAATTTTAATTCAGGGAAAGGAAAGCTTTATGGATTCCGGTGGTGAAAATTTTGATATGATTCCTTGCCTGAATGATAATGATGATCATATAATTTTACTAAGAAAACTTATTGAAAAAGCTATTTTATAAATGAATTTATATCTTCTTTTTAAGTCTCTTCATTTAATAGCAGTAATTTCTTGGATGGCTGGTTTACTATATCTACCTAGAATATTTGTATATCACTCAGAAAATAAAAATGAAATAATCACTTCTGTATTTAAAACAATGGAGAGAAAATTATTTTTTTTTATAATGATGCCAGCAATGACTTTAAGCTGGATATTTGGTTTGTTACTAATATCCGAAATTGGTTTTGCTCAATTAAGTAATTTTTGGTTAAAAATGAAATTATTATTGGTTGTTTTATTAACTTTATATCACTTTTATTTGGGCTATCTTTTAAAAAAGTTTTCATTAGATGATAATAAAAAATCATCTAAATTTTATAGATATTTGAACGAAATACCTACATTATTGCTAATTTTAATAGTTTTTATTGTAGTATTTAAACCACTCTAAGGTTGAATTTTTAAAATGAGTATATATATTAAAACTATCTTAAATTCCTTAATATAAAAATCATGAACATTCAAGAACTAAAATTGAAATCCTCGGAACAGTTGATCGCACAAGCTGAAAAATTAGGAATAGAAAATGCGAGTACATTAAGAAAACAAGAAATTTTATTTGCAATATTAAAAAAAGTTGCAGAAAAAGAGGAAATTACTGGAGCAGGTGTATTACAATTACTTCAAGATGGCTTTGGATTTCTAAGAGCTATGGAGTCAAATTATTTACCAGGTCCTGATGATATTTATGTAAGTCCCAGTCAAATAAGAAAATTTGGTTTAAGAACTGGAGACACAGTTGAAGGACCTGTGAGAGCGCCTAAAGAAGGTGAGAGATATTTTGCTTTATTACAAGTTAGTAAAATAAATTTTGAAGACCCAGAAAAGGCTCGTCATAAGATAGCCTTTGATAACTTAACTCCTCTTTATCCTGATAAACAATTAGTTATGGAAGTTGAAACTATTAAAATAGAGAAAAAACAAGACCTTACTCCACGTTTAATTGATTTGGTAAGTCCAATTGGAAAAGGACAAAGATCAATAATTATTTCTCCTCCAAAGGCAGGAAAAACAATGATTTTACAAAGTATAGCAAATTCAATTGCTAAGAATTATCCAGAATGTTATCTGATTGTTTTATTAATCGACGAGAGACCCGAAGAAGTCACTGATATGCAAAGAACAGTCAAAGGAGAGGTAATAAGCTCAACTTTCGATGAACCAGCTCAAAGACACGTTGCTGTTGCGGAAATGGTAATTGAAAAAGCAAAAAGACTTACAGAACATAAAAAGGATGTTGTTATACTTTTAGACTCAATAACAAGATTAGGCAGAGCTTATAACGCTGTTATTCCTAGCTCTGGTAAGGTTTTAACTGGTGGTGTAGATGCGAACGCTTTACAAAGACCAAAAAGATTTTTTGGTGCAGCAAGAAATATTGAAGAGGGCGGCTCACTAACAATTATTTCAACTGCTTTAATAGATACTGGAAGCAGGATGGATGAAGTAATTTTCGAAGAATTTAAAGGCACTGGTAATAGTGAGACTGTACTTGATAGAAAAATTGCAGATAAAAGAATTTATCCAGCAATTGATATAACTAAATCAGGAACAAGAAGAGAAGAATTATTATTTAATAAGGATGATTTACAAAAAATGAATGTTCTTAGAAGAATTATTGCTCCTATGGGCACAATGGATGCAATTGAGTTTATTAATTCAAAATTAAAAGATACTAAAAATAATTCAGAATTTTTTAATTCGATGAATAAACCGGTTTAAGATTGAAGTTCTTTTTTGAGATTTTCAAGTTGATTTGAAAATTTTTCCCATTTTTTTACAGATGTATTATAGATTGGCTCTCTTACTTGGGCTACACTAGCTGTTGAAACTGTCTTTTTATTTTTATGAAATTCAAGACAATTTTTATCCCAATTTAATTCACAAAATTTAAGCAGTTTTTTTGTTTCATCTTCTAAATTATTCACTAGATTTTCGTATTTTAATTCAAAGATATTTTCTTTAAACTCTTTGTTCCAAAAATCCATTAATTCATCATATAATTTATAATATGATGATAAGGATTTAAAATTATAACTATAATCTTGAAGACTTGAACTAAAAGTATTTTTAAAATTAGACCAGCAAATATCCATAGGGTCTCGTTTACAATGTATAATTTTTGAATTAGGAAAAGCTTTTATAATAAATCCTATCCATCTAAAATTTAACGGGGCTTTGTCAATTATATATTCCTGATTGTAATCAAAAAAACTTAATTTTGAAATATAATCTTTTTGTATTTTATTTAATTCGTCTTTTTTTATTCTTTTTAAATTAGGTTTTAGAATATTTTTATCGATAGTTTGTGATAAAAAAGAAAGCTCCCCTGCTCCATAAACTTTATCATGGGATGAGAGAATTTGTTCTACTAAGGTTGTTCCAGATCTAGGCATTCCAACTATAAAAATTATTTTTCGTGTTGCATCACTTAAATTGTCTATTTGATTTAAGTCAAATAAATTTTTTAGATTTTGAAATAACTTCTTATCTTTTTCAATGTCATATTTTTTAACCTTACTTAAAATATCATTTCCACTTTTATAACAATTAAATGCTTTTTGATATTCCTTAATATCCTCATAAGCTTTACCCAATGAAAAATTTAATTGTGCTAAATTAGATTCGTTAGAAATATTATTAATTTTTTTTTCTAAAGATTTTAGATGCATATCATCTTTACTTTTGTATTTATGTATTTGGCTTAAAGATTTGTCTGCTGAAGTATTATTAGGATTATTTTCTAAAATTTTTAAATAAATTTTTTCAGCCTCTGTAAAATCACCAATTTGGCTATAACAATGGGCTAATGAAATATTAATTGCCTCAAGATCCTTATTTATTTTAAGAGCTGTTAAATAAAGTTCTTTAGCTTCTTGGCTTTTGTTTTGTCTCATTTTCAAATTACCTAGATTAACGAGAGAATCAATATAATCTGGTTTTAATTTTAGAGCTTCCTTAAAATATTTTTCTGCCTCTATATCCTCTCCCGAAGTAGATAACACTAATCCTAAATTATTTATGACAAATATATTATTTGGATTTTGTTTAAGACATCTTTTTAAAAGATTTTTTGCTTCATCAAATTTTTTAAGTTGATTGTATGCTAATGAGACTGCATTATAAAAAACGACTTGATCTGGAAATTTTTTAATAAGTGGAATTCCTTTATCAATTAATTCTTCATATTTTTTAACATTATAAAGATTGATAAGTATTGTAGCTTTTTGTTTAAGATAATCTATATTTTCCATATTTATTTGATTTTTTAATAATAAGATTAATATACAAAATACTATATTTAATTTAGTTTTATTTTAATTAAAATAAACTATTTATATGCTCTATATATGACAATTTATGCATTATCGACTGGATCTGGAGTTTCTGGAATAGCTGTTATTAGGGTGTCTGGAAAAAAAACAAAAAAAGTGATTGAATTATTAACAAATAAAGAATTACCCCAACCAAGAGTGGCAACCCTTAGAAAAATAAACAATATCAACACTTCTGAGCTGATTGACGAAAGCATAATTCTTTGGTTTCCGGGGCCACAAAGTTATACAGGAGAAGATATGGCTGAAATTCATGTTCACGGAGGTAAAGCTGTTGTGAGTGCCGTCCATAATGAAATATCGAAAGTAGAAAACTGTCGTTTAGCAGAGCCAGGAGAATTTACAAAAATGGCGTTTCAAAATGGTAAAATTAATTTATTAAAAGCTGAAAGTATAGCCGATTTAATTTCTGCAGAAACAGAAATGCAGAGAGTACAAGCTTCCAAAATGATGAAAGGAAGATCTGCAAAAAAATTTAATGAACTAAGAGAAAAATTATTAAAAATTTTATCCTTTGTGGAGGCTAAAATTGATTTTCCAGAGGAAGAATTGCCAGAAGCAAATATCAAATTAATTAGAAAGAATTCTACCGAAGTCTTAAATGAAATAAAAAAAATATTAGATGATCAAAAAGTTGGTGAAATAATTCGAGAGGGGTTCAAAATTGCAATAGTCGGTCCAGCAAATGCTGGAAAATCTACATTAATAAATAGTCTATCTAAAAGAGAAGTAGCAATAGTGTCAGAAATAGCAGGCACAACAAGAGATGTCGTTGAAACACATTTAAATATCGATGGATATCCGGTGATTATTTCAGATACAGCTGGTATACGCGACGCAAAGGATGAAATAGAAAAAAAAGGTATTAATTTATCTTTAAAAAAAGCTGAAAATGCTGATTTAAAATTAGTAATAGTAGATGCTAAAAATGTTGATTTAAAAGGGTTTTTGAAGGATTTATTAAAAAATGATGCGATTTTGGTACTTAATAAGTCAGATTTATTAAAAAAAGAATTGAGTCCAGAAATTATTAAGTTAGATCATGTTTTAATTTCATTAAAAAAAAATTTAAATTTGGATAAACTAATTTTAAAAATTAAAAATAATTTAAAAAATAAATTTAAATTAGAAGAAGACACTTTAATCACTAGAGAAAGACACAGACAACATTTAATCAGTTGTGTTAATTATTTAAAAAATTTTTTAGAGAAAAATGATAAAGAAGATTTTGATAAATCAGCTGAGGATTTAAGGTTGGCGACAAGACATTTAGGTATGATTGTTGGAAAAGTTGATGTAGAGGAGATATTAGGTAGTATTTTCAACGATTTTTGTATAGGTAAATAATATCAATTTTCCTGCTTTTTTAAGAGATTTAAAAGAAAAATCATTGATAAATAAGGCTTTTTTAAGATAAAAAACACACATCTTGTAAATATTTTAATCAAATATAAATTCATTACATGAAAAAAGATTTATCATTTGATGTGGTTGTAATCGGCGGTGGGCACGCAGGGTGTGAAGCGGCAGCAGCATCAGCTCGCCTTGGTGTTAACACAGCATTATTTACTCACAATAAAAATACTATTGGTGAAATGTCGTGCAACCCAGCAATAGGAGGCTTAGGTAAAGGTCATTTAGTTCGTGAAATCGATGCACTAGACGGTGTTATGGGAGAGATAGCAGATAAGTCTGGTATTCAATTTAGGTTGCTAAATAGAAGTCGAGGTCCCGCTGTGAGAGGTCCTCGAACACAATCTGATAGATCATTATACCGAAAATTTATGCAAGAAAAACTTGTAAACTACTGTAATTTAAGCATTTTTTCTGATCCTGTTATTGAGTTTGTTTTTAAAAATAACATAATAAGTGGCTTTAAAACATATAAAGGGAATAAAGTAATTTGTAACAAGTTAATACTTACTACTGGGACTTTTTTAAATGGTTTGATTCATATAGGTAACGAACAAACTCCCGCAGGCAGATATAATGAAAAACCTTCTACTGGTTTGAGTGAACAATTAGTCAAACATAAATTTAAAATGGGTAGATTAAAAACAGGAACTCCTCCAAGATTAGACGCACGTACTATCAACTTTGTAAATTTAGAAAAACAATTAGCAGATAGAGAACCTTATTTTTTTTCTTTTTTAACAAAAAAAAATTTGAATGATCAAGTATCATGTTCAATGACTTATACGAATGAAAAGGTACATAAAATTATAGAAAAAAATTTATCTAAAAGTGCGATGTACTCAGGCAGTATTGAAGGTATCGGGCCGAGGTATTGTCCATCAATAGAAGACAAAATAGTTAAGTTTTCAGAAAAGACTAGACATCAAATATTTTTGGAGCCAGAAGGTTTAAATGACAACACTATATATCCTAATGGGATATCTACTTCACTACCTGAAGTTGTGCAAAAGGAAATACTTAATAATATCAATGGTTTAGAAAACGTAAAAATAATTAGGCCAGGATATGCTATTGAATATGATTATGTTGATCCCAGAGAGCTATTTCTTACTCTTGAGACAAAAAAAATTAAAAATTTGTATTTAGCTGGTCAAATAAACGGTACAACTGGGTATGAAGAAGCAGCAGCACAGGGTCTTATAGCTGGTATAAATGCAGCCTTAGCAATTAAAAAACAAGAACCATTTATTTTAGATAGATCTGATGCTTATATTGGCGTTATGATAGATGACTTGGTGACAAAAGGAGTAGCAGAGCCTTATAGAATGTTTACTTCCAGAGCTGAATACAGACTTAGTTTGAGAGCTGACAATGCTGATTTAAGACTAACAGAAAAAGGTATTAATATTGGTTTAATTTCAAATACTCGAAAGCTTATATTTGAGGATAAGTTTACCAAATTAGGAAAAATATCAATTCAAATGGTAAATTTAAGTATATCACCAACTAAAGCTGATAAATTTAACATAAAAATTGCAAAAGATGGGGTTTTAAGATCAGCTGATGAAATTTTAAGTCAAAAAGGCGTAGATATGGGTAAAATTAGAAATATTTGGCCTGAAATAAGGGATTATGGAGCAGAAATAGATGAGCAGATTGAAATTAATTCTCATTATAGGGGATATTTAAAAAAGCAAAAAGCTGATATATTGGCTTTTAAGAGAGATGAAAATTTAAAAATACCTGAAAATATTAATTATGACCAATTTTCAGGCTTATCTAACGAAGTTAAATCAAAATTCAAACAAATTAGACCAAAAACATTAGGTCAAGCCCTAAGAATTGATGGAATTACGCCAGCAGCCGTATATATTTTGTTGTCACATGTTAAAAGAAAGTCTATTAAGCTTAATACAGCTTAATGCACGAAGATTTGTTAAAAAATTACCAATTGATAAAGGATCTCAATGTTTCACGTGAAACTTGTATAGATTTTGAGCAATATATATCGTTAATATTAGATGAGAATAGAAAAATAAATATTATTAGTAAAAAAAATGCTAATAAAGAGATGATAAGAACAAGGCACATAATGGATTCATCGCAAATCGTTGATTTTGTTAATTTAAATTACAATACAACCTATGATTTAGGATCTGGGGGTGGATTTCCAGGAATAGTTCTCGCAATAATGCTCAAAAATATTAAAAAAGATATGAAATTTGTTTTAATTGAAAAAAGTTTTCGCAAAAGTGAATTTTTAAAGCTTGTATCTAAAAAACTTAATTTAAATACAGAAATAATCCAAAAAGATATTTTTAAATTAAAAAATTTAAAAACTGGAACAATAGTTTCTAGAGCATTTAAACCATTACCCATTTTATTGGACTTAATAAATAATAATTTTAGGAAATATAAAAACATTATTCTATTTATGGGTACTAATGGAAAAAAAATTTTAAACATAACACAAAAAAATTGGAAAATGGAATTTGTTAAAAAAGAAAGCTTAACCTCAAGTAATTCTTTTTTTTTAAATATTGAAAAAATTAAAAAATTAACATGAAAGTTATTTCTGTAATAAATCAAAAAGGTGGTGTAGGTAAAACAACAACAGTAATAAATCTTGCAGCGGGACTTTCAAAACAAAACAAAAAAATATTGGTTATCGACTTAGATCCACAAGGTAACGCCACAACAGGTCTAGGTCTCTCAAATATAACTAATTCCGAAGAAACTATATATGGAGCTCTAAATGGTTCAAAACATATTTCAGATATAATTAAAAAAACAAACTTTAACAATCTTGATATTATAACTTCAAATGTTGATTTATCTGGATTGGAGGTCGAAACTGCCGGGGATGAAAAAAGAGCCTTTATATTAAAGGCTAGATTAAGCACATATTTCAATGAAAACGAAGCATTTTACGATTATGTTTTAATAGACTGTCCACCCTCTTTAAGCCTACTAACCGTTATGGCACTTGTAAGTTCTAACGCATTACTAGTACCACTTCAAACTGAATTCTTTGCTTTAGAGGGCTTAACTCAGCTAATGAAAACAATCGAAAGGATAAAAGTCAATTTAAATCCAAGTTTAGATATCAGAGGCATATTGTTAACTATGTACGATAAAAGAAATAAACTATCTGCACAAGTTGAAAAAGAAGCAAGAGATTATTTTAAAGATAAAGTTTATGAAACAGTAATACCAAGAAACGTAAGACTTTCAGAGGCCCCTTCACATGGTATGCCCGTTTTAATTTATGACAAAACCTGCCCGGGCAGTAAATCTTACTTTAGCTTTACCGATGAATTTATAAACCAAGAAACCGAAATAGGGAGTGCTGCATAATGGATTCTAGTAAAATTAAAAAGGGTCTTGGAAGAGGTTTATCTTCCTTAATAGGTGAAACAAAGAAAGATTTTGATACAAGTAAATTATCTATAAGTGAACTTTCACCCAATAAATATCAACCAAGAAAATCTTTCGATGATGAAAGTCTGGAAGAACTCACAAATTCAATAAAAGAAAGAGGTATTATTCAACCAATTATTGTTCGACTATCCAAGGACTCAAGATCAAAATATGAAATAATAGCAGGAGAAAGAAGGTGGTTGGCTGCACAAAAGGCTGGTCTTCATAAAGTACCTGTTGTAATTACCGAGGCTGATGATTTGAAATCTTTAGAATTCGCAATAGTGGAGAATGTACAGAGACATGATTTAAATCCTATTGAAGAAGCTCAAGGATATCAAAGATTAATTAAAGATTTTTCTTATGATCAAGAAAAAGTTGCTAAATTTATAGGAAAAAGTCGTAGCCATATTACAAATTGTTTAAGACTTTTAAGTCTGCCGGAAGATATATTAGATTTAATTAAACATAAAAAATTATCTTCGGGGCATGCTAGAGTTCTAGTAGGGCTTGAAAATGCTTCGTTTGTAGCAAAAAAAGTTCTAGAAAAGAAACTTTCAGTCAGACAAACGGAAAGTTTTGTCAAAATATTTAAGAAGAAAAATAAGTTCTTAAAAGACTCAAGAGATCCAAATTTAAGAGCTCTAGAATTATCTATTTCTGAAAAAATAGGTTTAAATGTTTTTATTAAAAATAAAAAAGATAATAGTGGTTCAATTGTTTTTGAGTATAAAGACAATGATCAACTAAATAAAATTATTGAAATAATTAAGACTAATTACTAGTCTCAGAGACTTGTTCTAAAATAAAATTTGATAAAATATTAAGGGAATTTTGAGAATTTTTTTTAATTAACAATTCAATTTCATTTAATTTAAAAATTAAATTCTCAGTTTCTTTATAATTCCAATTTTCCAATTGTTTTTTTATTATTTCTTTCTCCTTCCAAAATATTGGAGGTTTATATGACAATATTGCTTGGTCTATATTTTTTTTCTTATCTAATTCTTCACATAACTTAAGAAGCCTTTTAGACTTATTTAAAAATGTTCTAATTATGAAAATACAATCCTCTAAAGAATGTTTGTTTTCATTTAAAATATTTATTGTTTTATTCTTATTTTTCGCAAGGCAATTATCAATCAATTTAGATATGTCATAATTTTCTGCTAGGTTTGTTAATTTAATAATTTCATCAATACTTATTTTTTTTTTATTGACTATGAAACTGTTGATCTTTGACAATTCATTTTTTAAATTTTGTCTATCTCCCATAGATCTTTCTACTAATAAATTTAACGACTCCTGTGATATTGATATTTTGTTATCTCTAAAAAAAGAATGTACTATTTTTGAAAGAGTTTGAAAATTATCTTCATAAAATGCAATACAAATTGTTTTTTTATTTTCTTCAAAAAATTTTCTAAGCTTTGATTTTTTCTCTAAGATATTTGAATTTAGAACCAAAATTATATCATCTATTCCTTTTTCAACTATTTCCTCGATTATATTTTTTATTTTATCAGTTGTTCTATGAATTATTATCAATTTTTCATTTTCAAAAAAAGATTTTGCCAAAATTTCATTAAAGAAATTTTCTTGATTATTCAAAATTTCATTTTCATCATATTGGTAGGTATTATTTAAAAAAAATTTTTTAAAGATTTTATTAATAATATCGTTTTTGTGTCCTTGGTTTTCTCCATATAAAAGAAAAAATTTATTATTTTTTAAATTAATTTTATTTATTTCAAAGTTTTTTATAATCATTACATAATTTGAAGTTTTAAAATTATTTTTTCGTAAATTTTATTTGTTAAATTTTCTTCAATATTCTTTTTATATCTATTAAGATCAAATTTATTAGATTGATTATTGTAACTAAAGCTTTCTTCTAATTTAATTGTACTTACAGGTCTATCAATATTAAAGTAATGTCTCTTCTCTTTTTCAATAATGTCTATATCAACTTTTACGACCATCTTATAAATTTTTGGATTTCCTTTAGAGTCTTTAGAAACTATTAAATTATTTTTTTCAGAATTTATTTTTAGAAAGTAGGCTTTTTTTCTGTAATCTTCATTTTTATAGGCTTGAAGTTTTTTCTTAATATCTCTTGAAATTTTATTATTTTTTATAATGTCTATATCAGCTATAAAATAATTGACATTTTTCTTTGAAAATATTGGTTTATATCCATTACATCCAATTAATAATAAAAAGCAAATAAGATAAAATATTTTTTTCATTTAATTATTAAATTTATTAGTCTATCTTTAACATAAATAGTTTTTATTATTTTTTTATTTATTAAAAATTTGTCATAGTTTTTATCAGATTTTATCTTATCTAAAATTTCCTTTTCTTCTATTGTTTCACCATTAAATTGAATAATATCTCTTTTTTTACCATTTATTTGAAAAACTATTTTAATCGTCTTCTTAACAATGTGCTTTTTGTCAATCGTTGGCCATTCGTAAATATTTTTTTCATTGAGTTGCTCTAGACACTCAGAAATTAAATGAGGGATGACTGGTGACATTACTTTTAAAATTTTTACGTAATTTTCAAGTAACGTAGTATTTTTAATTTCGTTAAGCTTAATTTTGGAAATAAAATTATAAGTTTCATAAAAGTTGGCTATAATCACATTGTAGTGAAAATTTTCTAAATTTTTGGTGATTTTTTCAATTAAAGCATTTGTAAATTCAATTAAAGAGTCAGATACTTCTTTTTGAAAATTTTTATTAATATTATTTGCTTCTATTTCATTTTTAATGTTGTTATGAAGTAGCCAAAATTTTTGTAAAAACTTATAAGCTGCAAGCATTCCTTGTTCAGACCACATTACATCTTTTTCTGGAGGACTATCTGATAATATAAAAAGACGTACCGAGTCTGCTCCATAATTTTCAATCATCTCCTCAGGATCAATAGTGTTTTTTTTTGATTTAGACATAGATTCAGATGGCCCAACTATTATTTTTTCATTTGGTTTACTTCTTAAAAAATAGTCTTTACCATTTTCTGTAGCTACTTCATTTGGACTGACCCAGTGATTATTCTTAGTTTTATAGGTTTCATGACAAACCATTCCTTGGGTGAATAATCCTTTAAATGGTTCATTAAAGCTGAAATTCTTTTCTTTAAAATTCAATGCTCTCAAAAAAAATCTTGAATATAGCAGGTGTAAAATAGCGTGTTCAACTCCACCAATATATTGATCAACTGGCATCCAATAATTTATTTCTTCTTTATCAAACCCATATTCATTATTTTTAGGTGAACAAAATCTCAAATAATACCAAGAGGAGTCAACAAATGTATCAAGAGTGTCGGTTTCAAGTTCACATTCTTCACCATTAATATTAATCTTTTTCCATTTATGTTGCTGGTCAAGAGGATTGCCTTTGGTATTTAAATCAATATTTTCTGGAAGTTTTATAGGCAATAAATCTTTAGGAATTTTTACAATTTCTTTTTTTTTATTATAAGCAATAGGTATTGGGCATCCCCAATATCTTTGTCTAGAAATACCCCAATCTTTTAATCTAAAGTTAATTTTTTTTTTCCCTAATTTTTTTTCTTCGAGTATCTCAATAGTTTTAATAATTGATTCTTCAGGGGCTTTTAAATTATTCAAAAATTTTGAATTTATAATGACACCAGAATCTGTGTAAGCCTCGTTAGTGACCTTAAAATTATCATTTTCATTTAATGGTTTAACAACTGTTAATACATTAAGATTATATTTTTTTGCAAAATCTAAATCTCTTTGATCGTGTCCAGGACAACCAAAAACAGCACCAAAACCATAATCCATTAAAACAAAATTTGCAAAGTAAACTGGAACTTTAATTTTATTTTCTAGGGGATTAATAGCAACAAGATTAGTTTTAAAACCAATTTTTTCTGCTCGAGCTATTGATTCTTCAGTTGTGCCTGATTTAGAACATTCTTTTTTAAATTCTTTAAATTTTTCGTCATTTTCAAAAAATTTTGAAATAGGATGATCAACAGATAATGCTAGGAATGAAAATCCAAATAATGTGTCAGGCCTAGTGGTAAAACATTTAATCTTGTCCACTGGCAAATCACCTTCAATCTTGAAATCTATTTCACAACCAAAAGATTTTCCAATCCAATTTTTTTGCATTGTTTTAACTTTGTTTGGCCATTCATTAAGATTATCTAAGCCTTCTAAAAGTTCTTCAGAAAATTTAGAGATGTTAAAAAACCATTGTTTTAATTTTTTTCTTTCAACAATAGCCCCTGATCTCCACCCTTTTCCATCTATTACTTGTTCATTTGCTAAAACAGTTTGATCAACTGGGTCCCAATTTACATAATTTTCTTTTTTATAAACCAAACCTTTGTCATAAAGTTCTAAAAAAAATTCTTGTTGATGTTTGTAATATTCTGGTGAGCAAGTTGAAATTTCTCTATTCCAATCAATAGATAATCCAAGTTGTTTTAATTGGGATTTCATTTTTTTAATATTTTTTTCTGTCCATTCCTTTGGATCTAAATTGTTCAATTTAGCTGCATTTTCAGCTGGCATTCCAAAAGAGTCCCATCCCATTGGATGTAAAACATTATAACCCTTAAGTTTTTTGTATCTAGATAGAACGTCTCCAATTGTATAATTTCTTACATGACCCATATGAATATTTCCTGATGGGTAGGGAAACATTTCTAGACAGTAAAATTTCTTTTTTGATTTTTCAATTTTTGAATGAAAAATATTGTTTTTATCCCAATATTTTTGCCATTTGTTTTCTAAAATTTTAAAGTTATATCTTTCCACTTAGATTACTTGATAAGAGTTTTAGTCTTTGTTCTCGTAAATACTTTTTTTAACTTTATTGACACCTGTTTTTTTCTGTTCTTTTTCAAAGACAGCAGCTTTCCTTAAAATTTTGTCTTTAATTTCAAAGGTCAAATTACTATCGATTTTTTTTACAGTACAATTTAAATTCGAACATATTTTTTTATGAATATCAATTTTAAGCCCATCAGCTCTAATTTCATTGCTTAAAAATCTTATTGTTATTTTCACAGCCTCGTTGGGATTGTCTTCACTATACCAGTCAGTAATAATTAAACCTCCTGCATAATCGACATTTGAAAGAGACATAAAATCTAATATTTCAAGTGATGCTCTCCACATTGGATTTGAAGAAGCGAATAAAAAATCTCCTCCTCTTTTTTTACCTGTACCAAAATTAAATCCTCTTCCTTCTAAAACATTTTGTTGTGCTCTTTTTCTTCCATCCGGCTCAGCAGTTTTAGACCAATCGGGTTTTAATGGACCACAAGAACTTAATAACACCGTCAGTGTTAGAAAAAACATTGTTTTAATAATATTTTTAAAAATTGGCATATATTTAGTGGTTTAACTCAATAAACGGCTAATTCAAAAGACTAATTATGTTGTAAAAATACAACACATTATTAAAAAAACCTAGAAAAATAATATATTTATTAAGTAAATCACTCAAGATGTTAAAAACCTTACATTCATATGAATAATAACAAAAGGAGTACTATGAATAACTTTAAAAAAGTAGGACTTACAGCTTTAGCTGGAACTCTTGCTGCTACTTCTGCAAGTGCTGTTGATTACGCTATGACTGGTGGCTTAGTTGCTACATTCACAACGCAAGATTCACCTTCATCTGCAGAAAGCGTAAACGGTAAAGGTCTTGGTGTTGCTACTGACTTAACATTTAAAGCTTCTGGTGAACTAGATAATGGTTTTACAGTTGATTATACAATGGTTGTAGACACTGACGGTGCTTTATCAAATACATCATCACAAATGGCTGTTGGTATGGGAGGAATGGGATCATTCCACATAAACAACAAAGCTGGATCAAAAGCTAATGGTATTGACGACGTAATGCCTGCTGCATACAATGAAACATGGGATGGTCATTCACCTGATAACCCATCTTTCTTTGGTAGTTCAACTGCTTCTGGTTCTGTTGATTACAGAATCCCTGCTGTTGAGTTAGCTGGTGCAACAATTAATGCATCATACACTTACGATCCAAGTTCTGGAGTAGGACCTGCAACAAAAGGTTCAGTTGAAACATCTTCAGTTAGTGGAGATGCAGTAACATTAACAGTTGACCACGAAAGTGGAGTATCAATTGGTGGTGGTCTTGAAAGTCTAGATGATGAACAAGGTAAAACTTTAGGTTCAGGCACAACTAGATCAACTGCGTATGTTAAATACTCAAATGGTCCTTTAACTGTTGGATACCAAGAAGCTTACGAAAACAATGTAAATGCTACTGGTGTTGAAGGTGCTGACAAAGAAGCTGAGTTCTGGGCAATCGCTTACACAGCTGGTGACATGTCGTTTTCATACGGTGAGTCTACACTTCAGACAAAAGGTGTATCAGATACAGCTGCTGGAGCAGAGATTGAACTAGAATCAATCCAAGCTTCATACACAATGGGAGCTATGACTTTATCAGCTTCATTGAACGAAACATCTAATACTGGTGGAACTGCTGGAAACAAATATGAGGAAACTCAAATTGCTGTTTCTTTTGCGTTCTAATTAGTTAGAATAAAAATTACAAAACCGGCCTGATTTTATTAGGCCGGTTTTTTTTTATCCAATTAATAGATGAAAAACTTTTAGCGCTCGTTAATTTTAACTTTCTAATATTTAAATTATTAATTCCTCCAAGTGCCACAATTTTTTTTGATGAATTTCGAGCTATAGTATTAAATTTACTAATATCTAGGTAACGATCAGATTTTTTATTCTTAAAAATTGGTGAAATGAGAATTTCGTTACAACCCTGATTTTCCTTTATTTTTAGTTCAACTATGTTGTGACAAGAACCAATTAATTTAAAATTTTGTCTCACGTTTAAGTTTTGAAAGTTGTTTAGTTTATTAAAAGCAGGAATATAGACACCATCTAAATTAAGATCTTTTGCAATCTTAACATTATTCGCAATATAAAATTTTCTTCCTTTTTTTTTACATATTTTTTTGATTTTTCTTAATAGATTCATATTAATTTTTTTTTTATAATTTCTATAAATAATTGAAATTTTAACATCTAAAAATTCAATTTCTTTGCTATTAAAATCTTCAATAAAGTAGTAAATTTCATTTAATTTATGCATAATCCAGTAGATAAATTATTATCAATTGAAAAAGAAATATATAAAAAAAGTTCAAACATCAAAATTATTGCAGTTTCTAAGACTTTTCCGATCAGCAAAATAATTCCTTTAATAAAACATGGACATGAGCATTTTGGTGAAAATAAAGTGCAAGAAGCTGTTGAAAAATGGACGTCAATTAAGAATGATTTCCCAAATATTAAATTACATATGATTGGTAAGTTACAAACTAATAAAATAAAATTTGCTTTACCATTATTTGACTACATTCATTCATTAGATAATTTAAAACTTGCTAAAAAAATATCTAATGAACAAAAAAAGTTTGATAAAAAACCCAAAATTTTTATTCAAATAAATATAGGAGAAGAGGAACAAAAATCTGGAATAAACGCTTCTTCTTTACAAAATTTTTACTCTCAATGTATAAACGATTTGGATTTAGATATAATAGGAATTATGTGTCTACCTCCTAATGATCTTAACCCAGAAAAATACTTTAAAGAAATGAAAAAGCTTTCAAAAGAAACAAATCTTAAAGAAATCAGTATGGGTATGTCTAATGATTATTTAAAAGCTGTTGAAAACAACGCTACATTCTTAAGAATTGGCTCAAGTATATTTGGTCCAAGATCTTAAGATATAATTATTTTTGTTCTTTTATTAATTAATTTTAATAAAATAAAAAAATCTTTTTTTTTAAGTGCTATACATCCTTTTGTTTTTTTATAATTTTTTGTTAGATGAATAAAAATTGCGCTTCCTTTGTATGGAATTATTTTTTTTGTATTATAATTTAGTGGTATCAAAAAATCATAGATATTATCCTTTCTATATAATTTTTCGCATTTGATATTTTTACCTAATGTACATTCTTTGTTATAATATTTACTTTTTGGGTCATCACACCAACCCATTTTAGGAATTATAAACTTTGTTTTTATTTTAGTTTTGGGTTTATTTTCTCTATCCTTTCTAAAATATAATTTACCAAGGGTAAATTTTCCTTTTGGTGTAGATCTGTCACCCTCTACTTTTTTTGATTTGATGCCATTTTCTCCGATAACACATTTTAAAGCGAAATCGCCAATAATTAAGGTGTCTTTATTTTTTAGCCTTATTAGCATAAGTTATATTTTAATGGTTAAACAATCCATAGTTTTAATAAACTTTGACGAACTTTATAATATTCTAGATGAAGTTAATCATTTATTGAAGTTTAAAATTTCTAATTATAACGATCTTAAAGATCCTAAAAAAGAGAATGAAATGATTTCAAATTCAATAATCGTTGTAAAAGATAAGAAAAATGTTGTATTTGAAAATAATAAAATTAATAAAGACAATGTCGTAGTTTTTGAAGATTTGCCTTTAAGAATAGAAAAAATTATTGAAACAATTAATATTAAGTTAATAAAGCAAAAATATAATTCACAATCAAATTTATCTATTAAAGACTACTTATTAGATTTAAATTCTAGAATAATTTTTAAAAACCATATTAAACTTAAGCTAACTGAGAAAGAGATAGATATAATTTTATTTCTAAATGATAGTAAAATACCAAAAACTGTTGAAGAATTTCAAAATGATGTATGGGGTTATTCATCTGGTCTTGAGACACATACAGTAGAGACACATATTTACAGATTGAGAAAAAAAATAAATGAAACATTTAAAGATGACACATTTATACTTAGTACTGAAAAGGGTTATAAAATTTAAATGAAAAAAATTAATCTTATCGCTAAAGATTTAAAAACAACAAAATACAAACAAAGAATAGTTAAAGCAAAAAAAGGCAAAGGTAGTTTTAAAAGAAAAAAAAAATTAAAGTCTCGCTCCGACCTGTTGAATTACTTTTGATGACATTTCCGTACCTTTTTTTAAACAATCTTCAAAAGAAAGATTATTTATAATTCCATGCAGATATCCACTAGCAAACAAATCTCCTGCTCCTGTTAAATCAGTTATTTTTATATCCTTTTTTGCATCAACTTTTTTTATTACATCTCCATTAATTACAATTGCACCTTTTTCACCTCTGGTAACAATTAATTGCTTTTTTATTTGTTTACCAAATGAAAGAACTTCATCAAAATTTTTTGCATCTATAAGAGCAGTAATTTCAGCTTCATTAGAAAAAATTATATCTAATTTATTTTTAACTAAATCTAAAAAATGTTTTTTATGTCTTTCCACACAGAATTGGTCTGAAAGAGACATTGCAACTTTATTTGAATTATTAATAGCTTTTTCAAAAGCTTTCTTTGGCTCTCCTTCATCCCACAAATATCCTTCTAAAAAAATTATTTCACTTTTTTTTAATAAATCTAAGCTTATATCATTTTCGTTTATTTTACCTGCTATTCCTAAAAATGTGCACATCGTTCTTTCGGAATCAGGTGTAACTAAAATCAAACAGGTTCCAGTTGGTAACTTCTCCTTTTTTTTGTTACAAAAAAAATTAACTTTTTCATTTTTAAGGCCCTCTTCATATTTACTCCCCAATTCGTCATTAGAAACCTTTCCAATAAAACCAACATTATTATAAAGTTGTGATAAACCTACAATTGAGTTTGCAACTGATCCACCAGAAATAGTTTTCTCAATTTTTAAATCAGATAGTAGTTTTTTAAACTCATTTTCATTGAAAATTAGTTTCATAGTTCCTTTAGTCAAACCATTATTTTTAATGAAATTTTCATCAACTTTACAAATAACATCAACAATTGCGTTACCTATACCTAAGATTTTCATTTTAAGCTTTATTGGTTTTTACAGGTTTATTTCTTTTAGGATAACAAGTAGTGCAAATTTTACAAGTTATTCCATAACAATCTCTCGCTTTACAGTACTCTCTTCCATAATAAATAATTTGAAGATGTAGTTTATTCCACCTCTTTTTTGGAAATAATCTTTTTAAATCTTTTTCTGTTTGGATAACGTTTTTTCCATTAGTTAAACCCCATCTTTGGGCTAATCTATGAATATGAGTATCAATAGGAAATGCGGGTTGACCGAAACCTTGTGACATGACAACACTTGCAGTTTTATGACCAACACCAGGCAATTTTTCTAATTCTTCAAAAGTTTGTGGAACTTTTCCTTTATGTTTTTCAATTAATATTTTAGAGAGATTATAAATTGATTTAGCTTTTATTCTAAATATTCCTATTTTTTTAATTAAATTTTCAATTCTTTTTCTTCCTAATTTTACAAAATGATCTGGTTTATAATACTTAGGATAAATATTCTTCGTGACATTATTTACGTTTATGTCAGTACATTGTGCTGAAAGTAAAACGGAGATTAATAATGTAAAAACATTTCTACTTTTTAATGGTACATTTATTTTTGGGTATGTTTTGTTAAGAATCTTTGCTATTGTGTTTGCTCTTTGAATTTCATCCATTATTCAAAATTCATAAAATTTCTCATCGAATACAGTCCTGGTTTTTTTTTCATCAACCATTTCGCAGCAGATAGTGCACCTTCAGAATATAAAGCTCTATCAAATGCCTCGTGATTTAAAGAAATTATTTCTTTACCGCTGGAAAATTTTACCTCATGTTCACCTATAATTTCTCCTTTTCTTATTGAATTAAAATTAATTTTGTTTCCATATGGAAACTTTTTTTTATTTAAAAACTTTTTTCCTATCATGTTATAAAACTCTTTTCTTTTTCCTTGAGCTATACCTTTGCCTAGCATTAGAGCAGTCCCTGATGGGTAATCTTTCTTGTGTATATGGTGTATTTCATTAATTTTACTTAAAAAATTTTTTCCTAAAGATCTAGATGCAATCTCTGTTAAATACATTAGAAGATTGACACCAAGACTCATATTTCCGGCTTTTAGGATTGGAATTTTTTTTGAAAATTTTTTAATTAATTTTTCCTCTTTTTTAGTAAATCCAGTTGTTCCTATTACTATTCTTTTTTTTAGTTTTGCTGCAATTTTTAACACCTCAAAAGTACATTTTGGAATTGTGAAATCTATTATCAGATCTACTTTTTTAAATGATTGTTCAGTATTTAAGTCTGGTATTATTCCATTTATTCTTTTTCTTATTTTTTTACTTTCCGTCAAAGAAATTAAATTAAAATTTTTATCATATTTTACAGATTTTATAATCTGTTGTCCCATTCTTCCCATACAACCAGTTATTGCTAAATTTATTTTTTTCATTAGATAATTTTTAAAAGTATCACAAGAAACAAGACAATTATACCCCAAATAGAAAGGTTCTTGATGATCTGATTTAATTTAGAATTTGTATGAATAAAACTTGGTAAAACTAATATCAAAACTGCTATTAAAGCGATAGCTGGAATAATTTCCTCTAGGCCCATTGTTTAACTTTTCCAAAAGTTTTTAGCTTTTTGGAAAAATTTTTTAATACTTGGATTTGATTTTTCGTTTTCAATCTCTTTAAATTTTTTAAGAAGTTCTTTTTGTTCTTTGTTTAAATAAATTGGAACTTCTGTTTTTATTTGTACATAAAGATCACCATAATCACCCCTGCGCATAAATGGCATTCCTTTTCCTTTAAGTCTAAATTGTTTACCATTTTGTGTTCCATCAGGTATTTTAATTTTTGCTTTACCACCATCAATTGTTGGTATTTCAATCGTTGTTCCAAGCGCTGCATCTGTAATAGATATTGGGAATTCAAAAAATAAATTTACGTCTGATCTTTTAAAAAGATCATGTGCTTCGACATTTATGAATAAATATAAATCTCCACTAACACCTCCTCTTGTACCTGCTTCTCCTTTTCCGGCAAGTCTAATTCTTGTTCCATCGTCCACACCTTTTGGAATTGTTACAGATATTTTTTTTGAGGTTTGTCTATTTCCTTGGCCATTACAATCCTTACATGGATTAGTTATTTCTTCACCACTACCTGAGCATTGAGGACATGTTTGTTGAACTGTAAAAAAACCTTGATTAGAACGTACTCTTCCATTTCCTCCACAATATGTACATCTGTCCGCAGAATACCCTGGCTTAGAACCATTTCCTTTGCAAGTATTACATATTTCAGAAGTTGAAAATTGAATATTTTGCTTTTTACCAGTGTAAGCTTCTTCTAAAGATATTGATAAATCATATCTTAAATCTGAACCTCTATTGTTGGAAGATCTTTTTCTACTTCTTCCCGAACCACCAAAATCACTAAAAAAGTCTTCGAATATGTCTGAGAAATCTGCTCCACTAAAACCACTAAAACCCCCTCGACCACCACCACCATTCTCGAAAGCAGCATGACCAAAATTATCATAGTTTTGTTTTTTTTCTGTGTCGGAAAGTATGCCATAAGCTTCACTGGCTTCTTTAAACTTATCTTCGGCCTTTTTATCACCTGGGTTTTTATCTGGATGATATTTTACGGCTAATTTTCTATAAGCTGATTTAATTTCTGCGGCACTTGCATTTTTATTTACACCCAAGACATCATAATAATCTCTTTTAGCCATAAGTTACTTTAGACTAATAACAGTAGGTTGGTTCTTAAGCGCTTTTCTCTTTATTTTCGTCTTTTACTTCTTCAAAATCCGCATCAACTACATTATCGTCTTTTTTCCCTTCATCATTTTTACCGTCATCTTTAGATGTATCAGGTTTAGTTTTTTGTTGAGATTTATAAATAGCCTCTCCTAATTTCATAGAATCTTTAACTAAACTCTCAGTTTTTTTCTTTATATCTTCTATGTCTTCCCCCTTAAGAGCTTCTTTTAGGCTAGACGATGAGTCTTCAATAGCTTTTTTTTCAGCATCAGAAATTTTTGAACCATGTTCTTTTAGATTTTTTTCTGTTGAATGAATTAAAGTATCAGCTTGATTTCTCGCATCAACTGACTCTCTTTTCTTTTTATCTGCTTCTTTATTAGCTTCTGCATCTTTAACCATTTTTTGAATTTCTTCTTCACTTAGACCTCCAGAAGCTTGAATTTGAATTTTCTGTTCTTTACCAGTTCCTTTGTCTTTTGCCGATACATTAACAATACCATTTGCGTCAATGTCAAAAGTAACTTCAATTTGTGGCACACCTCTAGGAGCCGGCGCAATTCCAACTAGTTCAAAATTACCAAGCATTTTATTGTCTGTTGCCATCTCCCTTTCTCCTTGAAGAACTCTAATGGAAACAGCGGGTTGATTATCTTCTGCAGTAGAAAAAACTTGGCTTTTCTTTGTTGGGATGGTTGTATTTTTTTCAATTAATTTTGTAGAAACACCTCCTAGCGTCTCGATACCCAGTGAAAGAGGAGTAACATCTAAAAGTAATACGTCTTTCACATCACCTTGAAGTACACCTGCTTGTATAGCAGCACCCATTGCAACAACCTCATCAGGATTAACACTTTTATTAGGATCTTTGCCAAAAAAGTTTTTTACCTCAGATAGCACTTTTGGCATTCTTGTCATTCCACCAACCATGACTACTTCATTAATCTCACTAGCTGTAATTCCAGCATCTTTAAGAGCTGTTTTACAAGGTGGGATTGTCTTAGCAATTAAATCTTCTACTAAAGCTTCTAATTTTGCTCTAGTCATTTTTAAATTAATATGTTTTGGACCGGTTTTATCAGCAGTTATAAAAGGTAAATTAATATCTGTTTGTTCAGCAGATGATAATTCAATTTTAGCTTTTTCAGCTGCTTCTTTTAATCTTTGTAAAGCTAATTTGTCTGTTTTAAGATCAATACCATTATCTTTTTTAAATTCTGTAACTAAATAATCAACAACTGCGTTATCAAAATCTTCTCCACCTAAGAACGTATCTCCATTTGTAGATTTTACTTCGAATACTCCATCGCCCAGTTCAAGGATTGAAACATCAAAAGTTCCACCCCCTAAATCATATACGGCAATCTTTTTATTTTGTTTTTTATCCAATCCATATGCTAATGATGCAGCAGTTGGTTCATTAATAATTCTCAGAACCTCAAGACCTGCAATTTTCCCAGCATCTTTTGTAGCTTGTCTTTGAGCATCATTAAAATAAGCCGGAACAGTTATCACAGCTTTTGAAACTTCTTGGCCTAAATATTTTTCTGCTGTTTCTTTCATTTTTTGAAGAATGAATGCAGAGATTTGTGAGGGTGAGAATTTTTCTTTTTTTGCCTCTATCCAAGCATCACCTTTATCAGAATTAACAATTTTGAATGGTGCTGCGTCTATATCTTTTTTTACAGTTGGATCTTCAAAGCTTCTACCTATCAGTCTCTTAACAGCAAAAATAGTATTTTCAGGATTTGTAACTGCTTGTCTTTTAGCAGGTTGTCCAATTAATTTTTCGCCTTCATTATTAAAAGCTACAACAGAGGGTGTAGTTCTTGCACCTTCAGCATTTTCCAATACTTTAGCTTGGCTACCTTCCATAATAGCTACGCAAGAATTTGTTGTACCTAAGTCTATTCCAATTATTTTGCTCATTTTTTAAATACCTACTTTCATATATGTGTTAATTTAAATTGTACAAGTCACTATAAATATTATTTATCATCAATTTTTTCTTTATTTTCATTGGTTTTTTTGCTGTCCGTTTCACTTTTTTTTGAAACTGCAACCAACGCAGGTCTTAAAAGTCTTTCTTTTATCATAAAGCCTTTTTGAATTTCTTGAACGATAGTACCCGGTTCTTTTTGGTCATCCTCTATCTCCATCATAGCTTGATGAATATTAGGATCTAATTTTTTATTTATAGATTCTATCGGATTAATATTATTTTTAGAAAAGATTGAGATTAAATCTTTATTTATTATACTTAAATGGTCTAATATTTTTTTTAATGCTTCAGAATTTTTTAAAGTTTCATCATTCTCCATAACCTGCTTTGATCTTTCTAAGTTATCAATTAAATTTAACGCTTCTTTGGCAAACGTATACCCACCATATTCAAAAGCATCCTCTTTTTCTTTTTGAAACCTTCTTCTTTGATTTTCCATTTCAGCGAAGGTTCTAGTAATTTTATCTTCTAAGTTTTTAATTTTATCTTCTAGAGAAATCTCTTTTTCTTGTTTACTTTTATTTTCAACATCATTACCTGAATTTTCTTCAGAATAATTTTCATTTTCTAAAGATTTATCCTTATTTTCTTCGTTTAAATTTTGTTCTTTTTCCATACATGATATATGGTATGAATTTTCATTATTTCTAGATGTCAAATAAAATAATTACAAAAATAATTGTTGGTACTAATAACCAAGGAAAACTCAAGGAAATTAAGGATTTACTCCCTAAAGAAATAATTGTTTTTTCACCAAATGATTTCAAATTTAAAAGTCCAAAAGAAGATGGAAAGACTTTCGAGGAAAATTCTTTAATTAAAGCAAAATTTTTTTCACAAAAAGCTAAGATGATTTGTTTGGCAGATGACTCAGGTTTAGAAATTGATATTCTTAACAACGATCCAGGTATTTACTCTGCAAGATGGGGAGGAAAAAATAGTGATTTTAAAAAAGCGATAAAAAAGGTTTTCCATAAACTTGATCAAAAGGATCCCAAGTGGAAAAAAAAAAAAATTAAAGCACAATTTGTCTGTGCGTTAACAATTTATTGGAATCATAAAAAAAATATTACAGTTACTGGAAAAATAAAAGGTTTTATTTCACCTAAGCCAAAAGGAAGAAATGGTTTTGGATATGATCCAATTTTTATACCAATAGGTTACAAAAAAACATTTAGCCAGATGAAACCAATTAAAAAATATAAAATAGATCATCGTTTTAAAGCTTTTAAAAAAATTAAAAAATTTTTTTAAATTCAGAATTTTCTACTTTATAAAAATTTAAAACATGGTCTATCTTATTATCTTTGATTTCAAAAATTCCTATCTTACCTTTAAATTTATTTTTCTTAATGAATAATTTTTCATTAACTTCTAAATTATTTTGTAATACTAGGTAATACACAAGTCCTACTAAGTCAAAGCTTAGAAAAGAAAGTTGATTTGGATAATGATTAAATTTTTCAAAATATTCTTTTTTAAATTCTTCATAATTTTTTTTATTTACCGATGGAAAGTACATTGGTTGAGAACTTGTTTCCTTTAAAAGGGACTCATCAAACCATTGGTTCAAAGTTATAAAATATTTTTTTTTTGGTAATATATCGGTATATAAAAGTGAAGTTGTAACACTTTTTAAACTTTCCTCAAAATCTGCAATAATTAATGAGTCAAAAGAAACTGATCCAAGAGTATCTCTTTTTTTTAACTTCTCAATTAATCTCTCCTTATTTTTCTCATCTGACTTTTCTAATCTAGTAATTTCATCAATTAAATTTTGTTTTCTTCTTTTATAATTTGTTATTTTTTCAATTTGTTTTGTAAGTTTTGTAGGTTCAGAATCATAAATGTAATTTTTGAATATTCTAATTTTTGAATCTTTAATTCCTTTTCTTATTTCATTTTTATAATCAACGTTAGGAGTAAGAAATATAGTTTTTTTAATTTCTTTTTGATTTATAAATTTCTTGATTGCTAATAATTGGGAACTTGCATTTATTCCTGTGCTAATAACATTCTTAGAATTATTATGAATTTTATTGGTTAATGATAAAAATTTAATATTAGTTAATTTATCTAATTTCCTCAAATTTTTTTGGAATACGGGTCCAATAACAATTTTTACACCTAATTCTTCAAGTTCTAAGGCGCTAGTTAATGTTTTGTCTGGATCAGAATTGGTGTCTTTAGGAATTATCTCAATTGATTTATCATTAATTTTATTTACTGCTAGTCGTGTAGCTTTAGTTATTGATTGACCTATAACACTATCTTTTCCTGTTAAAGGAACTAGTAAACCAATCTTTATTTTTTCAGTTGCTAATAAGATTTGTAAATTAAACAATAATATTAATGGAACAATTGAGATAATTTTAAAAATTTTAATCATTTTGATGATATGATTATAACGATTAAATATTCATGATTCTACACTCTGACGAAAAAAAAGATAAAATAAAAAAAGGATTGTATGTAATTTCAACTCCGATAGGTAATTTACAAGATATAACTTTTAGGGCACTAGATGTTCTTAGAAATTCTGATTATATACTTTGTGAAGATACAAGAGTATCGAGAAACTTATTTGATAAATACCATATAAAATCAAAACTAATTTCCTATCATAAATTTAACGAAAGAAAAAATTTAGTAAAAATAATTGAAATATTAAAATCCAGTTTTATCGTTTCACTCGTTTCAGATGCTGGAACGCCTTGTATTTCAGACCCTGGTGCTATTCTTGTCAAAGAATGTTTGTCAGAAAATATTAATATATATCCTGTGCCAGGACCGTCAGCTATTTCAGCAGCTGTCTCAATTAGTGGTTTTAGTGAAAAATATTTTTTTTATGGTTTTTTTCCTGATAAAAAAAATCAAATAAAAAAAGATTTTGAAAAACTTAAAAATTTTGAGGGCTCAATAGTATTTTTTATTTCACCGAGAAAATTTAATAAGTCAGTTGAAGAATTAAAGAAGTATTTTTCTGGTAGAGACATTTTAATTTGTAGAGAGATGACAAAATTTTATGAGGAGTACATTCGAACTAATATTGATAAGCTTTTGCCTTTTGCCACTGAAATAAAGGGTGAGTTAACATTGGTGATTTCAGAAAATATAAAAAATAAAAAAAAATCGCTATCATTAAAAGAATCAGATAAAAAAAGCATTAAAAAGATGATTAAAAAATTGAGTGTAAAAGATATTGTTGATCTTATAGTTTTGAAAAGCGATGTTCCAAAAAAACTTATTTACGATTATTGTTTAAAATTGAAAAATGAAAAATAAAATATTTATAACTATATCCATTTGCATATTTTTGTCAGGATGTGTTGGGACTGGTTCAAAAGGATTTTTTGGAACAGGAGTTAGTGTTGCTCTTGATCCAAGATCTGTTGGAACACAGATTGACGATTCAATAATGCAAAAAAATCTTGCAGCTAGAATATTAGTTAGAGATAAAGGATATTTTTTAAAAGTTAAAACTAAAGTTATTGATGGTAGAATATTTTTAACTGGTAAAGTGGATAACCCAGAAGAAAAACTTCAGTTAACTAAATTAGCATGGGAAACCCAGGGAGTTAGATCAGTTAAGAACGATATAAAAATAAAAGAGGACTTTAACTTTAAACAATCAGCTAAGGATTTACTGATCACTTCACAATTAAGGGCAGCATTGATTATGAATAAGAATATTAAAGCAACAAATTACCAGATTGATACATATAGAAAGAAAATTTTTATTTATGGTATTGCTCTTGACGATAAAGAAAGAGATAAGGTAATTGCTGAGGCCAAACAAATTTTAGATGTAGAAAAAGTTATAGCAAGTATTTTGCTAGTTGAAGATTTAAGAATTCAAAAAAATTAATTTTTTTTATTATAACTTATAACGCTAGCCGAGTAAGCTGCAATGGATGCTAAATTTAAAATATCTGATGTAGAAGATCTTAATGGTGCAATTTCAATTGGTTGTCCAAGCCCAACTAAAAGTGGACCAATAACTTTAGCTCCACCTAGTTCGCGCATCATTTTATATGAAATTGCTGCACTATGTTGACCTGGCATGATTAATATATTTGAATTTCCAACTATCTCTGAAAATGGATATAGTTCTTTATATTCATTGTTTAATGCAACATCAGGCTGCATGTCCCCATCAAACTTGAAATCAACCTCTTTTTCTCTCAAAATTTCAACTGCTCTTCTAATATGTTTTGTTCTACTAGTTAAAGGTTGTCCAAAAGTAGAATGAGACACAAATGCAACTTTTGGATCAAAACCAAAAAGTCTTACAACTCTAGCAGATGATATAGCTATTTCAGCTAATTGTTCTGATGTTGGATATTCATGCACACTGGTATCACCAACAAATACAGTTTTTCCTTTATTTACAATCATATTAAGCCCAAACATAATTTCACCTGGTCTAGCTTCAATTACTTTTGAAATTTTTTCTAGCGACGCTCCATACCTTCTAGTATTACCCGTAACAGCTCCATCAGCATCTCCGCATGAGACCATGCAAGATGCCCATATAACTCTATCGTTTCTTACCATTCTATCACAGTCTCTTTCTAATAAACCCTGTTCTCTTTGCATTTTTTTAAATAAGAAATTTACATAGTTTTCTCTTTTTTGTTTGTCAGTAGAATTAGTAATTTCAATGTCAAAATTTTCACTATATCCAATTTCTTTTAATTTTTTTTTAATGGTATCTTTTTTCGCTACTAGAACTGGTATCCCTAAACCACTATTTTTAAAAGCTATTGCAGCTTTAAGAGTATTTTCATCTTCGCCATCTGCAAAAACAATTTTCTTTGGGTTTTTTTTAATTTGATTATTGATTCCTTGCATGATTGTTACAGAGGGATCTAATCTTTGTTTAAGTTGTTCTTTATAAAGTTCAAAGTCTTTTATTTCTTTTCTAGCAACTCCACTTTTCATAGCAGCCCCAGCTACTGCTGCAGGAATCACACTTATCAATCTTGGGTCAAAAGTAGAAGGTATAATATATTCTTTTCCATAATGAGGTCTTTCACCTCCCATAGCTGCAACTACTTCATCTGGCACATATTCTCTTGCTAATGCAGCAATAGCATGAGCAGCTGCAACCTTCATTTCTTCATTTATTGTTTTTGCTCTAACATCTAATGCACCTCTAAATATATATGGGAAACCAATCAAGTTATTCACTTGGTTTGGATAGTCAGATCTACCAGTAGCAATTATTGCATCTTCACGAACTTCCATAACTTCTTCAGGAGTAATTTCAGGATCAGGGTTTGCACATGCAAAAATTATAGGGTCTTTTGCCATTTTTTTTACCATATTCTTTGACAATGTACCTTTAGCTGATAACCCCAAAAATACATCTGCATTTTCAATTGCATCATTTAAAGTTCTATTTTTTGTTTCTATTGCATGTTCAGCTTTCCACTTATTTAATTCTTCCCTACCTTTATAAATTACTCCTTTTCTATCAACCATAGTAATGTTTTTTTGTGAAACACCACTTTTTTTAAATAAGTTTGTACAAGCCATTGCTGACGCTCCAGCACCATTAACTACTACTTTTATATCTTTTATAGATTTATTATTAATATCTAATGCATTGATTAATGCTGCGGTCGTAATAATTGCAGTACCATGTTGATCATCATGAAAAACTGGGATATCTAAAATTTTTTTTAGTTTTTCTTCAATGATAAAACAATCTGGGGCTGCGATGTCTTCTAAATTAATTCCACCAAAACTAGGTGCAAAGTTTTTAATACTATTTATTATTTCATCTGCATTGGAAGAGTTAATCTCTAAGTCTATCGAGTCTATATCTGCAAATCTCTTAAATAAAACAGCTTTACCTTCCATCACTGGTTTAGAAGCTAAAGCCCCTAAATTTCCCATTCCTAAAATTGCGGAACCATTACTAATTACTGCAACTAAATTTCCTTTCGTGGTATAATCATATGCAAGTTCAGGGTTTTTTGAGATTGCTCTAACTGGTGCTGCAACACCTGGTGAATATGCCAGGGCTAAATCTCTTTTCGAAGTCATTGGTTTTGATGAATTGATCTCAATCTTGCCTGATTTATTACTATTATGATAATCTAAGGCTTCTTTATCTGTGTAATGATCAATTTTTGTTTTTTTCATTTATGATAATTAGCTATACAAATGGAGCAAATTTAAGACTAATATGATTTATGAACCTTATTAAGTCAACAGGCACATTTAGTTTTTTTACCTTAATTAGCAGACTGTTGGGCTATCTGAGAGATATATTTATTGCTATTTTCCTGGGAACGGGTCCGTTAGCAGATGTTTTTTTTGTTGCTTTTAGAATTCCAAATACTTTTAGAAGATTATTTTCTGAGGGTACTTTTAATGCAGCATTTGTTCCTAGTTATGCGTCAGAATTATCACAAGGAAAAGACAGATCAGATAATTTTGCTAACAGCATTTTTAATTTTTTGGTTTTAGGGCTTTTTTTCTTAGTTTTAATAATTGAAATTTTTATGCCATTGTTCGTATTTTTAATTGCTCCAGGTTTTAATGGTGAAACTGAAAAAATGGAATTAGCTATTTCATTAACTAGAATTACATTTCCTTTTTTATTTTTTATAAGTTTGGCATCATTTTTTTCTGCAATCTTAAACTCTCATAATAGATTTGCAGTTGCATCTGCTGCACCGATTATTTTAAATTTACTTTTAATTAGTGTTTTGTTTTATGGGAATTATTTAGATGATAAACTAGTTTATTATTTATCTTATGCAGTTACAATAGCTGGATTTTTACAACTATTGCTTCTTTATTTTTTTGTAAAAAAATTTTACTCACCAACACTCAGTTTAAAAATTAATTTTGATAAAAAAGTTAAAGAATTTTTTAAAAAATTATTACCAAGTATATTTTCTTCAGGTGTTACACAAATAAATATTCTAATAGGTACTATAATAGCTTCATTTCAGACCAGTGCAGTCTCATATTTATATTATGCTGATAGGATTTATCAAATAAATTTAGCTATTGCTGGAATTGCTATCGGGACAGTAATATTACCTCAACTTTCAAAATATATCCAAGAAGACAAGAATGAAGAAATAATTTTAATTCAAAATAAATCATTAGAATTAAGTTTGTTTTTGAGTATTCCAGCTTCGATAGCTTTGATTTTGGCCTCAGAACAAATTATTTCTGCATTATTTGGCTATGGATCTTTTTCGGAGTCCGGGGTAAGTAATTCTGCTCAAGCATTATTTTATTTTAGTTTAGGATTACCGGCTTTTTCTTTGATTAAAGTATTTTCGAGTTTCTTTTTCGCAAGACATAATACAAAAATTCCTTTTTACATTTCTTTATTTTCTGTTTTATTAAATGTATCAATTAGCGTTTTCTATTTTAAAGATTTAGGTTTTATAATTATACCAATTGCAACATCAATTTCATCATGGATAAATGCTTTCATATTATTCTTTTTTTTAAATAAAAAAAAATTATTTGTATTTAATCTATTATTCCTTAAAAATTTTATTAGAATAATTATAGCTTCTTTTTTTATGGGTATTTTGTTTTATTATTTAATCAATTTTTTTAATGATAATTTAGAATATAATTATAATTTAAAATCAGTTTATTTAATTGGAATAGTGATTTTAGCACTAAGTTTTTATTTATTATTCGCTATTTTGATCAAGGCTTTTAAAATTAGTGATATTAAACTAAAGTATTAAATAAATGATAAAAAAAATTTTTTCTGGTGTTCAACCTACTGGTAATCTGCATCTAGGAAATTATTTAGGAGCTATTAAAAATTTTGTTAAATTAAACAATAACAAAGATAATGAATGTATTTTTTGTGTTGTTGATTTGCACGCAATAACAACAAAGCAAGATCCTAAAGAATTAAAAAGAAACATTAGAGAGACCGCGGCAACTTTTATTGCTTGTGGTATAGATCCAAAAAAAAGTATAATATTTAATCAGTCTATGGTCCCAGCTCATGCGGAGGGTGCTTGGATTTTCAGCTGTGTATCTAGGATCGGTTGGTTAAATAGGATGACTCAATTTAAAGAAAAAGCTGGTAAAGATAAGGAAAAAGCGAGTGTTGGATTATATTCATATCCAGTATTAATGGCCGCCGATATACTTCTTTATGATGCAACTCATGTTCCTGTTGGTGAGGACCAAAAACAACATTTGGAATTGTGTAGAGATATTGCTCAAAAATTTAATAATGAGTTTATTAAAGATAATTTTTTAAGGATACCTGAACCTTTAATACAGAAAGAATTTTCGAGAATAATGAGTCTCAAGGATGGAAAAAAAAAAATGAGCAAGTCGGATCCGTCAGACTTAAGTAGAATAAATCTTTCTGATGATAAAGATCAAATTTTAAATAAAATTAAAAAAGCAAAAACTGATACACTCCCAATACCTAATAGTCATCAAGACTTAAAAAATAGACCAGAGGCAGAAAATTTGTTGGGTATTTATGCAAGTTTAATCGACAAAGATTTGAATTATTCGATTGATGAGTTTAAAAACAAAAATTTTTCTGAATTTAAAGATAAACTATCAGAAGTAGCGATTGAAAAAATTGCACCAATATCAAAAGAAATAAAAAAATTATTGAACGATGAGAAATATCTCGATGAGATACTAAAAGATGGATCTAATAAGGCTCAAGAAATTTCATCTAAAAAAATCAAAGAAATAAAAGAAATAATAGGTTTTTAAAATAACCTATTAAAAGGTTTAAATTTTTAAAATTATGATTATATATTAATTATGTTCGTTCAAACTGAAATAACGCCGAATCCAAACTCTCTAAAATTTATTCCTGGAAAGATTGTATCTAAGGTTGGATCTTTAGAAATTAATAATAAAGATCAAACGGATAATAAATTGGTAAGAGACCTTCTTTCAATTAATGGAATTAAGGGTATTTTTTTAGGTGATGATTTTTTATCAGTTATGAAAGAAGAAGCTACGAACTGGGATGATATAAAACATATTGTAATTTCATTTATTAATGAGTTTTATTCTGATGGAAATGAATTTGTTATAGGCAAAAAACTTAATGAAAAAAATATTGAGGATTTAATTGATGTAGAAAAAAAAATTATTCAAATATTAGATCAAAAAATAAGACCTGCAGTGGCAAGAGATGGTGGAGATATAAAATTTAAAGAGTTTTCGAATGGTATTGTAAAGGTGGAATTACAAGGGAGCTGTTCAGGATGCCCAAGCTCAACGATGACTTTAAAACAAGGAGTTCAAAATTTATTATGTCATTATATTCCAGAAGTAAAAGGGGTAGAGGCAATTTAAAATGATTTATAAAAAAATACTATTAAAAAGCAGGGTTTACTTAAAAAGAAAAGTATTATCTATTTCAAATCCAAAAATTTCTACTAAATATCTTAAAGACAATAACTTTAATGTTTTTTTAAAAACAATTTTAGGAAGTATAACGGTAATTTTAACGTTTTTCTTTATTCCATTGTTAATAGATTTTAACAAAGAAAGAGTTTTATTTTCAAAAGAATTTCAAAACGAATCTAAAAAAAATTTCAATAATAAATTGGAGAGAAAAAATATAGAAGAAAATGAGGAAACTTTAGAAAAAGATCTGTTTGCAGATATCATTCAATTAAATGAGCTTCCGAGTGATACAGTTAGACTTAATGCTTCTACAATAGATCAATTATTCAAAGAAACAAAATATAGTTTAGATGATGTAAGAAAGAAAAAATTAGTAAAACCTGTATCATTAACTTTACTCCCTAATGAAATGAAGATGATAGAGAGCACTAAAAAAAGGAAAGAATTATTTATCCAAATTATTTTACCCCTTATTATAAAAGAAAATAATTATATTAAGTTAGATAGAAAAAGACTTTTTAGTATTTTAAATAAGAGCAACAATACTAAAAAAGAAAAAAGATGGCTTAAAAAAAAATTTAAACAATATGGAGTAGCCAATCAAGATGTCTCGACGTTGAAAATAAGAATGGATGAAATTCCAACATCAATGGCAATTGCACAAGCTGCGAAAGAAACTGGTTGGGGTACATCAAGATTTGCTCAAGAAGGTAATGCTCTTTTCGGACAATGGACTTGGACAGGAGAAGGAATAAAACCAGCAGGAGCAGATGATGATAAGACACATAAAGTTATGAAGTTTAAAGTTTTACAAGCTTCGATAAGAGCTTATCAAAGAAACTTAAATACACATTCATCTTATAGAGAATTTAGGAGTGCTAGAGCGGAGTTAAGAGATGAAGGAAAGCCTTTGGATAGTTTATTACTTTCAAAATATTTGGATAAATATGCAGAGACTGGAAAAGAATATGTAAAAATTTTACAAAAGATCATAGAGCAAAATAAATTAACTGATTTTGATGATGCTAAATTACTTCCTTCTAGTCTAGAATTAGAGAGTTTAATTTAATTGAATTGAAAATTGGACGCCAAACCATCTCCACTTACCATTGTCATTTAGTGAACAGTTTATTCTCCCTCTTCTAAACGAAAATTTATCCCTAAAATTTATTTTTAATGTTTGTTCATTAATTGAAGTGTTTGATTTTTTCCATTCATTTCCTTCGTCAGAGAAACAATTAATATTATCTAAGTTTTTTTGTTCTTTAAAAAAGTGTACTAAGAAATTAGGAGGATTATTAGATAGTAATACATACTTATCCGATGGGATTAATTCTTTATACTGCAGAGGAAATAAATTTATTAGAAATTTGAATCTTTTTAAGTCACCATATTTTTCATTTATAGGAAATCTAGGTAACTCATATGGATCTTTATTGATATCTATAACTCCAGAATGTTGTCCAAAAGCAAATTTAAAATTTTTAGAAACATAATTTTTTATTTCTTCACTATATTCTCCAAAGGGATAGGAGAAAAAAATTGGATTATATTTTAATTTGGATTTGAAAATTTTACTTGCAGTTTCAATATCATTTATGAAATCTTTTTTTTTCATATCAATAAGATATTCATGTGTATGAGCATGATTACCAATGAACGCAAAAGGTTCATTTTCGATCTCTTTTATTTGTTTCCAAGTCATATAACCTTTTTTACCAACAGGTTCAGTAGAAACAAAAAGGATAAAGGGGATTTTATTTTTTTTTAGATATGGCCAAGCATTTTGATAAAAGGATAAAAATGCATCATCAATTGTAAGTAATATTTTTTTTTCCTTTTTAGGTATTGTAAAATTTTTTTCAAAATTACCAGGGTTAAAAAATGTATAACCAGATTTTTTAATTATTTCTATTTGTTCTACGAATACATCAATCTTAATATTGGTTGATGGATATTTGTTTTCCTCGAATCTATGATACATTAAAGAAAGTATTCCACTGTCGTCATAAAAACGTTTGATATTATTTTCACCTGCATTAGAATTACCTACAATAAATAAAAAACACATGAGTAACTTAATACTAGATGCTGCTAAAGATAAAATATTTTTGACACTCATAGATAAACAAAATATTTATAGCGTTAGCCATGAGAATAGTAAAATTAATTTTGAAGGGTTAGTGGTTTTAATCAATGATTTTTTAGCTAAAAATAATTTTAATCTCAAAAATATAAAAAAAATTTATGTAAATAGAGGGCCGGGAAGTTTTGCTGGTATTAGAAATTCATTATCTATCACCAAAGCTCTCTTTTTAACAAATAAAATAGATTATTATTGTTATAGTTTTCTAGATTTTAATAAAACAAGTCAGATAAAACATGAAGATATTCCAAAATTATGCGATAAATTTGAGGTAAAAAAAAATTTGATTAATCCAGTCTATATAAGTTAAAATTAGTTATGTCAGAGTTGATTGAAAAAAAATGTTTAGATAAAGGCGTAAAACTCACTGATCAAAGAAAAGTTATTGCTAGAGTAATATCTGAATCAAAAGAAACATACGGAGAGTCTGATCATCCAGATGTAGATGAGTTGTATAATAGAGTTTCTAAAATTGATCCAAAAATTAGTATTGCAACAGTATATAGGACCGTAAAAATTTTTGAAGAAGCTGGTATTTTAGTGAAACATGACTTTAAAGCTGGTAAGGCGAGATATGAGCAAATTAGAGAGAGTCATCATGACCATTTGATTGATGTTAAAACTGGAGAAATTATAGAATTTGTTGATGAAGAAATAGAGAAACTTCAAAAAAAAGTTGCTGAAAAATATGGGTATAAATTAGTTGATCATAAATTAGAATTGTATGGAATTAAAAAGAAACCCTAATTCAAAAAATAAAAAAATTTTTATTAAAACTTTTGGATGTCAAATGAATGAATACGACACAAACCGTATTTATGATACGGTAAAAAAAATCGGTTTTTATAAAACAGCAAATTCTCATGATGCAAATTGTTATTTGTTAAATACTTGTCATATAAGAGATAAGGCAAAACAAAAAGTTTATCATGAAGTTGGGAGAGTAAAAAAAATATTTAAGTCAAAAGAAAAGCCAATTGTAATTGTAGCAGGTTGTGTAGCTCAAGCTGAAAATGAAGAAATTTTGAAGCGTGAACCTTATGTGGATATAGTTATAGGACCACAATCTTATCATAAGATAAATGATACGATTTTAAATTATTTAAATAAAAAAAAAAAAGAGGAAGAAACAGAATTTGATACAATTTCAAAATTTAACTATTTGAGTAAAGTAAAAAATAAAAATAGTAAAGTTTCTTCATTTCTAACAATTCAAGAGGGATGTGATAAATTTTGTCATTTTTGTGTTGTCCCCTATACTAGAGGCCCAGAGTATTCTCGACCTTTCAAGCAAATAATTGATGAAGCTAAAGATTTAATTAATAATGGAGCTAGGGAAATTATTCTTTTAGGACAAAATGTAAATGCTTATAAGTATAAAAATTTTAAATTGTCAAATTTGATTTTAGAAATTGAAAAATTCCGAGAAATAAAACGCATTAGATATACTACATCACATCCAAGAGATATGAGCAATGATTTAATAGATGTTTATAAGAATAGCAAAAAATTAATGCCTCTTGTTCACTTACCAATTCAGAGTGGATCGAATAATATACTTAAATTGATGAACCGGAAACATTCTGTAAAAAATTATTTAGATATCTATGAAAGATTAAAAAAGATTAATCCAAAAATTGAATTCTCAAGTGATTTTATTGTTGGATATCCTGGTGAAAAAGATGAAGATTTTGAAGATACTTTAAAACTTATTGATAAAATAAAGTTTATTAATTCTTATTCATTTGTATACAGTACAAGACCTGGAACAATAGCTTCTCAACTTAAAACTATTAATCACGAGATTTCAATAAAAAGATTAAATAAAATTCAAGATCTGCTATTTAAAAATCAAATTGAGGTTAATAAATCTTTAGAAAATAAAGTAGTTGATGTTTTAGTTGAAAATCAAGCCAAGGAACTCAACAAACTTTTTGGTAGATCGGAGTATATGACTTCAGTAATTTTTTCAGGGCCAAAAGAATTAATCGGTAAAATAGTACCGGTAAAAATTTTAAAAAGTAATCGAACAACTTTATTCGGTAAGTTGAATTATGATTCTGATAAAAAGGTAGCTTAGAAAATTGAATAATACTGTAAAAAATAAGATAAATTCATCATTAAAATTTGTTTATTCTGACAATAATTCATTAAGTGTTATTTTTCCCAATAATGATTTATTAATGGGTGTTGTGGGTGAGTTTAATGAAAATCTTAAAGAGTTGGAAAAGATTACAAATTCGAACCTTTACTCAAGAGGCAATTCTATTTTGATTAAATCTACCCCAGAAAAAAATGAAATTATAAAAAATGCTATTCAATTTATGGTGAATCAATTTATTAATAATGGAAATATTGAAAAAAAAGATATTATATCTTCATTAAATAAATTTATGATTGAAGAAAAAGTTAAAAAACAAAACATTTCAGACATTATTAAGACACCAAAAAAGTCTGTAATACCTAGATCTGAAAGACAAAAACATTATGTCCGGGCCTTAAGACAAAAGGATATAATTATATCTGCTGGCCCAGCTGGAACAGGAAAAACATTTTTAGCAGTAGCAGTTGGTCTGACAATGTTATTAGATAAAAAAATCGAGAGAATTATTTTATCAAGACCAGCGGTTGAAGCTGGAGAAAGATTAGGTTTTTTACCGGGTGATATGAAAGAAAAAGTAGATCCATATTTAAGGCCGTTATACGATTCTCTTTATGATTTATTTGATTTTGAAAAAATTCAAAGGATGATTGAAATCGGGGATATAGAAATTGCTCCATTGGCATTTATGAGGGGAAGAACTTTAAAAAATTCATTTGCTATTTTAGATGAAGCTCAGAATGCAACAGACACTCAGATTAAAATGTTTCTAACACGTATAGGTGATAATTCAAAAATAATCATAAATGGAGATCCTTCTCAAATTGATTTACCAAATAAAAATTTATCTGGTTTGGATAGATCTAAAAAGTTATTGGAACATTTGTCAGAGATAGAAGTTATTGATTTTGATCATTCAGATGTTGTTAGACATCCGTTAGTTTCTAAAATTGTGAAAGCTTATTCTGATATAAAGAATGATTAGTATAAAAGTTTTAACAGATAACGATTTATGGAAAAAAAAATTGTACAAAAAAGAAAAATTTTTTAATCTATTAGTTAAATCATTTCCAAAAAAATATAGGTTTATAAATAAAAGAATTGATTTAACAGTATTACTATCAAATAATTCTAACATTAAAAAATTGAATAAAAAATTTAGGAAAAAAAATAAGCCTACTGATATATTGTCTTTTCCATCAGGAGAAAATTATAAAAAAAAAAAAATTTCATATTTAGGTGATATAATTATAAGTTATGAATTTATGAATAAACCAAAAAAGACAAGTCTTTTAGCGTTTAAAAAAAGAATTATTAAAATTTTTATTCATGGATTTTTACATTTGATTGGTTTTGATCATTTAAGGACCAAAGATTTTAAAAAAATGATTAAAGAAGAAGAAAAAATTTTTAAATCGGTAAATTTAAATTTTGAAAAATTTGCTTAATCATTATTTTTTTAGTGGTATCTATATTTTATTTTTGGGGATTCTATCTGCTTTTAGTTTACCTCCGTATAATCTTTTTTTCATAAATTTTATAACTTTTAGTCTTTTTTTTATTTTTCTTTTTAGAAAAAAAAGAGAAATTTCAAAAAAAATTTTTTTTCTATATGGTTGGATTTTTGGTTTTGGTTATTTTTTATTTAGTTTGTATTGGATATCTATTTCTTTAACATTTGATGAAAATTTTAGATATTTGTTACCTTATTCAATCATTATAGTTCCATCTTTTCTTGGTATTTTTTATGGATTGATTACATATATATTTTCCATTTTCGATTCAAAAAAATTAATTAATTCTTTTTTATTATTCTCTATTATTTTTGGGTCAATAGAATTTTTAAGGGGCTATATATTTACAGGTTTTCCTTGGAACTTAATTGCTTTTTCTTTTTCTGAATTTAAGATTTTTTTACAAATTTTATCTGTTATAGGCACTTATTCTTTTAATCTTATATGTGTTTCAATATTTACATGTCCAGCAATTTTTTTTTTAAGACAATCTTCAAAAGAATTATTTATAATTTTTCTATTTTTATTAATTAGTATTGGGTTTGTTACTTTTGGTTTTATAAAAAATGATAATTTTCTAAAAAAAAATATTGAAAAAAATGATTATATAATAAGATCAATTTCCTCAAATATAAGTCTTGATCGGTTTTATAATGAAAATGAAGAGGAAAAAATCTTAGAAGATTTAATTTTTTTAAGCAAACCTGATAAAAAATTTCCTACAATTTTCATTTGGCCTGAAGGTTTAGTTTCTTCAAATAATATCAAATATTTTAATTATCAACTTTCAAATAATTTTAGTGAAAAGCATATTATATTAATGGGTGTAACAAATATAAAAAAAATAGATGGGGTTGAAAAATATTTCAATTCGATTGCAGTGCTTGATAATAATTTTAATTTAATTGATCAATATGATAAAGTTAAATTAGTTCCATTTGGGGAGTTTATTCCTTTTCAGAGAATTCTGGGAAAAATTGGCTTTAAAACAATAACTAACAATTATCAATCATTTTCTAATGGTGACACAAGAAACATTTTCAATATTAAAAGTAACAATTTAGAAGTAAAACTTTTACCTTTAATTTGTTATGAAATAATTTACTCAGGTGAAATTTTTAAAAAGCAAAATTTTGATTTCATTATAAATATTTCTGAAGATGGGTGGTTTGGTAAATCTATTGGTCCAAAACAACATTTTGCTCATAGTATATTTAGGTCTATTGAAAATGGAAAATACATAATTAGATCAGCAAATAATGGTATTTCAGCTATTATAAATCCTTTAGGAGAAATAGAAAAAAAAATAAAATTTGGAGAATCTGGATTTATTGATTTTATTGAAAGTAGATCTATTGATACCACACTCTTTGCAAAATACGGTAATAAAATTTTTTTATTTATAATTTTATTGTATATTTTTTTAATATTTTCATTTAATAAAATTGAAAATGAATAATTTAAAAAACTTTTTATTTACAAGTGAGTCAGTATCAGAGGGTCATCCTGATAAAGTTTCAGATAGGATTTCAGATATGGTAGTTGATAGCTATCTTTCTAAGGATCCTTTTTCAAGAGTAGCATGTGAAACTCTTACCACTACGAACAAAGTAGTTTTAGCAGGTGAAGTAAGAGGACCAGAACTAAAAAAGGAGGAATTAATTCAAAAAGTCAGAGATTGTATTAAAGATATAGGTTATGATCAAAAAGGTTTTACTTGGAAAGAGGCAACTAAAATCGAGAGTCATTTACATTCACAATCCTCTGATATTGCAATGGGAGTCGACTCCTCAGGAAATAAAGATGAGGGAGCTGGTGATCAAGGTATAATGTTTGGCTATGCATGTAATGAAACTGAGGAACTTATGCCAGCACCAATTCAATATTCACATAAAATTTTAAGATTAATGGCTGAAGACAGAAAGTCTGGAAAGTTGAAGAATATTGAGCCAGATTCTAAAAGTCAAGTGACGTTTGAATATATTGATGGTAAGCCTGAAAAAATAAAATCAGTTGTTATTTCTTCTCAACATTCGCATAATATAAACCAATCTCAAGTCAGAGAATTATTAAGACCATATTTATTAAAAGCTATTCCAAAAAAATATTTAAATGATTTTAATGATGAAGAATTTTATGTTAACCCTACTGGTAACTTTGTGATCGGAGGACCAGACGGAGATTGTGGATTAACTGGAAGAAAAATAATTGTTGATACTTATGGAGGTGCTGCACCGCACGGAGGAGGTGCATTTTCAGGTAAAGATCCAACAAAAGTGGATAGATCAGCTGCATATGCAGCCAGATACATAGCTAAAAATATTGTAGCATCAAAAATTAGCGATAAATGTTTAATACAACTTGCTTATGCAATTGGAGTTTCTAAACCATTGTCAATTTATGTAAATTTATTTGATGAGGATAAAGATAAAAATAAATTTGTATCTGAAACTATTTCAAAAAATTTTGATTTGAGTCCAAGAGGTATTAGAGAGATGTTGAATTTAAACAAACCTATTTATGAAAAAACAGCTGCATACGGCCATTTTGGTAGAATACCAGAATCTAATGGTCAATTTTCTTGGGAAAAAGTAGATAAAAGTGATATTTTTTCTCATTAGATCCTTGAATAAACTTAAATAATTTATATATTGCATTTACATTATTGAAGTTACCAAAATGGGCTTTTGCCCATTTTTTTTTGGGAGAAAATAAAATTATGTTAAACAAAAGAGCTGATAAACTAGAATTGTTAAGAATAGCAGAAGCTGTTGCATTGGAAAAATCAATTGATAAAGAACTAATTATTAATTCTATGGAAACCGGTATAGCAAAGGCTGCTAAGTCAAAATTTGGTCAAGATAATGATATTCAAGTTTTAATAAATAGAGATAACGGCGATATAGGAATCTTTAGAAAATTAAAAATTGTTGAAAATCCTGAAAACAATAATACTGAGATAAATTTAAAAGATGCAATAGACTTAAATCAATTAAATAAAGATAAAAAAATTGGTGATGAAATTTTACAACCTTTACCATCTTTTGATTTTGGAAGGATAGCAGCTCAAACAGCAAAACAAGTAATAAGTTTTAATGTCAGAGAAGCAGAGCGAGAGAGACAGTATAATGATTTTAAAGACAAAAAAGATACTATTTTAAGCGGAATAGTTAAGCGGTTAGAATTTGGAAGTATAATTGTAGATTTAGGTAGAACGGAAGCAATTATACAAAAAAATGAGTTGATACCAAGAGAAAATATTAAAGCAGGCGATAGAATTAAAGCATATTGTTATGATGTCAGACGAGAAACAAGAGGGCAACAGATATTTCTATCGAGAGCACATCCAAAATTCATGGAAAAATTATTTGTTCAAGAAGTTCCAGAAATTTACGATGGTTTAATTGAAATTAAATCATCAGCTAGAGACCCCGGTAGTAGAGCAAAAATTTGTGTTAAAGCAGTTGATACATCATTAGATCCTGTTGGTGCTTGCGTTGGAATGAGAGGTTCTAGAGTACAAGCAGTGGTAAACGAACTTCAAGGAGAAAAAATTGATATTGTTAATTGGTCTGAAGATCCTGCAATTGTTGTCTCAAACGCCTTATCACCAGCTGAAGTTCAAAGAGTTAATGTTGATAATGATGGAAAAAAATTAGATGTAATTTTGACAGAGGAAAATTTAAGTAAGGCGATTGGAAGAAGAGGTCAAAATGTTAGATTAGCTACAAAACTTTTAAATTATGAAATTAACATAATGACTGACCAAGAGGACTCTGAAAGAAGACAACAGGAGTTTAAAGAAAAAACAGAAAATTTTGTAAAAAATTTAGAATTAGATGAGACTTTAGGACAATTGCTTGTAGCAGAGGGATTTTCTTCTATAGATGATATTAAAGATAGCTCTCAAGAAAATTTAATTAAAATTGAGGGAATTGAAGAAGATACTGCCAAAGCTTTGATAGAAAGAGCAAAAGAATTTTATTTAAAAGATCAAGAGGATATTTCAAAAAGAATTAAAGATTTAGGTTTAGAGGATACTTTAATTAATCATAAAGGCCTCACTCCAGGTATGTTAGTAACTCTTGGAGAACAAAAAATTCTAAAATTATCTGATTTTGCAGACCTTGCTTCAGATGAGTTAACTGGAGGATATGATATTATAAAGGGTGAAAGAGTAAAAATTCAAGGATATTTAGAGGATTTTGCTTTGTCAAAATCAGAGGCTGATGAATTGATAATGTCAGCTAGAAAAATTGTATATAAAGATTGAGTGATGAGATATGGGCAACAAAAAAACAAAACTTACACTTTCTGGAATTGCAAAGAAATCTATTGAAAATATAGAGTTAGCAAAAACTCAAGGTAAAAATTCAGTTGTAATAGGAAAAAAATCAAATAAATTTTCTGGAAGAGGTAGTTTTAATAGGTCAAATACAACTAAAACAAAATCTTTTTTACAAGAGGAAAAATTTAAAGCAAGACCTTCATTCAATTCTAAACCATCTCCAACTTCTAATGATTATGAAAAAAGAAAATTAGCTGAGCAGAGAGCAACTAGAAGACTTAAAGGTGAAGGTGGTGAAAAAGATAAAAAATCTAAAACAGGCTTTAAGAAACGAGAATTAAAGTTGACCATTTCAAGAGCTTTAAGTGATGAAATAGAGTCAAGATCGAGAAGTATGGCTTCACTTAAAAGAGCCAAGTTAAAAGAAAATAGGACATTAACAAAAGAGGAAATTAAAGAAAATTTAAAACCCATCAAGAGAGATGTAAATATTCCAGAAGCAATTACTGTGAGAGAGCTTGCAAATAGGATGGCGGAACAATCAAGTAATGTAATTAAACATTTGTTTGGAATGGGTGTTACAGTTACAATCAATCAAAATTTGGCTGCAGATACAGCAGAATATTTAGTCAAAGAATTTGGTCATAATCCAATTCGAGAGACTAAAGCTGAGGAAATAATAAAGAAGATTAAAGAGATCAAATCTGATAATCTAAAAAATAGACCTCCAATCGTAACAGTAATGGGGCATGTAGACCATGGTAAAACTTCTGTATTGGATGTTTTAAGAAGTGCAAATGTTGTTTCAGGAGAATTTGGTGGTATTACTCAACATATAGGTGCTTACCAGATTGAACATAATTCAAAAAAATTAACTTTTATAGACACTCCTGGTCATGCTGCTTTTACTGAAATGAGAGCGAGAGGCTCAAAATTAACAGATGTAGTGGTTTTAGTCGTTGCAGCAGATGATGGCGTCAAACCTCAGACAATAGAGTCAATTAAACATGCAAAAGCAGCGAATGTACCAATTGTTGTAGCTATAAACAAATGTGATTTACCCGAGGCAGATGTTCAAAAAGTAAAAAATCAATTATTAGAACATGAGTTAATTGCTGAGGAGTTATCAGGTGATACTTTAATGGTCGAAATTTCAGCTAAAAAAAGATTAAATTTAGATAAATTGATAGAAGCAATAGTTTTACAAGCTGAAATTTTAGATTTGAAAACTGATTATGAGTCAAATGCTACGGGGATAGTTTTAGAGTCAAAAATTGATATTGGGAGAGGACCTGTTGCAACTGTAATAGTTACTTCAGGAACAATAAAAAAAGGGGATTTTTTTGTTAGTGGATTAAAATGGGGTAAAGTTAGAGCTTTGATTAATGACAAAAGTGAAAATTTAATTGAAGCTTATCCATCCACACCAGTTGAAATATTAGGGATAAATGGTGCGGCTAAGGCAGGAGATGATTTTATAGTTTTAAGTAGTGAAAAAGAGGCAAAAAACTTAAGTGAGAATAGAGCCCAAGAGAGCAATGATGGAAAGAACCCTTTAACTTTTGCAACTCAAGAATCTGCTTTCTCTAATAAAACTATTGATGAATTAAATATAATTGTAAAATCTGACGTTCATGGTTCATCTGAGGCCATTAAAAGTGCAATTACTCAAATTAAACATGATGAAGTAAAACCAAAAATAATTTTATCTGACATTGGGATGGTTACTGAAACTGATGTGTCTCTTGCTAAAGCATCTAAAGCAGTTTTAATAGCATTTAATGTTAAACCGAGCAAAGAAGCAAAAAAACTTGCAGAAAATGAAAAAATTACAATTTCCTCATACAATATAATATATGAAGTTCTTGATTATATTAAAAAAAGAATGTCAGGTCTTTTGACACCAGATGTAAAAGAAACAATTACAGGCACCGCCCAAATTTTAGAAATTTTCAAGGTTTCAGGAACTGGTAAAGTAGCTGGATCTAAAGTAATTGATGGTGAAATTTTAAGTGGATCTGAGGCAAGAGTGATTAGAGATGGATCAATAATTTACAGCGGCAAAGTAAGCACAATCTTTAGAGAAAAAAATCAGGTAAAACAAGTTAATACAGGTCAGGAATGTGGAATTACTTTGAAAGATTTTATTGATTTTCAAAAAAACGATACAATTGAGGCTTATAACATAGTATCAACAGAGAGGACTATATAATAATGGCTGATAGAATAGGAAAACCAGTTTCTCAAAGACAATTAAGAGTTGGAGAAATGATTAAACAATCTTTAGGAATGATTTTTGTGAGAAATGAGGCTAAAGTTCCAAATTTAGAAACTAATACTATAACAGTGACTGAGGTCAAAATGAGTCAAGACTTGAAAATTGCAAAAGCTTACGTCTTACCGTTAGGAGGAAAAGACGCAGATGAAGCTATTATAAAATTAAAAGAATATTCTTTTTTAATTCGAAAAGTTTTGTCGCAAAAAGTAATTTTAAAATTTTTACCAAAAATACTTTTTGCAAAAGATGAGTCTTTTGAATATGCAGAAAAAATTGAAAATTTAATAAAACAAACTAATAAATAGGATAAAATAAATGATTAAAAAGATAGATGAGTTAGCAATACATGAAAAAGATAGAGGATCATCTGAAATTCAAATTGCTTTACTTACAGAAAAAATTGAAATTCTTTCTAAACACATTAAAAAATTTAAGAAAGACAAACACTCTTCTGTTGGGTTGCTAAAAGCTGTAAATAGAAGGAAAAAATTGTTAGATTATCTCAAAAGAAATAAGGTAGATTCTTACAAGAATGTATTATCGAAATTGAATTTAAGAAAATAGAAGTAAATATAGATAGAATGAGATGGAACGAAACGAACGAAACGAAATGGAAATGAAATGTTTAAAGTATATAAGAAGGAAATTGAAGTAGCTGGAAAAAAAATAAGTTTAGAAACAGGTAAAGTAGCAAGACAAGCAGATGGAGCAGTAATCGCAACATGTGGAGAGACAGTTGTTTTAGCAACAGTGGTGGGAGCAAAAAAAGTAAATCCCGATGTGGATTATTTTCCACTATCTGTAAATTACCAAGAAAAATATTATGCAGCTGGAAAGATCCCAGGTGGATATTTTAAAAGAGAGGCGAGGCCTACCGAAAGTGAAACATTAATCTCTCGATTAATTGATAGGCCGATTAGACCGTTGTTTCCAAGTGAATTTAAAAATGAAGTTCAGTTATTACCAACTGTAATTTCATACGATAAAGAAAATGAAGCAGATATTTTATCAATAATAGCGTCATCAGCGGCTCTAGCTATATCAGGAATGCCTTTTATGGGCCCTGTTGGAGCTTCTAGAGTTGGTTATATTGATGGAAAATATGTTTTAAACCCTTCAAAGATAGAACTAGAAAAGTCTAAGTTAGATTTAGTTGTAGCAGGTACAAAAGATGCAGTGCTAATGGTCGAGTCAGAAGCAAAAGGTTTAACTGAAGAAGAAATGTTAAATGCTGTTAAATTTGGTCATGAGAGTTTTGTTCCAATTATTGAAATGATTGAGAAGCTCGCGAAAGAATGTAAGAAACCTGAATGGACTGTTGAAAAAAAAGATTTATCTGAAATAAAGAAAAAACTTGAAAAAACTTTTACAAGCGATCTTCAAAAAGCATTCGCAACAAAAGATAAACAAGATAGATCAAATCAAATTTCAGAAATTACTGATAAGGCAAAAAAACTTTATGAAGAGGATGAAAATTATACTGATCTAGATGTAAATTCAGAGCTTAAAAATTTAGAAAAATCAATTGTTAGAACTGATATTCTTAAAAATAAAAATAGAATTGACGGCAGAGGCTTATCAGATGTAAGACCAATTTCTTGTGAGGTTGGTATTTTACCAAGAACTCATGGCTCTGCTTTGTTTACTAGAGGAGAAACTCAGGCAATTGTAACAGCTACTTTAGGTACTTCTGATGATGAACAAAGAATTGAAAGTTTAGATGGACTACAAAGGGAAAGATTTATGCTTCACTATAACTTTCCTCCTTTTTCAGTTGGTGAAACAGGTAGAATAGGCACTGGTAGACGAGAGATAGGTCATGGTAAATTAGCATGGAGAGCTATTCACTCATCATTACCCTCAAAAGAGTCTTTTCCATATACATTTAGAGTTGTATCAGAAATAACAGAATCGAACGGCTCTTCCTCTATGGCAACAGTTTGTGGAACTTCGCTTGCACTTATGGATGCAGGAGTTCCCATTAAAGAACCTGTTGCAGGAATAGCAATGGGTTTAATTAAAGAAGGAGAAGATTTTAGTGTACTTTCAGATATTTTAGGTGATGAAGATCATTTAGGAGATATGGACTTTAAAGTTGCTGGAACTAAAGATGGAATTACTTCACTTCAAATGGATATCAAAATTACCGGTATTACTTTTGAAATTATGGAGCAGGCTTTAAGTCAAGCAAAAGATGGAAGAGTTCATATTTTAGGAGAGATGAATAAAGCTCTATCAGCATCAAGAGCTGATGTTGGAAAACATACTCCTAAAATGGAAAAAATTAATGTTGATAAAAAAGACATTGCCGCTGTAATTGGAAAAGGTGGTGCAACGATCAGAGAGATTGTTGAAAAATCAGGTGCTAAAGTAGATGTAAATGATGAAGGAGTTGTCACTGTTGCTGCTCCAGACGAAGAGTCTAGAAACATCGCAATGCAAATGATTAAAGATATCACTGCAAAAGCTGAATTGAATAAAATATATTCAGGCAAGGTTATGAAGATTATGGAATTTGGTGCATTTGTAAACTTTTTGGGAAAACAAGATGGATTGGTTCATATATCTGAGTTAGCTGATAAAAGAGTTGCTAAAGTGACTGATGTTGTCAAAGAAGGTGACGAAGTTAAAGTGAAAGTTATAGGCTTTGATAGAGGAAAAGTTAAATTATCAATTAAGCAAGCGATAGTTTAAAATTGTGCTAAACTTTACTAAAGTAAGAGAAGCTTTCTCAAGAAATAAATATGGCAAATATTTTTTAATTGGTGGATTTACTTTCTTTTTTATAAAAGGATTATTTTGGCTTGGAATTTTTATAGCTATTAGTATTGGAATTTTTTAAGTTTTTAATTTCATTTCTTGAATTACATAAATATGAGTAATAATTTTTCTTAATATAGCCTTAGGCATTTAGCAGATTGTCGCATTAAATAGTTGTTTATTTACAGGGTTAAAATTTAAGATTTAATTTCTAATATAAATTTTAAAATAGAAAGTATAAAAAAAATATCCATATATACATTATGAATAATTTAGAAAAACACTTTAAAGTAAAAAATTTAAGCGATCGTGTAGCATTGAGTTTTACAAAATTTTTAAGATTTTTAGCTGATACATTTTTTAAAAAAAGATATGGTCATAGGGCTGTTGTTTTAGAGACTATTGCTGCTGTTCCTGGAATGGTAGGTGGAATGCTACTACATCTAAAATCATTAAGGAAAATGGAAGATGATAAAGGTTGGATAAAAATACTTTTAGATGAAGCAGCAAATGAGAGGATGCATTTAATGACATTTATTGAGATTGCAAAACCAACATTTATTGAGAGAGTAATAATTATGATTGCTCAATTTATATTCATTGTAATGTATTTATTTGTCTATTTAATTTCACCAAGAACAGCTCATAGGATTGTTGGTTATTTTGAAGAAGAAGCAGTTATAAGCTACACAGACTATTTAAATGAGTTAGAGAGTGGTAAAATTAAAGATCAGCCTGCTCCTCAAATTGCAATCAATTATTGGAACTTACCTCTTCATTCAACTCTAAAGGATGTTATCAAAGTAATTAGAGATGATGAGGCAGGACATAGAGATATAAATCATAAATTTGCGAATATCCTTGATGAAAGAAAAAATCAAATTTCAAAAAAAAATGAAAAAAACAATAACTTGAAAGAAAATAAAAATTAATTCAGCTTATATTCTTTGGATCTGGCATACCTACTTTATTATATCCCGCATCAACATAATGAATTTCTCCAGTAACTCCTTTTGCAAGATCACTTAAAAGATATAGAGCAGAATTTCCAACATCGTGTATATCAACATTTCTTTTCAAAAAAGAATGATCTTCATTCCATTTGTATAAAAATTTAGCATCACCAATAGCTGAGGCTGCTAAAGTTTTGATAGGTCCAGCACTTATGGCATTTACTCTAATTTGTTTGGGCCCTAAATCTCTTGCTAGATATTTAACACTTGCTTCTAAAGCAGATTTACATACGCCCATTACATTATAGTTTGGAATTGCTTTTGAAGACTCATAAGTCAAAGTAATCAAACTCCCATTCGATTTCATTATCTTAGCAGCTTCACGCGCTACTTCGGTGAAAGAGAAACATGAAATTAACATACTTTTAAGAAAGTTTTCTCTAGTTGTATTTAAATATTCTCCTGAAAGTTCTGATTTATCTGAAAAGGCAATAGCGTGTACAACAAAGTCTATTTTTTCCCATTTTGATTTTATATTTTCAAACAATTTAATTATATCCTCTTTTTTTTCTACGTCACAACTTAATGTAATATTTGAATTAAGTTTTTCTGCTAAAGGTACTACTCTTTTTTTTAAAGCATCACCTAAATATGTAAATGCTAGCTCAGCTCCTGCTTCTGCTAGCTTCTGAGAGATACCCCAGGCTATAGATCTTTCATTAGCTACTCCCATTATCAACCCTTTTTTACCTTTCATTAAATTCATAATTAAACCTTTTCAAAAACTAAAGCAGCATTGGTTCCTCCGAAACCAAAGCTATTAGATAAAACTGCATTTAATGTTATATTTTTTTCTGTTTGTGTAACTATCGGAAATTTTTTAGCACCCTCATCCATTTCATTTATATTTGCAGAAGCGGCAATAAAATTATTTTTCATCATAATTAAACAATAAATTGCTTCATGCACTGAAGCAGCGCCTAATGGGTGCCCAGAAAGAGATTTAGTAGAACTTATCTTTGGTATATTTGAGTTAAATGTTTCTTCAATTGCATTTAATTCGGTAATGTCACCTACTGGTGTAGACGTTCCATGAGTATTAATGTAATCAAGTTTATTTTTTGTAGTCTTTAAAGCCATTTTCATACATCTAACAGCTCCTTCTCCAGATGGAGCTACCATATCATAGCCATCTGAAGTAGCACCATAACCAGTTAATTCAGCGTAAATTTTAGCTCCTCTAGCCTTAGCGTGTTCGTATTCTTCAAGAACTAGAACTCCACCACCTCCAGCTATAACGAAACCATCTCTAGTTTTGTCATAAGCTCTGGAAGCAGTCTCTGGTTTTTCATTGTATTTTGATGATAATGCAGTCATTGCATCAAACATTGCAGTCATTGCCCAATGAAGTTCTTCGCTACCTCCTGCAAAAACAATATCTTGTTTTCCCATTTGGATTAATTCCATTGAGTTTCCAATACAATGTCCACTAGTTGCGCAAGCTGAACTCATAGTATAATTAGTTCCTTTAATTTTAAATGGGACAGCTAGCGTAGCAGAAGCTGTGCTTGCCATTGTTCTTGGAACAATAAATGGACCCATAAGTTTAGGAGTTTTGGCTCTTGTTTTATCTGCTGCAAAAATTACATTTTCAATAGATGGTCCACCTGATCCCATAACAATACCAGTTTTATAATTACTTATTTCTTTTTCTTCTAAGCCTGAATCTTTAATAGCTTCCTTCATAGCAATATAATTATAAGCAGATCCGGAACCCATAAATCTGATTATTTTTCTATCTATATGGTCCTCAAGTTTAATATTTGGTTTTCCATGAACATGACTTTTAAGATTATGTTCTTTATATTCTTCACTGAAAGAAATACCAGATTTAGAATTTAGTAATGATTGATATACTTCCTCTTGATTATTTCCAAGGCAAGAAACAATTCCTAAACCTGTAATAACAACTCTTCTCATTATTTAAATAATCCTACCTTTAAATTATCTGCTGAATAAATTTTTTTATTATCTGCAAATAAAATACCGTTAGCAAGACCAACAGTTGTGCCTCCGGGTGACATAATTTTTTTCATATCAATTTCATACTTTACTAATTTAATGTTTGTTAAGACCTCACCAGTAAATTTCACTGTTCCCACTCCCAATGCTCTTCCTTTTCCAGGATTTCCAAGCCAACCTAAAAAAAATCCAACTAATTGCCACATTGCATCTAAACCAAGACAGCCAGGCATTACCGGATCGTCTTTAAAATGACAATCAAAGAACCAAAGATCTTTTTTAATATCTAATTCTGCTTTTAAAGAACCTTTATTAAAAGAACCTTTGTTTTCATTAATCTCAGTTATTCTATCAAACATCAGCATTGGTGGTAGTGGTAATTTTGCATTTCCTGGACCAAAAAGTCCTCCTTTTCCACAATTAATAAGTTCATCGTATGTGTAGGAGCTTTTTTTCATATTTTAAATCACCCTTCTACTTGATTTTAATATAATATAATATACATAAAGTTTAGAATAGTTATAATTTACAATGTCAAAAAACATCGAATTTATTGATAAATTAAGATCCTCAGGATTAAGGCCAACAAAACAAAGAATTCAGATATGCGAGGTTTTATTTGAGACTGAAAAAACCTTTCACTTCACTATCAATGATTTGGCAAAAAAAATTAAAAAAAATACAAATAATAAAATATCTTTGGCAACTGTATATAACACAGTTCACGCTTTTGAAAAAAAAGGTTATTTAAAACAAATTCCAATTAATTCTAATCAAGCATATTTTGATACTAATATTTCTGACCATCATCATTTTTATGATTTAAGCGATGGAAAATTAATAGATTTAAAAAATTCAGATGTGGGGCCAATTAATATTTACAAGAAAATTGATGGCAAAAAAATAAAGTCCATAGAGGTGCTTGTAAAGCTTGAAGATTGATTTTTACCTATTCAGTGACATTATAGACCAATTGACACTTATTTAGAATCATTATAAACTGGTTATTGATAGATCTAACATAGGAAACATAATGAGCACTGAAACTTTTAAAAAAAAATCTTTTAAATCTAATGAATTAAGCAAATGTCCTTTTACAGGCGTTGGAACACCCGCAAAATTCTCAGCGGGAAGAGGACAGACCAATAGAGATTTCTGGCCTAATAGTTTAAATTTAAAGATCTTAAGTCAGCACTCTAATTTATCAAACCCAATGGATAGAACTTTTAAATATGCAAAAGAATTTAAAAAACTGAATTTTAAAGCTCTTAAAAAAGATTTAAAAAAACTTATGACAGACTCCCAGGAATGGTGGCCAGCAGATTATGGGCATTATGGTCCTTTATTTATTAGGCTTGCTTGGCACGCTGCTGGTACTTATAGAACTGGTGACGGAAGAGGTGGAGCTGGAACAGGTAATCAGCGTTTTGCACCGTTAAATTCTTGGCCAGATAATGTCAATCTAGATAAAGCAAGATTACTTTTATGGCCAATTAAAAAAAAATATGGAAATAAAATTTCTTGGGCAGATTTATTCATTTTAGTTGGAAATGTAGCTCTAGATTCAATGGGTTTTAAGACATTTGGATTTGGTGCTGGTCGAACAGATATTTGGGAACCTGAAGATGATATATATTGGGGTTCCGAGAAAGAGATGTTAGATGTTAATAGATATAGTGGCAAAAGAGATTTAGAACAACCACTTGGGGCCTCACACATGGGTTTAATTTACGTTAATCCTCAAGGACCAGACGCAAATCCAGATCCATTACTTGCTGCGCACGATATTAGAGAAACATTTGGAAGAATGGCAATGAATGATTATGAAACTGCTGCTTTAGTTGCAGGTGGTCATACATTCGGAAAATCTCATGGAGCAGCACCAGAGTCTCATAAAGGTCCAGATCCAGAAGCTTCTAAAATTCAAGATCAAGCAACCGGGTGGAATAGTAATTATAAATCAGGAAAAGGTGTTGATACAATAAGCAGCGGTATTGAAGGAGCTTGGACACAAAATCCAATTAAATGGGACATGGGTTATCTAGATTGTTTATATGGACATGATTGGGAACTGACGAAGAGTCCAGCAGGTGCACATCAATGGACACCTAAGAAAAATGGACAAGAAATTAAGATGGTTCCGGATGCTCATAACAAAAATGTTTTTCATCCCCCAATGATGCAAACAACTGATATTTCATTAAAAGTTGATCCTAGCTATGGTCCTATTACTAAGCATTTTCATAAGAATCCAGAAGAGTTCCATGATGCATTTGCTAGAGCATGGTTTAAATTAACTCATAGAGATATGGGTCCAAAAGCTTGCTATCTTGGCAGTGATGTTCCTAAAGAAGAATTAATTTGGCAAGATCCAATAGATAAAGCAAAATATAAATTAAAATCAAAAGATATTGTAAATTTAAAATCTAATATTTTAAAATCAAAAATTTCAGTATCTGATTTGGTTTCTACTGCATGGGCATCAGCTTCCACTTTTCGAGGGTCTGATAAAAGAGGAGGCGCAAATGGTGCTAGAATAATGTTAGAGCCTCAAAAAAATTGGAAAGTTAATAATCCCAAAAAACTTTCAAAAATTATCAGTATTTTACAAAAAATTAAAAGCAAGTTTGATAACAAAAAAAGAAGTGTCTCTATGGCCGACTTAATTGTTTTAGCTGGTAATGTTGGAATTGAGACGGCTGCTAAAAAAGCTGGTCATAAAATAACTGTTCCATTTACACCAGGAAGAGGAGATGCAAGGCAAGAACAAACTGATATAAATTCTTTTGGTTTGTTAGAGCCTGAGTCTGACGGATTTAGAAATTATTCAAATGGTAAACTTTCAAATGTATCTGAAGAGGAAAAACTTATTGATAGGGCCCAATTGCTGAATCTAACTGCACCTGAAATGACAGTTCTTATTGGAGGAATGAGAGTTTTAGGTACAAATTATGATAATTCGGAACTTGGAGTTTTCACAAAAAAACCAGGTAATCTTACAAACGATTATTTTATAAATCTTTTAGATATGAATACTACCTGGAAAGAAGTGGATAAATCTGAAAAAGAATTTGTTGGCACAGATAGAAAAACAAAAAAGGTCAAGTGGAAAGGATCTAGAGTTGATCTAATATTTGGTTCAAATTCTCAACTAAGAGCTTTAGCAGAAGTTTATGCTAGTGATGACTCAAAAGATAAATTCATTAAAGATTTTGTTTTAGCTTGGGTAAAAGTTATGAATGCAGATAGATTCGATTTAAAATTAAATTGATAGGAAAGAAATACACATGACGACGACTAGTTTTGAAGATTTTTATGAAGTACCTAATCTAAGTTTCAATATTTCAAAATTAAAAGAAGATTTAAATATTATATTAAAAAATAAAAAGTTTAAATCACCTGGTGTTACTCATTTTGGAGCAATACCAATTAATCAAATCCCTAATGATGAAAATTCGATAAAAGGAAATAATATAAGAGGAAAATATTGGACTATTGCTGATGAAACAGGCAAAGAGGTTTCAAGAGATATAGATATAGAGGAGTCTAAATATACGCAACTCGTCCCTGAATTTGAAAAAACATATTTCAAAGAAGTATATGAAACTTTAAACAATAGGTTTAAACTTGGAAGAGTGAGATTATTATTAAAAGAACCAAGGTCTACTTTGAGCTGGCATAAAGACCCTGAGTGTAGACTTCATGTGCCTATTATCACAAATAAAGGTTGCTCAATGGTTATTGAAAATGTTGCAAAACATCTTCCAGCTGATGGAAAAGTTTGGATTACAAATAATACAAAATATCATAATTTTTTTAATGGAGGTGAACAGGCTAGAGTGCACTTAGTAGCATGTGTTCTTGATAGTCCTTTCAAAAAATAATGGAATTAACTAATGGTATTGTTACAGCTGCTACTAACATTTACAAAAATAACAAAGGATCAATTTTAAGAACTATTGTTTATACAGTAGGACATTTCATTATTGCAATTACAGTTTTAATGATGATTGCAAATGTATCATTTCTTATAGCACTTACCGACGCAATTGTTGAACCATTAGCAAATGCAGTTTGGTATTTTATTTTGGATAAATGGTGGGCCAGCAAATCTAAAAATTAAAATAATTTTTTCATAAAAAAAAACTTTTAAATTCATTGAATTAAATGTGATAATAATAATTATTCGCAAAAAAAAATTGTTAATGATTATTATTCTCACACATTTATATTGAATTTTTTTTTAAGATAAATATTTTTTGAATATGCAAACTGAAAATTATAATTGTAAAAAATGTGGATTAACAATTGCAGCAACTTGCTCTAAATGTGATAAGGTTGTTGACGTAAAAGTTCTTGATGATGGATGTATTGTTAAGGTAACAAAATGTGGTGACTGTGCCAATACACCTGTAATTAAGGATATTTGCGAACAATTAAAATAGTTTAATCTTTATAAATTTATCACTAGTTAATTAATTTGCTGTTCCCCAAATATTATCTGTGATAATCCATCCTGAATAATCACCAGATTTAATTTTGCACCATTGATTATCACATTTTTTAATTAGTAATAACCTTCCTTCTTTAATAAGAGAAATTGGCTTTGAAAAAATTGATGGTTTTTGAAATAGTATTTTATCTTCTAAGACTATTATCGAGTTAGCTTTTTTAAGCTGTGAAACATGGATCCAACCACTATTGTTTTTTTGATCTATTATTCTTCTAAAATTCTCTTTTTTATCAATTAATTTTATTGGAAGATCTAATTTTTTATAAATATATTTTATTGGATAATCAAGTCCAGGTCCATACCTTACATTAACCTTTTCTTTTTTTAAGGATAAAAAAATTTCTTTTGAAAAGGAAACATTAGATGTCATTAAAAAAAAAAATATTATTAAGTAAACAATTTTTTTCATTTTAACAAAAACAATCTTTTCTTTTTTTTAATTTTACATTTCTTAAATTTAAATTTAAAAAATCAAATATAAAAATATTTTTATTTTCTCTTTGACCAATATTAAGAATTTTTTTAACTATTTCGTTAGCTTGAATTATACCGACTATTCCTGCAACTGTACCCAGGATTCCTTCATATTCACAATTAAATTGTTCATCTGAAATATTATCTTCCTGATAAAAACATCTTAAACATGGAATATCATTTTTTTTAAAATCAAAAGAAAAAATATGACCATCAAATTTACTTATTGCCCCTGTAATTAAAGTTTTTTTTTGTTTTACACAATAATCATTTAATAAAAACTTTGTTTTAAAATTATCTGACCCATCTATTATATAATTATAATTTGCTAAAATATCTTTAATATTATCTTTGTTTAATCTTGTATTATAAATTTTCATTTTAGTATTAGGATTAATCAATTTTATTTTTTTTTTTGCTATACTTACTTTTGTTTTGCCTACATCTGAGGTATTAAAAAGACTTTGTCTATGAATATTGGTTAGGCTAACTTTATCATTATCTATTATGTTTAACTCTCCAACCCCAACTCTTGCCAAAAATTCAGCGGCTGGGCAACCAAGTCCTCCAATGCCAACAATTGAAACTTTAGAATTAAGTATATTTTTTTGTCCTATCGCTCCAATTTTTTTTAAGACTATTTGTCTAGAAAATCTCTCGATAATTGACTTGTTTAATTGATTTTTCATTTACCAGTTGATCCAAATCCACCTTTTCCTCTAATAGTGCTTGGCAAATTTTCTATTTCTTCAAATTCCATTTTTTTAATTGGGGTTAAAATCATTTGAGCTATTCTATCTTTATTTTTGATTATAAAATCATTTTTTCCAAGATTAAAAAGAATTATTTTTAACTCACCTCTGTAATCACTATCAATAGTTCCAGGAGAGTTTAATACAGTTATATTATTTTTTACCGCAAGTCCTGAGCGTGGTCTTATTTGAATCTCATAATCCTCAGAAAATGCAACAGATAAACCAGTTGGTACTAAACACGATTTATTTGGGGCCAATATAATTGGTTTATCAAGATGTGCCATTAGATCTACTCCTGATGCACCATCTGTTTTATAATTTGGTAATTCAACTGAAGAGTCTAGTTTTTTTATAAGCACCTTAACCATTTAATTCTAGTTTAAATAGTTAATTACTCTATCTATTATTTCATCAGAAATTTCCGATTTTCTTTTCATAGGAATTTTTTCATCAATTATATTTTTATCTTTATAAAAAATAGATATTTCATTAAAATCTGAATTAAACCCTATTGATTTATTTGATACATCGTTTGCAATTAACCAATCGCAATTTTTTTCTAACAGCTTCTTTTTCGCATTTTTTTCTAAATTATTGGTTTCAGCAGCAAAACCAATAACCAATTTTGGTCTTAAAGAATTGTGGTTTGAAATATAATTTAAAATATCAATATTTTTTTCTAAGCAAAGATTTAAAAAGTCTTTTTTTTTTATCTTAGTGTCTTGAGTTTTTTTAATTTTAAAATCTGATACTGCTGCTGAAAAAATAGCTACATCAACTGGTAGGTTTTCTTTAGCAGCTTCAAACATTTGATCAGCAGTCTCAACACTTATAAAATTTATATTATCTTCAGTTTTTAGACTTGTTGGACCAGAAATTAATGTAGTTTCAAAACCTTTTTCAACAAAAGATTTAGCTAAAGCAAAACCTTGTTTGCCTGAAGATTTGTTAGTTAAAAATCTGACTGGATCGATGAATTCTTTTGTAGGCCCGGCTGTGACTAGTGCCCGATATTTTTTATTTCTATTAAAAACTTCGAAAAAATTAATTATTCTTTGAAAGATATAAGTTGGTTCAGCCATTTTTCCTTCTCCGAATTCTCCACATGCCATTTCGCCGATATCTGGTCCAATGGTTTTGTATCCGTTAGTTTCTAGTTTTTTAATATTTTCTTTGGTTGTAGAATGTTCCCACATTCTTACATTCATGGCTGGGACTAAAAAAATTTGTTTGTTTGAGGCCAAAAGAACAGTAGAAGCCAGGTCTTCTGCTGATCCTATACTTAACTTTGAAATGGTATTTGCAGTTGCCGGAGCAACGAGAATTAAGTCTGCCCATCTTGATAGCGAAATATGATCCATTTCAGCTTCATTTTCTGGATTAAACAGATCGTCATATACTTTTTCTTGAGACAATGATGCTATTGATAAAGGTGTCACAAATTTCTTGGCACTTTCTGTAACAATAGTTTTAATTTTTGCTTGTTCTTTTTTTAATAGCCTAATGAGTTCTAAGGATTTATAGGCTGATATACCACCACAAATTATTAGCAGAATTTTTTTATCTTTTAAATTTTTCATTATATAAATTAAAATACTAATAGTCCAAAAATTACAAGTAGTAATAATCCAATAATAGATTGATTTCTAAAAGCAATCATTTGAGTTTTTTCGTTATTTAATTCTGTGTAAGAATTTGAATTTTGAGGTATTTGACCACTTGCCAAAAAGGTAAGTGCCTGGTTTGCCTTATCCATTATCTCAGGAAACTCAGGTAATCTTTTTAAAACTTCTGAAGTATTTTTTAGTGTATCGTTTATTGTATTGATAGGATCTTTTGTTTCTTTCAGCCATTTTTCTAAAACAGGTTTTGAGGTGATCCAAATATTTGTATCTGGATTTAACTTTCTTGCGACTCCTTCAACAACTACCATTGTTTTTTGTAGCATTAATAATTGAGGCTGTGTTTGCATATTAAATTTTTCTGTGACGTCAAAAAGTTGTTTTAATAATTTTCCACCAGATATATCTTTTACAGATTGACCAAAAATAGGTTCACCAATCGATCGTAAAGCTTGAGCTAGATCATCAACAGGAACATTTTTTGGAACAAGTCCAGCTACAAGATGAACTTCTGCAACTTTTTTATAATCTCTTTGGATGAATCCAAAAAGTATCTCCGCTAAAAATCTTTTACTTAGTTTGTCTAGTCTTCCCATAATTCCAAAATCTATTGGAACAATTTGCCCATCCTGATCAATAAAAATATTTCCTTGATGCATATCAGCATGAAAAAAACCATCTCTTACGGCATGTCTCAAAAAGTGTTGGATAATATCTGATGCTATTTTTTTCGTATCGATATTTTGTTTTTTTAAATTTTCTGTTTCTCTTATTGATATTCCATCAATCCAATCTAAGGTCATTACATTCTCGCTTGTAAAATTCCAATAAATTTGAGGAACTTTAAATCCAGCATCATTTTTTGTATTTTCTGCATATTCATTAGCAGCAGAAGCCTCAAATCTTAAATCCATTTCAAGATTAGTAATTTCTTTTAATAAAAAAACTACCTCGACCAATTTTAATCTTTTTGTTTTTTTGATAAATGACTCCACTATAAAAGCAAAGAGCATTAAGGCATCTATCTCTTCGTTAAATATTTTTTTTATATTTGGTCTTAATATTTTAATTGCAACATCTTTAATCGTTCCGTTATCATTTATTTGTGCTTTGTGAACTTGTGCTATTGAAGCTGCTGCAACAGGTTCACTTAAATTTATAATTGAATTAAAGCTTTCTAAACCTAAATCATCTTTGATAATTTCTTTAGCCTCTAGTTGGGAGAAAGGGGGAAGTCTATCCTGTAAACTTTCTAATTGTTTAGATAGTTCTTCACCAATAATATCTGGTCTTGTAGCTAAAAATTGTCCTAACTTTATAAAAGTTGTGCCCATCGATTGTAAAGATTCTGAGAGTCTTTCGCCTTCTTTGTGGCTTAAACTATTATGAGAATTTTTATTAAAAAAAGAAAATGAAAGAATTTTGAAAAAAATTTTAATAATTTTTGGTGGTTCATTAAATTTAGAAACTATATCGAGGACATCTGATTTTGCTAGTTTTCTACTAATTTTAAATAAAGTGAATAATCTTTTTAACATTATATTTTCCAACCAGAGTGAATAGCAACAATTCCACCAGACAGATTTTTATAGCTGCAGTTTAAAAATTTATTTTTCTTCATTAATTCAACTAACTCTTCTTGATTTATAAAATTTTCAATACTCTTTATCAAATATTCATAAGGTTCTGATTTTCCTGTTATAGCCTTACCTAAATATGGTATTAATTTTGAGTAATTTTTGTAAATAAAGTTCAAGTTTGAATTTTGTATTTTTGAAAATTCTAAACATAGGTATCTACCCCCTGGTTTTAATACCCGGTATGCTTCAGACATTGCTTTACTTAAGTTTTTTGCATTTCTTAACCCAAAGCTTATTGTATAATAATCACATGAGCAATCTTCGATAGGAAGATTTTCAGCAGGAGAATTAATCCATGTAATATTTTTAACATTTTTAAGTTTATTTTTTCCAACATCAATCATTTTAGCATTAGGATCTACACAAAAAATTTTTCCATTTTGATTTGTAAAATTTGAAAAAAGTTTTCCAATATCACCAGTGCCGCAAGCAACATCAATTAAAATTTTGCCTTTTGATGGATTCATGAGATTAATTAAATCTCTTTTCCAAATTCTATGAATCCCAAGAGACATAAAATCATTCATTAGATCATATTTATCAAAAACATTGTTAAAAACATTGTTTACTAGACCTTTTTTATTTTGAAGATATTGTTGCATGTTAAAATTATTATTTATAATTAATATAATGCGAAATGCCAGAATTACCAGAAGTAGAAATAGTCAAACAATCATTAGAAAATCAAATTAATGAAAAAAAAATTAAAAAGGTAGTAATTAACAATAGAAATTTAAGGTTAAAAATTCCTTTAAAATTTGAAAAAAAATTAGAAAATAAAGTTGTAAAGAAAGTATTAAGATTTTCAAAATATTTAATTCTTAATTTTCATGATGATACATATTGTATAATTCATTTAGGAATGACTGGCACAATTCATCTAATCAAAAAAAAAAACAAAAGAGAAGTTTCAAATATTAGTTTTTATGGTTCACCAAAATTACCAAAAAAACATAATCATATAATAATTAAATTTAGCGATTTTAAAATTATATATAACGATCCAAGAAGATTTGGTTTTTTTAAACTATTAAATAATAAAAAAGAATTAATGGAAAATTTTGATCATTTAGGTCCAGAACCATTTTTTGATACTTTTAACTTAGAATATCTTAATAGTGTTTTTACTAAAAAAGAAAGAAATATTAAAAATTTTTTAATTGATCAAAAATTTGTTTCAGGAATTGGAAATATTTATGCAAGTGAAATTTTATTCTTATGTAGAATTAATCCACTTAAAAAAGTAAAAAAATTATCAAAAAAAGATTGTATTAATATTATTAAATTTTCTAGAAAAGTATTGAATATAGCTATTAAAAAAGGTGGATCAAGCATAAGAGATTTTAAAAATATATCTGGAAATTATGGAAATTATCAAAAAGAATTCAAAGTATACCAAAGAGAAAATTTATCTTGTTTTAGAAATAGTTGTAATGGAAAGATTAAGAAAAAATTTATATCAAATAGATCAACTTATTTTTGTAATATTTGCCAAAAATAATATATTATTTTATTGACCCTTTTCTCTTCTCAAGTTATACAACTCCGTTTATGGCAAACACAAAATCAGCAATAAAGACAATTAGAAGAATTTCAAGACAAACTGAGGTGAATAAAGCTCGTAAAAGTAAATATAGAAATGCTATAAAAAAAATGAACCTTTTACTTAAAGAAAAAAAAAAGAAAGAAGCCTTAAAATTCTTACCCAAGTTGAATTCTCATTTAATGAAGGTTGCAAAAACGGGTGTGATTAAGAAACAAAATGCATCAAGAAATGTTTCTAGGATCACAAAAAAAATTTCAGCCTTAAAGTAAAACTACCTAAAGTTGATAATAAATTTCAACTTAAGATATTTATACTAAATAGCAAATTAAAAAATATAAATTTACTATATGTAGATTAATTAAACTTTAACCAATATTACTACCCAATAAATTCTATTATAGATTTAATTTTTTATTTAAAAATTTCTCTTACTTTTTTAATTGAACTAAAAAATTCTCGTTTAGAATGATTCACCTATAGATTTTATTTTTTTTTAATTTAGTAAAATTATTTATTGCATAAATTTTATATTAGTTCTAATTGATATTAGTTCTTAAAAATGTCTAATAACAATTCAATACAAAATATAAATAAAAATTCTAATTCGATCATAGACTGGAAACTTATCCAGAAAAATATGAGGGAAAAATTAGGTAATGACATTTATGAAAGTTGGTTAGGAAAAATAGATTTTGTTGAGGAAGTGAGTAACTATATAATTTTATCTGTCTCAACAAGATTTATTAGAGATTGGATTACTTCAAGGTATTTAGATCAAATTTTACAAATTGTAAGAATTTATAGAAAAGACATAACTCGAATTGAAATAAAAATTTTAGAAAAAAAATTTAGTAAAGATGAAAATAGTGAAATTAATTTTAAAAATAAAAACGAAAATGTTTCTTTTTTAAAGAATAGTCATCTTCAATATAATAGAATAGATCCTAACAAAAGATTTGATAATTTTATAACTGGAATGAGTAATAAGCTTGCGTACGAAGCTTCTCAAAAAGTTATTGATAATATTTCTCATTATAATCCACTTTATATTTATGGTGGTGTTGGTATGGGTAAAACGCACCTATTAAATGCTATCGGTCTTCAATTAAAGGAAAATAACAAAGTAATGTTTATTTCAGCTGAAAGATTTATGTATCAATTTGTTAAATCAATAAAGTCTAATGATATGGTAAAATTTAAAGAATATTTTAGAAATACAGATATTTTATTGATTGATGATATTCAGTTTATGAATGGAAAAGAGGCAATGCAAGAAGAGTTTTTTCATACTTTTAATGCTTTATTAGATAAAGGTTCGCAAATTATTGTATCAGCCGATAGAGCCCCAAATAAGTTGTTAAGGATTCAAGATAGAATTAAATCCAGGTTTTCAGGAGGATTGGTAATTGATATCCAAAAACCAGACTATGAACTTAGAGCCAAAATAGTTCAAAAAAAAACTGAGGAATTAAATAATTTTTATTCAAATCAAATCAATATTTCAAATGAAATTAAAAAATTTATTAGTACGGAAATTACTACAAGTATAAGGGAGCTTGTAGGAGCGATTAATAGAATTGTTTCTTTTTCTAGAATTTATAACAAAACACCTAATTTATCTGAAACTAAATTAGTATTGAAAGATTTATTAAATATTTCGGAAAATAAAGTCACAATTGATTTCATACAATCAATAGTGTGTAAATTTTTCAAAATAAGTAAAAATGAGATGTTGTCTTCTAGAAGATCCCGATATTTAGTTAGACCGAGGCAAACAGCAATTTATTTAACAAAAATTTTAACATCAAAATCATTACCAGAAATAGGTAGAGAATTTTCTAATAGAGATCATACAACGATAATTCACTCTGTTAAAACTATTGAAAAGATAAAAGAAAAAGATCCAGAAATGAATAATAATATTAATCTTTTGAAGAATAAAATATTATACAGTCGATTAGATGAAATTTAATGTTAATCAAAAAGACTTACAGCAAGCTCTTAATTATTGCCAGGGTGTCATTGAAAAAAGAAGTACATTGCCCATTTTATCGAATGTTTTATTAAACGTTTCGAATTCAAATTTAACATTAACTGCAACAGATTTGGATTTAATATTTATTCATCAATTGAATAATATTGAGGTTTTGGAGGAAGGAAATACTACTACTACTTCATCAATCATGTATGATATAGTTAGAAAATTTTCTTCAGGAAAAAAAATCAATCTTTCATTAAAAAATGAAAATAAATTACAAGTAGAGTCAGAAAAATCCATTTTTAATTTGAATTGTATTAATGCATCAGAGTTTCCATTAACAGATGAAAATTTTAATCAAAATGAATTTTCTATAAAATCTAAACAATTACTTAAACTCTTAAATAAATGTAAATTTTCTGTTTCAAACGATGAGACAAGACATTACTTAAGTGGAATTTTTTTACATAAAACACAGATAGAAAATAAAAATTTTTTAACTGCCGCTGCAACTGATAGTCATAGAATGTCGATTTCAAAAATTTTGTTGGATAAAAATATTGAATTTGAGTCAATAATTTTACCAAAAAAAACAATATTTCAACTTTGTTCTCTTTTAGAAAATTATGATGGTGAGGTAAAGATTTCAAATATTAAATCAAAAATCAAATTTGAGTTAAATAATAGTATTTTAATCTCAAAACTTATTGATGGTAAATTTCCTAATTATATACAAGTAATTCCTAAAAATAATCAAAAAAAATTAGAAATAAATTTGAAATTATTTTTAGACTCTGTTGATAGGGTTGCTTCAGTTTCTCTTGATAAAAAAGATGGAGTTAAATTTAGTTTATCTAAAGATATTTTGAATTTGTCTGTTAACAATACTAACAGCGGTGATGGAAAAGAATCCTTAAGTGTTAAGTTTGATCATGAACTAGAGATAAGTTTTAATTCTAGATATTTAATTGATGTGGCCTCTCAGTTGGATGGTGACAAGATTGAAATTTTTTTTAATGATACTGGTTCACCTGCTTTAATAAAAGATCCAGGTGACTTTGATAGTATCTTTGTTGTTATGCCAATGAAGGGTTAATTTATAGCATTAAGTTCTGAGTAAATTTCATTTTCCAGTTTAGTTAAGAAAGCTTTTTGATCTAAACCCTCATTTATTGGTTTCAAAATTGAAATTATTAAATTTGAATTTGACCTTTTTAAACCTTTTTTTGGCCAGATATAACCTGAATTAATTGCAATAGGTTGGCAAGAAATTTTTAGTTCTTCATAAATTCTTCCAGCTCCTTTTTTGAATGTAGGCCTTTCATCAGGCAAAACTCTAGTTCCTTGTGGAAATATTATTAATGGACGATCAGAATTTTTCGATAAGTTAGAAATTTGTTCAAAAAAGCCTAAGTTTTCTTTAGTTGTTTTATTTCTATCGATAGATATTGAACCAATTTTTTTTAAATACCATCCAAAAATAGGAATTTTTAATAATTCTTTTTTTAGAATAAAGACTGGTGAATTAAAAATTGTTTGTAAAAAAAATGTTTCGAACATAGATTGATGTGAAGAGGCAATAAAAAATTTCTTATCTTTAATTATATTTTCTTTTCCTTTTATTATTATCTTTGTTGAAAGAAATATTTTTAGACATAAAGCAGCCCAATGTCCCATCATTTTACCACCAACCAGAACAATTTTTTGTGGAAAAAAAAATGTTGGTAGAAATAATATTGAAATTATAATTATTCCTAAAAAAAAGAATATCGTAAATAAAATACTTCTAATCATTTTAGTCAAAAACTAAATTATATCTAAAAGTTTTTGTCTTTTTCTTATTATTGTTATTTTTGAACCCTTAATTAAAAGCTCAGCCGGTTTTGGTCTTGTATTGTAATTTGAACTTAATGACATTCCATATGCTCCAACATCACAAATTATTATAATATCTTTTTCATTTAACTTCTGAAATTTTTTTAAAGTTATAAACTTATCGGTAGTTTCACAAATTGGCCCAACAAATTCATATGTTTTTTTTGAAATTCTCCCTTTTTTAATTGATGCAAATGTTTTATGTTTTGCTCCATAAAGTGCTGGCCTCATTAAATCATTCATTGCTGCATCTAAAATAATAAAATCCTTAGTTTTATTTTTTTTTATATATATAATTTTTGATAATAAATATCCTGTATTACCTACAATAGATCTTCCAGGTTCAAATATAATTTTCTTTTTTTTAATTTTTTTAAGAAATTTTTTTATAATTTGATTATATCTTTTTAGATTTAAATTCTTTTTATCATGATTATAAGAAATTCCCATTCCCCCTCCTAGATCGATAAACTCAAAATTATGATTTGTTTTTTTAAGTACTTTTTCAATTACTTTTAACATTTTCTCATATGGTTTTAGATCAATTATTTGACTTCCAATATGTACGCTTAGACATTTAAGATTAAGATTTTTAGACATTGTTGAGTATTTTACTAATTTAAAAAATGTTTTTTCATCAACTCCAAATTTATTTTCTTTTTTTCCTGTTGATATTTGACTTAAAGTTTTAGCATCTGTGTTTGGATTTAATCGAATACCAATATCAACATTTTTTTTTTTTAATTTTGCTATTTTTTCAATTTCAATAATTTCACTCTGAGACTCAGCATTTATCAATAAGATGTTTTTATTTATTGCAAAATTAATTTCAGCAGAAGTTTTTCCAACTCCAGAATAGACAATTTTTTTGGGATTTATACCTGCCTTTAAAGCAATCATCATTTCACCTATTGAAACAACATCCGCACCTAATCCAAGTTTTTTTATTTCTTTTATAATATGTAAATTTGAATTTGCTTTTACTGCGAAACAAATTAATGGAGAAAATGATTTAAAGTTTTTTTTAAAATTATTAATATTTTCTTTAAGTTTTTTATATGAATAACAATAGAGTGGAGTGCCGTATTTCTTTGCCAACCTACTAGAGTAAGCATTTTCAATTAAAAATTCTTTATTAATATAGTTCATTAAATTAATACGATTGAAGACAATTTATTTTTTGCATTATATTCTGGATCTGCCTTCTTTCCACAAGAACAGATGAGTATAGAAATTATAAAAATTAAAGTTATTTTTTTAATCATTTTGATCCCTTTTATATTTAGTTATCATTTTTTTAATATTATCAAAAGATGTTCCGCCATAAGATTTTTTAGAATTAACAGAGTTTTTTAAGTCAAAAATTTTTAATACTTCATTTTTAAGCTTTGGTTCAAATTTTCGTAATTCATCTATACTTAATTCATTTAATCTCTTTTTCTTTTTTTCAGCAAAATTAACAATCGAAGCAGTTATATCATAAGCTTTTCTAAATGACATTGAGTGATTTTGAACAAGAAAATCAGCTAAATCTGTAGCTGTCAAATAACCATGATTTGCTAAATCAAACATTTTTTTTTTGTTGGGAATAATATTTCTTAAAACTTCGTTTAAAATATTAAGAGAATTATTTAGAGTTTCACTTGATTTAAAAACTAGTTCTTTATCATCTTGTAAATCTTTAAAATAAGAAATGGGTAAACTTTTAAGAATAGTTAACATTGAAAATAAATTTCCATAATTTGAACCAGTTTTTCCTCTTATAAACTCCAGAAGATCTGGATTTTTTTTTTGAGGCATAATTGAAGATCCTGTAACAATTTTATCTGATAGACTTATTAAATTAAATCCATCAGAATTCCATAAAATCAGCTCTTCAGCTATTCTAGAAATATGCATAGAGCAAACTGATACACAATAAAGAAAATCAAGCACGAAGTCTCTATCTGCAACTGTATCAATTGAATTATTTGTAGGTTTTTTAAAACCTAATTTTTTACTAGTAAAGTCTCTATCAATGTTAAATGATGTTCCTGAAATTGCTGCTACACCAAGTGGATTTTCTGATAAACTATTAAAATTATTTAAAAATCTTTTTTTATCTCTCTTAAACATTTCAATGTAGGCCATTAGATAATGTGCAAATGAAATTGCTTGTGCATTTTTTAAATGAGTAAATCCTGGCATAATTGTCTCAATATTCTTTTCTGAAACTTTTAATATTGTTTTAATTATTTTGTCTAAATTTTTGTTGATATCTTTTGTAGTGGATGAAATCCAAATTTTAAAATCTGTGATTACCTGATCATTTCTTGATCTAGCCGTATGAATATATCCTGCATCTTCACCAATAATCTGAAACAGTCTTTTTTCAATATTCATATGAATATCCTCAAATTTTTTATTAAACTCAAATTTATTTTTTTTAATTTCATTTTCAATTTTTTGTAAACCGTAAATAATTTTATTTTTTATTTTAAAATTTAAAATTTTTTGTTTGAAAAGCATTTCAACGTGTATTTTTGATGCTAAAATATCTTCTTTATAAAGTTTTTTATCTATATCTATTGAGCTACCTATTTTTTGAAATAATACTGATCCGTTTTTTTTAATACGGTTTCCCCATATAGATTGGTTGTTTTTATTTTTTGTCATGATATTTAATTATATCAATTTAGTATGAAAATTTTAATTATATTTATATACTTTTTAACGACTGTGTTAAGTTACGCAATAGAAAAGCCTGATATTGGTAATATTATCATTAATGAAAAACCAAAAATTTATAAAAATGTTTTTTTTAAAGATATTAATAAAAACGATTTAAAAATATCTGATTATAAAGGTAAATTGTTGATTTTAAACTTTTGGGCCACATGGTGTGCCCCATGTAGAGAAGAAATGCCATCATTAGATAAATTACAAATAAATCAAGAATTGAAGAATTTAAAGATTTTCCCAATTAATGTTGGTCAAGAAAACGAAACTAGGTCCAAAAATTTTTTTAAAGAACTTAATATCAAGAATTTAGAAATTTATTTTGATCCTAATATAAATCTAGTAAAAAAATTTTCTTTAAGAGGAATTCCTACAACTATAATAATAAATAAAAAAGGAGAGGAATTTGCACGTATAATTGGTTCAATTGATTTTAATGATAAAAAATTTATCGAATGGTTAAGTTATTATAATTAATTTTTAAAAAAATAAGCGAAACCGACGAGAAAAATTATTGCTAAAAACTGTAAAAGGACTCTTAGTTGCATTAGTTTATTTGAGTACTTTTTGCTTACCTCACCCCCTTTAAAAAGAGTTCCGATGCCTAGAACTAATACAATAGCCACTATTATTAAAAGTATTATTCCCGTTACTTTAACTAATATTTCAGAAAGCATAAATCTATTGTAGATTGTTTTAAAAATAATAAAACATAATTAAATTAGTATGACATTTTGCCTTACCACAACAATTATTGAACCTGAAGAGAATATTAAAATTGAAAATGCTATAATATTACTCCATGGCTATGGGGGAGATGGCAAAGACATTAGCATGTTAACACTTAATTGGAAAAGATTTTTACCTAACACGATTTTTCTATGTCCCAACGCACATGAAGTATGTAAAATAAATCCATCTGGTTTTGAATGGTTTGATCTTTCAAAAGAAGATAAGGAATACGTACTGCAAGAGTCGAAAAAAAGTGAGCAAAAGATCTTTCAATTTATTGATGAAGTAAAAAAAAAATATAATTTGAAATCTTCTCAAATTTGTTTGTCTGGTTTTAGCCAAGGATGCATGATGTCATTAAATTTAGGATTAATCTCAAAAGAAAAATTTAATTGCATTGTAGGCTTTTCCGGTAAAATTATTGAAAAGGAAGATCTAAAAAAAAGAATAAATTCCTCTCCTCCAATTTTATTATTACATGGGGACTCGGATAATATTGTAGATCCATCATTTTTATTGGAAGCAAAAGATTTTTTAATAAGGAATAATATTACAGTACAAACTAAATTAATAAAAAACTGCGACCACAATATACCAATTGAGGCCTCAAGTATAGCTTTGAATTTTATTAAAAAAAATTTTAAAGATTAAAAAGAATTAAAAAAAAAATAATTTGTAATATTGATAAAATTAAATAATTAAGTTAATATTTTTAAGAATGTTAAATTTTATTGATCAAAATAGTTCTTTAGAAAAATGTCCTGCACTTGTTTTAAATGCGGACTATAGACCTTTAAGTTATTACCCGTTATCATTATGGTCATGGCAAGATGCAGTTAAATCTGTTTTTCTTGATAGAGTAATTATTGTAAGTAATTATGATAGAACCGTTAGAAGCCCATCTTTTCATATGAAATTACCAAGTGTGATTGCATTGAAAAGTTTTATTGTACCTCAATCAAATCCTAGTTTTACAAGATTTAATGTTTTTTTAAGAGACAAGTTTTCATGCCAGTATTGTGGGAGCAATGAAGAATTAACCTTTGATCATTTGTTACCAAGATCGAAGGGTGGTCAAACAAATTGGGATAATGTCGTAACAGCATGTTCAGCATGCAACGTTAAGAAAGGTGGAAGATTATTAAAAAATTCAGGAATGAAGCTATTTCAAAATCCATATCAACCATCCACTGAAGACTTACATAGAAATGGTAAAAACTTTCCTCCAAATTTTTTACATAAAAGTTGGATGGACTATTTGTATTGGGATGTAGAGCTTGAGTCTTAAGTTAAATTTTTTCTGAAATATTAATTGCAATTTTTGAACCTAGTTTAATAATTTTATCTAGTATAAAGTATGGTCCTTGTTTAGTAGCTCCTTTTTCATAAGCTATATCTCTATGATCTAATTCATCTTGTCTAAATTTGATAATATTTTCTTTTAGTTTTTTTTCATCTGACTCTAATTGATTTATTTGATCAAGATAATGTTTATCAATCACCTCCTCAACAGAGGCAGTGCAAAGCATTGCTGCTTTTTTTCCAAGTAAAGTTGAGCCAAATCCGAGACCAATACCAAGTAAATCCCATAATGGTAGTAATTTAGTTGGCTGAATTTTTCTTTTCTCTATTTCTTTTTCAAAAAAATCACAATGTTCTTTTTCATGAACTTTCATTTCCTCTATTATTTTTTTTAGATTTTCGTCTTTTATCAAAGTATTAAGTGCTAGAAGTTGACCTTCATAAATTTTTATTGCACCACGTTCTCCAGCATGATCTACTCTGATAAATTCTTCAACTTTTTTTGGATTTGATTTTTTCATTATAAATATATTTAATTGTACCTAGAGTTATTGCAATAGAAATAATTAAATTTATAGTCGCAAGTGAAAAACCTAAGATAGTAAAATTAACATTTTTACAACTTGGCCTTTGTGCTTTGATAATCTCTAAAAGCTCTTTTTTATCTGTAATATTCATATTTTGTGTTACACAACCAGAAAATTCACTAAAAATATTATTTTCAATACCAACATGATAACTTGAGAGAATAATACTAAAAAAAAAAGTTAGACCTAAAATATGTAAACAAATATTTTTAAAATTACTATAATATCCAAAAAAACAAACAGCAATTGCAATTAGATAAGGCACTCTCTGATAGATACATAATTTGCAGGCTGGTACTTGCAATATGTATTCAATATAAATAGCGGAAATTATTGTGAGTAAGCTTATAAACATCACTAATAAGAAAAAATTTTTTTTTGTTATCAGCATATTTTATAAAGTAAAATTTTTTAAAAATTTGTATACAAAAAAAGCAACTATTATAATAATTAAAGAAAAAATAATTGAAAAAGTAATTAGTTTTTTTTCAATGATTTTTTTCATAGCAGGACCAAAATTTGAAATCAGAAAGGCAATTATAAAAAATCTAGAACCACGAGTTAATGTAGCAATTAAAATAAAATACAGAATATTAAAATGAACAAACCCACTTGTGATAGTTAAAAGTTTAAATGGAACAGGGGTAAACCCTGCGATAGCCAATAGTGTAATCCATGCTATTATTCCCCCATCGGATGATACTTTGTCTTTAAGAAAAGAAACATTATCAACACCATATAGTTCAAAAATTTTAATGCCTATTTCATTAAAAAAAATGTATCCTATTAAATAACCTAAAATTGCACCTATTACTGATCCAATTGTAGCGATTAAAGCAATTTTAAACCAGTCTATAGGTTTTGCTATTGACATTGGGATTATCAGTACATCAGGTGGAATTGGAAAAATAAAACTCTCAATAAATGAGATAAAACCTAAAATTAATTTTGAACTTTTATGACCTGCGAGTTTTAAAGTTTTTTGGTATAGATCTTTAATCATTTTTTGTTTTAATATATTTCTAGTTCTTATACTATTTAATTTAAATATATATAATAATAAATATGGGCGAATGGCGGAACTGGTAGACGCGCACGACTCAAAATCGTGTTTTGCAAGAAGTGAGAGTTCGATTCTCTCTTCGCCCACCAAATTATATGAACATAGAAAATATTAACAATTTACTAGAGCTTTTTTTTAATCAATATGAAGCTCAAGAGAAAAAAAATATTTTTTTGGCTTCTTTACGAGACTCTGAAAATAAATACTCGTGGGAGGATGTGTATCAGAATATCATCAAACTTTCACAAGAAATAAAAAAAAATAGTTCAAAGGGAGATAGGTGTTTAATTATTTCAGAAAATAGACCTGAATGGATGATAACAGATCTCTCAATAATGCTTTCAGGCTGTGTTACTGTTCCAGCATATACCACTTATTCAGAGAGAGATTATGATTATATTATTAATGATTGTGAGCCTTCTATAATTTTCATTTCTGATAATTCCCAATACATAAAAATAAAAAAAATAATTTCAGAAAAAAAATTTATAAAAAAAATTATTTATTTTGACGAAATAAAAGAACTTAATTCAGAACTATTTTTAGATATAAGAAAGATTTTTAAAAAGGAAAAACAGCAGGCAGTAAATTTTTCAGAATTAAAAATTTTTAGAAAAGACTTGTCGTGTATAATATATACATCAGGTACACAGGGTAACCCAAAAGGAGTTATGTTAAGTCATGGAGGTATATTAAAGAATTGTGAAGGGGCTTATGATTTATTAAAACCTATAATTTCTAAAAATCCCAATTTTTTAACCTGGTTACCTTTGTCTCATTCTTATGAACACACTGTTCAATTTGTCCAAATTGCTGTTGGTGCAAAAGTTTATTATGCAGAAAGTATTGAAAAATTGATTAAAAATATGTCCAGTTGTAAACCAGAAATAATGACAGCAGTTCCAAGATTTTATCAAAATTTATATCAAAAAATAAATTCATCATTCAGTAAAACGACAGGTTTAAAAAGCATACTTATCAAAAATACAATTAATTTAGGAAAAAAAAAAATACTTAAAAATAAATTATCTTTTTTTGAAAGAATAAAAAATTTTATTTGTGAAAAATTAGTGAGAAAAAAAATAAAAGCTCAATTTGGTGGAAAATTGAAAGCTTTTGTTTCTGGTGGGGGTGCTCTAGATAAAGAAGTTGGCTCTTTTTTAAATTCAATAGGTTTACCAACTTTACAGGGTTATGGATTAACAGAAACTTCTCCAGTTGTAAGTTGTAATCCTATTGATGATATAAGAATCGAGACAGTTGGACCTCCATTTAAGGGAAATATTGTCAAAATTGCTGAAGATGGTGAAATTTTGGTTAAGGGAGAAAATGTAATGTTAGGTTATTGGAACAATGAACAAGAAACATCCAAAGTATTAAAAGATGGCTGGTTATATACCGGTGATATAGGTGAATTTTCAAACGGATTTTTAAAAATTACAGATAGAAAAAAAGATATAATTATTACTCCAGGGGGTGAAAATATTTCTCCTGTTAAAATTGAAAATGAATTAGTTAAATTAGAATTCATCGAACAGGCGTTAGTATATGGTGACAATAAACCATATCTTGTATCTTTAATTGTCTTGTCTAATGATCAAAAAAAATATGAAAATAAAAAGATTTCTGAAAAAATTGAAGAAATAAATAAAAATTTATCAAAAATAGAAAAAATTAAAAAATTTATTGTTATTAGTGAACAATTTACAATTGAAAATGGATTAATGACACCAACTTTAAAACTAAAAAGATATAAAATTATAAAAAAATATATGAAAGAAATTGAAAAACTTTATTAAAAATTATTGATTATTATTCGCATAAACTCTACTTTTTTTTGTAAATTTATAAAATATTAATTAAAAAACTTTTTTTTAAAAAAAATTACCAAAATGAAAATTAATTTAAGAATTGACATCAGTTGTATAAAAAAATAAAAATAAACTAACAACGAATCAATTTGATTCGTTTAACTATAACAGGGAGCTAAAGATGGCTAAAAGAAGAAAAAAAGCTGCAAAGAAAACTAAGAAAAAAGCTAAGAAAAAAGCTAAAAAAAGAAGAAGAAGATAAATACTTAGTATTCTTTTTAAAAAACGCTTCTCATAACGATACGTGTGAGAGGCGTTTTTTTTATTCTTCTGAATCTGCTAAAGGTTCCTCAACTGTTAAATCAGAAGTTTCAATTTTTGACGGCTCAGTGGTAGGAGTTTTATTTTGAGCTTCTAAATTTCTTTTTAGAGCCTTATCGAGCTTTTTTTGTGTATCTTCTGGTGAAGAATTCATAACTATTTGAAATTCAGATAAGATTCTCTCATAAGCTTTTTCAAAAAGTTGTCTTTCACTATATGATTGATCAATCATCAAATCATCACCTTTATTCAAATCTCTAACTACTTCTGCTAATTCATAAATTTTTCCAGATGATATTTTAGACTCATATTCTTGAGCTCTTCTACTCCACATTGATCTTTTTATCTTAGGCTTACTTTTCAAAATTGAAATACATTTATTAACTTGGTTTATTGTTGCAAGTGGTCGTAAGTGTGATTGTTTATTAACTGGTATCATGCCATTAGCTTTGTCTTTTTCGAATTTAAGAACATATGTTTCTACGTCTATTCCTCCAATACTTATTTTTTTAAATTCAATAATCTGTCCAACTCCATGTTTTGGGTAAACAACATAATCTTTAACTTTATACTCTCTTTTTTCAGTTTCTTGTTTTTTTACTTTTTTGATTTCAGGCTTGATCTCATTACTTTTTGATATTCTTAAGTTTTCTGATTTAATATCATTTTTTTCTTCTTTTTTAATCTTAGAAGTTTTTATTGGGATTTTCTTTTTTAAAGAAATTTTTTTTGATACTTTTTTTATTTTTACTTTCTTTTTTAAAATTTTAGTTTTTTTTGCTATTTTAGTCTTTACTTTTTTTTTTGTTTTTTTTTTAAAGGTTTTCTTTAAAATATTTTGTATACTTATTTTCTTCATTTTTATATTTTTCATGATCCTTAGGAGGATCTTTTTTTGCATTTATGTTAGGCCAAATTTCTGAATATTTAGTATTCAGCTCTAACCATTTGTCACTTCCAGGCTCAGTATCTGCTGTTATAGCATCAACTGGGCATTCTGGTTCACAAACGCCACAATCTATACACTCATCAGGTTTAATTACAAGCATATTTTTTCCTTCGTAAAAACAATCAACAGGACATACCTCAACACAATCCATTAATTTACATTTAATACATTTTTCATTTACAACATATGTCATTTTATAAATTCTTTTTTTATTTTTTCTTTAATATCACCCATAACTTTTTTATCTATGTAAAGCAATCCAGCAAGACGCCTCATTAAATTTGTTTCATAAATATCTGCATCTTTATTTGAATAAATAATTTTCCATAAGCACTCCACTATCTTTGTCTTTTGGATTTCGGGTAAACTTTTTACCTCCCTAGTAAAATCTAATATCTGATTTGAATTTTTTTCAGTTATTTCAGCATTAAGTAATAATTTTTTAATTTCTTCTTGATTTGCACCAAGTTCTATTAATGTTTTTTCAATAATTTCTTTTTCTTTATTAGTATAATTTTCATCTATTTTCGCAGCATGAATAAGAAGAGAAGCTACTTTTAATAAATAATTATTCTTATCCTTTGTATCTTTATTTTTTTTGAAAAAGTTTATCATTAATTGAAATTTATATTTCGTAAAATTTTAAAAGGATTATCTTTCGAAAGATTTTTTTTATTATTTTTAATATAATTTTTCTTTGGATTATATTTAAAGTAAGTTTCATCATCCTTTTCAAAAATTTTATAATTCATTTTAACTATTAATTTTTTGAAATTATCTTTATTGCACCCAAGTAGGTTTAACATCTCAGGTATAAGCTTAATTTCTTTGCTCTCATCAGAATTTGAATTTATAATCTTCACAAATAATCTTTCTAAAATATCAATCCTTACAAAATATTGATCGAAATTCTCAAATCCACATAAAAGCATAAAATTTTTATTTTTGATTTTCTTATTATCAATAAAATTAAGACCAAATGTTGGAGGTGTAAGATTAAAATATTTTTGATGAAAATTTTTCCAAAGTAAAGTTCTAAGCGATACGGGTTCAGGTTTAATTAGTCTATGGAGAAATATATGGTATCTTCCAAACTTGACACCTAATTCTCTTAAAATTTTTCTTTCTTCCTGACCTAAATTTTTAATATATTCTATTACTTGATCTCTTTTAATAACACCATTGTTTTCATATAGTTGATATGCAAGTGCTTTAATTGATGAATTTTTTTCTTTAAGATTTTTTAAATCAATTAAGCTTTTTAGAACTGTACTGATTTTATTCTTAATCCACTTTTCTAAAAAATTTGATAATTTTTTCTTTTGATCATTTTCGAGTATATCATCAACAATTAAAACAAAGTTCGGATTTAGATAATCTTTTCCTACCTGAAGTTTTGCAATTGGAAATTTATTCCAGTAAATTTTAAAATCTTCTTTAATATCTAATATAGAGCTGTCGATAATCAATTGAACTCTTCTCTCAAGTTCTGGACCGATTGTTTGTCTAGCTGCTTTCTTAAGAGACTTAATATCTGTATCTAATGCACCTGTTTTTAAATCTAATTCAAGTTTAAGACCTTTTATTTTGCCAATAAATTGATTATCAATTATTAACTTATCATCATCAAGAATTTCAGTTTTAAATTCCATTTCCTGTTTTAATCCTCTTGCTAATACACTTGCTCTTTTATCAATAAATGTTTTTGTTAATTCTTCATGTAGTCTATCAGATAATTTATCTTCTAGTAATTTTGTTTTTTCAATCCAATAATTTTGATTTTCAACCCAATTATTTTTATTTGAAACATACGACCAAGTTCTCACATTTGCTATTCTATTTGACAAAGAATCTACATTTCCCTCAAGTTTATCTAATTTCATAAGCTGTAAATTCATATAATCATCCGTTATTTTGCCTTTATTACTTCTTAAAAAGTTAAAAACTTTACTTATAACCTCATAGTGATTTCCATAAGTTTTTTTTACAAAATCTGGTATTTGACAACATTCCCATAATAAAGAAAGTATTTGATTATTATTTTGATTTTCAATTTTTAAGTCTTTTAAAAAATACTTCAATGCGCGTTCATCCTCACATTCATGTATTTTTCTTAACCAATTTTTATTTGGTTTTTCTTCAAGTGATTTAATTAATGTAAGTTTATTATTAAAATTTAAATTAGAATTTCTCCAAAATAATGTGTTTATTTCTTCAAATTTATGTGTTTCAAGCTGTTCAATTTCATCAGCATTAATTTCTTTACAATTTCCAGTAATGCCAAAACCACCATCATTTAAATACCTTCCTGCTCTTCCAGCTATTTGACCAATCTCTGATAAATTTAACCTTCGTAATTTTTTACCATCAAATTTTTTTAAATTAGAAAAATATACATTATTTAGATCCATATTAATTCCCATTCCGATAGCATCTGTTGCAACTAAAAAATCAACATCTCCTGATTGATAAAGTTCAACTTGTGCATTACGTGTTTTAGGACTAAGAGAACCCATAACAATTGCTGCTCCTCCTTTTTGTCTTCTAACAAGTTCTGCAATTGCGTAAACTTCTTCTGCTGAAAATGCGATAATTGCAGTTTTTCTATCAATTCGTGAAATTTTTTTATGACCTGAATAAGTAAGTTTTGAAAGTCTATTTCTATTTATAAATTCTGTATCTTCATCTAATTTTTGGATTATATTCTTAATTGTGTTTGAACCCATAAACATGGTTAATTTTTCTCCTCTTAAATTCAGCAATCTATCTGTAAAAATATGACCACGCTCATGATCAGAGCACATTTGAATTTCATCTATTCCAACAAAGTCTAAATTTTTATCAACTGGCAATGACTCAACAGTGCAAAGAAAATATTTTGCATTTGAAGGAATTATTTTTTCTTCACCTGTAATCAGGGCAACTTTTTCGGCGCCAATTTTTTTAACAACTTTATCATAAACTTCTCTTGCTAGTAATCTTAACGGAAAACCAATCATTCCAGTCTCAAATGAAAGCATGGTTTCAATAGCGAGATGTGTTTTTCCAGTATTTGTAGGTCCTAAAACTGCTGTAACTTTATTTTTAGTCATTTTCTACTTTTTGTGTCTTAAAATTTTTACCTACCAGATATTGTTAGTCACAAAGAACAAAAATAGTCTAAAACATGACCGAATCGGAGGGGAAAAAGTTCTCATTTGGCTATTAAATTAAAATTAGAATAACATAAAAAAATTTAAATGTATAAATATTTTAAAAAAAAAATTACTCTCAATGTTAAAAGATATAGTTAAAAATTTAGAACCATCCTCAACCTTAAAAATAAATGAAATTTCAAAAGATTTAGAGGGTAAAGGAAAAAAAATTTTCAAATTTGGTTTCGGCCAGTCACCCTTTCAAATACCAAAAGATATTGTTGAGGAACTAAAAAATAATGCTCACCAAAATAAATATTTATCAATGCAGGGATTGGAAATTCTTAGAAGAACTATTGCTACATATAATTCGTATAAAAAAAAGATTAAATATAGCGCAGAAAATGTGATAATTGGACCAGGCTCAAAAGAGTTAATGTTTTTACTGCAGGTAATTTTTGATGGAAATATTTTATTACCAGTGCCTAGTTGGGTATCGTATGCACCACAAGCAATTTTGGGAAGGAATAAAATTATAAAAATTAAAACAAAAAGTTACAATAATTGGTTCCCTACCGCTAAAGATATTGAAAGTGTAATTTTAAAAAATAAAACCAAAAACCATTTGTTATTTTTAAATTCTCCTAATAATCCCTCAGGTCAAGTTTGTGAAAATCTGGAAGAAATAAGTAACATAGTAAAAAAATATAAAATTATTATTTTGTCGGATGAGATATATTCTGAGTTAACTTTTAATAAAGACTATGACTCAATATCCAATTATTGTCCTGATAATACAATAATAAGCAATGGTCTAAGTAAATGGTGTGGAGCAGGAGGTTGGAGGTTGGGATATTTTTTAATTCCAGACTCATTAAAGGATCTTAATAATTCGATACGAGTTTTAGCTAGTGAAACTTTTTCTTCTGTTAGTGCGCCAATTCAATATGCTGCAATACGAGCTTATGAAAATGATCATAGTGAATTTATAAATAAATCGAGAAAAATTTTAGATATAGTTGGTAATTATGTATTTGAAAAATTAAAATCAAATAAAATAAATATTAATAAACCTCAAGGTGGCTTTTATTTAATGCCAGAATTTAAAAATAAAAAATTCAAAACCTCAGCTGAAATGTGTAATAATCTTTTAAATGAAACTGGGGTAGCTTTATTGCCCGGTTCAGATTTTGGATTTAAAGAAGAAAAAATGTTAGCTAGATTAAGTTTTACAGATTTTGATGGGCAGAAATTTATGGAAAATATAATGTCAAATGACAAAACTAGTGATTATTTGGTCAGTGAATATGCCCCTAGAATTAAAGAAGGGGTTGAGAAGCTTAAAAGATGGTCTGAATCAATATAAATAGAACCTATACATTACGTAATAATTACTGTTAGAATTAAAATATAAAAATAACATTATAGAGGAGAGAAATAATGAAAAAAATGATAACAGCTCTATCTAGTGCTCTATTGATCTTTGTAGCATCTTTATCTTTTACAAGTGTTGCAAAAGCAGCAGAGTTTTTTACGATAGGAACAGGCGGACCAACAGGCGTGTATTTTCAAACTGGTAACGCAATTTGTAAAATGTTGCATAAGTCAGCAATCAGTGCCGAACATGGAAGAAAAAAAGGTACTGCTAAAGCTTACAGGTGCACAGCTCCATCAACAGGTGGATCAAATTATAATATTGGCCAGATAGCTGCTGGTGAATTTCAATTTGGTGTTGCTCAATCAGATTGGCAATTTCATGCAGTTAATGGTTCAAGCAAATGGAAGGGTAAACAGTTTAGTGATTTAAGAGCAGTATTTTCTGTTCACAATGAGCCTTTCCAAATTTGGGCTAGAAAAAAAGCAAAGATAAAAGATTTTGCTGGATTAAAAGGAAAAGTAGTAAATATTGGTAATCCTGGCTCAGGTCAAAGAGGAACTATGGAAGAACTGATGAAAGCGATGGGTGTTGATAATAGCTTTTTTAAATCAACAACAGAACTTACTTCTTCAGAGCAAGTAAAAGCTTTATGTGATGGTAAGATTGATGCTTTCGGTTATTCAGTAGGTTTTCCTAATGGTGCAATGGAACAAGCAGCAACATGTGCGGCTAAAGCTTCACCAATTAACTTGACTGGTTCAGAAGTTCAAGGGCTTATAAGTGGTGCTGATTACTATGCAAAAGCTGTAATTCCAAAAGGAACTTATACAAATCAGAAAAAAGATGCGACTACATTTGGTGTTAAAGCAACTGTAGTTACTAGTGCAGCAGTTTCAGAGGAGTTAGTATATTTAGTTACAAAAGCTGTGATGGAAAATTTTGATGATTTCAAAAAACAACATCCTGCTTTTGGATTTTTGGAAAAGAAAAATATGATTAAAGATGGTTTGTCTGCTCCATTACATCCAGGTGCAATTAAATATTATAAAGAAGCTGGGTTAATGTAATCAATCATTAAATTTAGATTAAAAGGCCTGGTATTTTTGCCGGGCCTTTTTTTTAAGATAGAACAAAACTTATGAGCAAATCCATTAGTGAAAAAATAAAGAACAAGATAAATGAAGATTTATCTCCAACAAGAAATTTAACAGGTCTACATTTAAAAGTTGTTGCTGCTATCGCAATTATCTGGTCTTTATTTCAGCTTTGGTATGCTTCTCCATTTCCATTTTTATTAAATTTTGGAATATTCAAAGGATTACCCGCAAGAGCGATTCACTTAGGATTTGCTCTATGTTTAGCTTTTTTAATTTATCCAATTTCAAAAGGAAAAAAGGTTTCAATCATAGATTTCTTAATAAGTCTTATTGGTGCTTTGTCTTGTCTTTATATTTATTTTTTTTATGATCAGCTTGTTGAAAGAGGTGGAGTTTTATTATCCGTTAGTATAAGTGAAAATTTTAAATTACCTGTAGAATTAATAATTGGTTGCTTCGGGATTTTAATTCTTTTAGAGGCTACAAGAAGAGCAATAGGTTTACCTTTAGTTATTATTGCAGTTTGTTTTCTATTATTTTCATATTTTGGTAGATATGCACCAGACATCATTTCTCATGGAGGATTATCATTAAATAGATTGATTGGATTTCAATGGTTAGATCAAGAGGCAATCTTTGGAATACCTATTGGTGTATCAGTTGATTTCATTTTTTTATTTGTATTGTTTGGAGCACTTTTAGAGACAGCTGGAGGAGGTAAATATTTCTTAGAATTAGCTTTTGCGATGGTTGGAAAAATGCGAGGTGGACCAGCAAAAGCAGCAATTCTTGGCTCAGGCATGACTGGTTTAATTTCTGGATCATCAATAGCCAATACAGTTACTACTGGAACTTTTACTATACCGATTATGAAAAAAACTGGTTTTTCTCAAGAAAAAGCAGGAGCTATTGAGGTATCTTCATCGGTTAATGGTCAAATAATGCCTCCTGTAATGGGTGCAGCAGCATTTGTCATGGCTAGTTTTATAGGAGTTACCTATTTTGAGGTTGTAAAACATGCTTTTTTACCTGCAATTATTTCTTATATAGCTTTATTTTATATATCTCATTTAGAGGCATTAAAATTGAATTTGAAAGGAATGGAAGAATCTGATGTTCCTAATTTGAAAAGAACTTTTTTATCTGGATTACATTTTCTAGTTCCTATTTTTGTACTAGTTTATATGTTAGTATACTTAAGGTTTACAGCATCTTACTCAATCTTTTACGCAACTATTTCACTTATATTAGTCAATTTGATTAATAAAATTATTCGAGAAGATAATTATAATAATGGCTTAAAAGTTTGGTTTAATGAAACAATCGTAGGATTTGAAAAAGGTGCTTTAAATATGGTTGCAGTTGGTATTGCTATTGCCACAGCTGGTATAATAGTGGGTGCAGTAGGATCAACTGGACTGAGTACAAATTTAATAATTGTAATTGAGTCTATTGCAAAAGATAACGTTGTAATTTTACTATTTTTAACAATTGTATTGTGTTTGTTACTTGGAATGGGTCTGCCAACCACTGCAAACTATGTAGTGGTTGCATCTTTAATGGCGACAGTTTTAGTTGATGTTGGAAATGCTTCAGGTTTTATTTTTCCATTAATAGCAGTTCATTTATTTGTTTTTTATTTTGGTCTTATGGCCGATGTAACACCACCAGTTGGTTTAGCTTCTTATGCAGCAGCAGCTATTTCTGGTGGCGATCCATTAAGAACTGGTGTACAAGCATTTTGGTATAGTCTTAGAACGGGTATTTTACCAATAGTTTTTCTTTTTAATCATGAGCTTCTTCTCATAGGAATAGAAAATATTTGGCACGCACTTACTGTAATTGTCACATCATTAGCTGGAATTCTAGTATTTACATCTGCAACTCAAGGATGGTTTATAAATAAATTAAGATGGTATGAAATTGCAATTTTTTTATTTATATCTATCTCTTTACTTTCACCAGAGTTTGTTTTGAATAAATTTTATCCAAAATATAATTATATAAACCTTGAAGATATTAACGAAATAAGATTGGATCCAAAGAAAGAGGTAAGAATTAAAGTTACAAGAATTTCGGAGTATGGTGAGAGATACAAACTATTTGTTATAGATAAAAATAGTTTTGATGTCGATTATAGAATTAATGATTATGGTTTAAATATTATTGAAGATAATAAAAAGTATGTTGTCGACACACTTCAATGGAATGGAAAAGCTAAGAAAAACGGCTTTGAAATAGGCGATTATATCAGCGAGTTTAAAACAGAAAATACTGATCGACCTTCTAAAATTATTATTTATCCATTAGCAACTTTTTTATTATTAATCTTTGGATATTTAAATTATAGAAGAAAAATTTATCACTAAATCCTAAGTTCATTTATTTGGTTTTTAAAATTTTCCAAACACCAGATGCCGAGGTAATAATTTTATCATCACTTTTTAGTTCACAAAATAAAAATACTAATGTTTTTGTTTTTTTTAAAATTTTTACATATCCATTAATCACATCACCAAGTTTTGATGCACCAATAAATTTTAAATCTAGAGAAATTGTTACACAAGGAGCATTTTGTGCTGATCGGTGTGCCGCTGTACCAGCTCCTGCATCTACTAAAGCTGACAAATATCCACCATGAGTGATACCAGCAGCATTTAAATGATTTTCATTAATAGTCGATTTAAACTCGTACTCTGTCTCTGAAACATTTTTAAATAAAATACCACCATTATGCTTCATAAAACCTGGCTTAATGCTAATTTGTTCAAAATCTTTTGACATAATTTTTTATAGTATAAAAGTTAAAATTAATAAAATAATAAGAATTAAAATAAAAAAATAAACAACAGATTTTTGTAAAGATAATTTCATTACCCATTTAAACATAATTTTTCCTTTTGGTGCGCCTGCTAGGAGTCGAACCCAGAACCTCCTGGTCCGTAGCCAAGCGCTCTATCCAATTGAGCTACAGGCGCAAAATTTTAAATATTTACTTTTATATCAAATTTTTGATGTAATTTAATTATAAAACATTATGTTGTAATTGATATGAGTAATTTTAAAGACGATGTTGTTATTGTTGAGGCTTTAAGAACGCCTATTGGAGCATACATGGGTTCTTTAAAAAATATTAATGCAAGTGAATTAGGCACAATAGTAATAAAAGAACTTCTTATTAAATCAAAAATAAGTCCAAACGATATTGATGAAGTAATTTTGGGTCAAGTACTAACATCCGCAACTGGACAAAATCCAGCAAGACAATCGGCTCTTAATGCTGGAATTCCAGTCTTAAAACCAGCGCATACAGTTAATCAAGTTTGTGGTTCTGGTATGAGGGCGATTGTTTCAGCTTATCAATCAATTAAGTTGGGAGAAAATAATATTATAATTGCCGGAGGTCAAGAAAATATGTCTCGATCACCTCATGCAATTTTTTTAAGAGAAGATAAAAAATTGTCCTCAAAAAAATTGATAGACACAATGATTAATGATGGATTGTTAGATTCATTTAACGGGTACCATATGGGAGTAACTGCTGAAAATATTGCAAAAAAATTTAATATTACAAGAGAACAACAAGATTTATTTTCGATAGGCTCACAAGAAAAAACTCAAAAGGCAATTAGTGAAAAAAAATTTAAGAATGAAATTATCATAATTAGAAATAATAAAAATGACATAATTCTTGAACAAGACGAGCATCCAAGAAAGAATATTAATTTGACCGATTTGAAAAAGTTAAAAACAGTTTTTAAACCAAACGGGACTGTCACTCCTGGTAATTCATCTGGAATTAATGATGGTGCTTCAGCAACAATTATTATGTCAGGAAAAGAAGCAGAAAGAAGATCAATAAAACCTTTAGCTAAAATTATTTCTTGGGCCTCTTGTGGAGTAGAGCCATCTCTGATGGGATTAGGACCTATTCAAGCAGTAAATCTAGCTTTGAAAAAAGCAAGCTGGAGAATTGAAGAAGTAGATTTATTTGAGTTGAATGAAGCTTTTGCAGCGCAGAGTATTGCAGTAGTTAATGAATTAAAGATCCCAAAAGCAAAACTTAATGTTAATGGAGGTGCCATCGCCCTTGGTCATCCTATTGGATCCTCCGGTTCAAGAATTGTAGTAACCTTATTACACGAAATGACTCGAAATAATTTTAAGAAAGGCCTGGCTACCCTTTGTATAGGTGGTGGAATGGGTATAGCTCTATGCCTAGAGAGAGACTAGTTTTTTAAAATATAATAATTTTTGCTCAATATCGACATTTGTATCCAATATCTTGCATCAAGATTGTTATAGTTGTGATTTTTTTTAAATTTTTTAAAAAATAAATTAAACATGTACATTTTATCTCGTTTAAGGTTGTCCAAAAAAAGATATAAATGTGGTAAAATTATATATGTCTATTCAATTAAAAGTTCCTGATATTGGAGATTTTGAGCAAGTAGAAATAATAGAGGTTATCGTTAAATCGGGTGATAATATAAAAAAGAACGATCCAGTTGTTACTTTAGAGAGCGATAAATCTAGCGTTGAAGTCCCATCAACTATTGAAGGCGTTATTTCTAAAGTAAATGTAAAAGTCGGGGATAAAGTTTCAAAAGGAGATTTGATACTTGAAGTTGAAGGAGGTGAAAATAAAGCACCTATAAAATCAAAAAATTTAAATGAAGAAATTCCAAAAAATACTCAAAATTTAATTGAAGAAGCAGAAAAAAGTGTGGTTAAAAAAAATGAAAATTTTGAAAATCAAAAAACTGAAAATATAAATAAAATCGTTCAACGTGAAGCTATTAAAATTGCTGATGAAAAAAAATTTGAGGCAAGAGTAAATGGTGATATTGATCCAAGCGAAACAAGTGATTGGTTAGAGTCATTATCTTCAGTCTTGGAAACTGATGGCAGTAAAAGAGCTCAATTTTTAATTAAGAAATTAATTGAACATTCATACAGACAAGGATCAGACTTAGTTCTTTCAAGAAATACACCTTATATAAATACTATTACCCCTGAAAACGAAACTAAATCTACTGGAGATCAAAATGTCGAAAGAAGAATTCGTTCATTAATAAGGTGGAATGCAGCAGCAATGGTCGTTAGAGCAAATAAAAAATTTCCAGAACTTGGAGGACATATTGGAACTTTTGCCTCAGCAGCAACTTTATATGATGTTGGAATGAATCATTTTTGGAGAGCAAAAAATAATAAATTTGGAGGTGATTTAATTTATTTTCAAGGACATAGTGCACCAGGAATGTATGCTAGAGCTTTCTTAGAGGGTAGACTAAGTGAAAAACAATTAGACAGTTTTAGGCAAGAGGTAAATCCAGGTGGTTTATCTTCATATCCACACCCTTGGTTAATGCCAAACTTTTGGCAGTTTCCAACCGTGTCTATGGGCATAGGGCCAATGTTGGCGATTTATCAAGCAAGGTTTATGAAATATTTGATTAATCGTGGTTTGATAAAAGATGAAGGCAGAAAAGTTTGGGCTTTTTTAGGTGATGGGGAAATGGATGAACCTGAGTCTATGGGTGCAATAGGACTTGCGGCAAGGGAAAATTTAGACAATTTAATATTTGTAGTGAACTGTAATTTACAAAGATTAGACGGACCAGTAAGAGGAAATGGTAAAATTATTCAAGAACTTGAGGGTATCTTCAGAGGAGCTGGTTGGAATGTTATAAAGGTTATCTGGGGCTCATATTGGGATCCTCTACTAGCTAAAGATAAAACTGGGCATTTAGTAAAAATTATGGATGAAACTGTTGATGGTGAATATCAAGCATATAAAGCTAGAAATGGGTTATATGTAAGAGAAAAATTTTTTGGTAAATACCCTGAAACAAAAGAATTAGTATCAGCATTATCCGATAAAGATATTTGGAAACTTAATAGAGGTGGTCATGATCCTCATAAAGTTTTTGCGGCCTACGATAAAGCAGTAAAGAATATTGGAAAGCCAACTGTTATTATTGCTAAAACTATTAAAGGCTATGGAATGGGAAAAACTGGTGAAAGTGTTAACACAACTCATCAACAAAAAAAAATGGGCGTAGATGATTTAATGTACTACAGAGATAGATTTGACGTACCATTAACTGACAAACAGGTAAAAGATATTCAATATTTTAGACCTGATGAAAACTCAGAGGAAATAAAATATTTAAAAGAGAGAAGAATAAAATTAGGTGGTTTTATTCCTGAAAGAACAACATATGCAAGTCCTATAAAAGTACCTAAAAAGGACATTTTTGATTTTCTAAAGGAATCAACAGGTAGTAAAGAAATGTCAACTACTATGGCTTTAGTTAGATTACTTACAAATTTACTTAGAGACAAAAATGTTTCACCAAGACTTGTTCCAATCATTCCTGATGAGGCTAGAACTTTTGGTATGGAGGGTTTTTTTCAAAAAATAGGTATTTATGCTCATGAGGGACAAAAATACGAACCAGAGGACTCAGAACAATTAAGCTCATATAGGGAAGATAAAAAAGGTCAAGTTTTAGAGGAAGGTATAAATGAGGCTGGATCAATGTCTTCATGGATTGCAGCTGGAACAGCTTATACAAATCATGACATAGAAATGATACCTATATATCTTTTTTACTCAATGTTTGGCTTTCAAAGAGTTGGTGATTTTGCTTGGGCAGCGGGTGATAGTCAATCAAGAGGTTTTTTAATAGGAGCTACCTCTGGCAGAACGACATTAGCAGGGGAAGGCCTTCAGCATCAAGACGGACATAGTCATCTCTTAGCTTCAACAATACCTAATTGTGTGTCTTATGATCCTACATTCTCTTATGAATTAGCAGTTATATTTAGAGAAGGATTAAGAAGAATGCACGAAAAAAAGGAAAATGTTTTCTATTATATTACAACTATGAATGAAAACTATCCTCATCCAGCAATACCAAAATATAAAGAATGTGAAGAAGGTATATTGAAAGGAATGTATAAATTTAAAGAATTTAATAAAAATAAAAAAGCTAAAATTCAACTAATTGGATCAGGTGCAATACTTAGAGAAATTATTGGTGGTGCTGAAATTCTTCAAAATGAATATGGAGTCGATAGTGAAATTTGGAGCGTTACTAGTTTTAATGAATTAGCGAGAAACGGTATGGAAATTGAAAGATACAATCTACTTCATCCAGATGAAAAAAATAAAACCTCGTATGTGGAAGAATGTCTTGGTAAATCTAACGTACCTATATTAGCTGCCTCTGATTATATGCGAAGTCATTCAGAGCAAATAAGGCCATACGTAAAAAATAGTTTTTATTCTTTAGGTACCGATGGATTTGGCAGAAGTGATACAAGAAAAAATCTTAGAAAATTTTTTGAAGTTGATAAAGAACATATTGTAACATATGCATTAAGTGTTCTATCTAATGAACAGTTGATTTCTTCTAAATTAGCAAAAGAAGCTATAAAAAAATATAAAATAGATTGTGATAGAATATTTCCAAGTAAATTATAAATATGGTTGAAAAAAAAAGAGTACCCGCAAGTCCAAAGGCTAGAAAGTTTGCCAGAGAACTAGGTGTAAATATTAATCTAATTACAGGCACAGAAAGAGATGGAAGAGTAATTGAAAGTGATATTAAAAAATTTGTTAAAGATAGCAGTCTTGACAAAAATTTTTCACCAAAATCAAAATTAAAAACAGAGTATCAACATTCTGATTTTGGAGATGTTGTGATAAAAGAAATACCAAGAATAAAAAAAAAGTCTGCTATAAATCTCTCTTATTCCTGGAATACGATTCCTCACGTAACTAATCATGATGAAGCAGATGTAACAGAGATGGAAAACTTTAGAAATTCCTTGAAAGATTTATACACTGGTGAGAAAAAAAAAATTACACCATTAGCCTTTATAACAAAAGCATTAGTTGCAACACTTAAAAAATTTCCATCTTTTAATTGTTCAATAGATGAAATTGACGACGGAAAAATGACAATTAAAAAATATTTTCATATTGGAATAGCTGTTGATACTGAACATGGTTTAATGGTGCCGAAAATAAGAAATGTTGATAAAAAAAATATAAATCAAATTAGTGAGGAACTAAAAATAATTAGTGAGAAATGTAGAATGCTTAAAATAGATAAAAAAGATTTTTATGGAGGATCGATGACTATTACTAGCTTAGGGGGAATAGGAGGTTCATTTTTTACCCCAATAATTAATTTTCCTGAAGTTGCTATTCTAGGCATAGGAAAATTTAGGAAAGTCCATTTACACACAGGAAAAGAGTTAGAGGAAAGGATTATGTTACCATTATCTTTATCTTATGATCATAGAATAATTGATGGAGCAGAAGCAGCTAGATTTAATAATGAGCTTAAACAAAATTTAGGTAAAAATTTTGCATATAGGTTAGCTATTTAAATGACAAAAACACAATCCTTGATAGCTGCTTTTTTATGTACTTTCATATGGGGTACTACATTTATAGCCCAGGATACAGGAATGGAAGTTATTGGGCCGTATGTTTTTAATGCTACAAGATTTTTTGTAGGTTTTTTAGCTTTAATTCCATTTTATTTAATTTTAGAAAAAAAAAAGACCAAAGAAGTTTTATCAAAAAATAAAAAAAGATTTATATTTTTATCTATCCTTATAGGTATTTTTCTTTTTTTTGCATCTTTACTTCAACAAGTAGCATTACTTTTTACTGATATAGCCAATGCTGCTTTTTTTACAATATTTTATGTCCCTATGGTGCCAATTATTGGTTTTTTTTTATTTAGAACGAATATTCATTGGAGTGTTTGGCCATCAGTATTATTTTGTGTAATAGGGGGTTATTTTTTAACAAATTTTCAAGATGCTACTATCAGATTAGGGGATACTCTTGTAATAATTTGTGCTTTATTTTGGAGTTTACATATCATTTTCATAGGAATTTTAGTCAGCGAGTTTAATGCTCCAATACTCGTGGGTTTAATTCAAACATTAATTGTTTCAATTTGTTCATTAGTGCCAGCTTTTATTTTTGAAGAATTTATTTTTGAAAATATTTTTGATCAAAAATTTCAGATATTGTATGCTGGAATTTTATCAGGTGGTATAGCATTCGTGTTGCAAATTTATGCGCAACAAAATATTTCTCCGGCACCGTCTGCTATAATTTTTTCTTTAGAAGGAGTTTTTGCAACAGTTGCAGCTTGGATAATTTTATCTCAAATTCTTAATTTAAACAATATAATCGGTTGTATTTTAATTCTTATTGGAGTTTTAATCTCACAATTGCTTCCAGAAATAAAAAATTTAAGTATAAATAAAATAAAATAATAATATTGATAAGAAAATTCTGTAAATTATAAAAATAGATAGATTAAATTTTTGAACAAAAATTAATAAATATTTGATTGATACATAAGAAAAAATAAAAGAAAATAAGACTCCAATAAATATAAATAAGCTCATTTCGTTATTTTCAATACTTAGGTCTTTTAAGCTTAAAAAACTTGCTCCAGCTATTGCTGGTAAGGATAGATATAAAGAAATTCTCGTTGAGTCATATCTATTAAAATTTAAAAAACGGCATGTAGTTATTACAATACCCGATCTACTTACTCCAGGTATTAAAGCAAGCATTTGAAATATTCCGATAAATAATATAGTTTTTAAATTTATATCTTTTTCAAAATTTTTGTTTACTTTTGATCTGTCTGATACATATAAAAAAATTGCAAATATTAAAGAAGTCCAAGCAATTATTTCAACATTTCTTAAAATACTGATTAAATCTGTTACATATAGAATTGAACCTAAAAAAATTGTAGGTAATGATCCAAGAATTATTAGATATAAAAGTTTTTTATTTTCTAAAATCTTTAAAAAATCAGACTTAAAATAAAAAATAATTGCAAGCAAAGATCCAAGATGCATTCCAGTATCTAAGAATAGTGAACTAATACTTAAGTTTGAAATTTTTCCTACCAAAATTAAATGAGCCGACGAGCTTATAGGAAGAAATTCGGTGATACCTTGAATGGCCGATAAAGTTATAATTTCTAAAAAATTTGAAAACATTGAAAAATTATTTGGTAAACTAAATAATAACAAAATAAAGCGATATGATGTTGGAATACGACCTATGCAAAAATAGAATTATTCCTATAAATAAAGGCTTTTTTTATTAAAATAGGTCATAATGTATGTCCTAAATATTAGTTAAATAAGGATTTACATAGTATATATAGTCACAAGTTATGACTAAAAAAATGTTAAAATTTACTGATATAGGTCAGCAAAACCCACCTAAACGTGAGATAGACCTTAGAAAAGATGATTTTAAAGAGATTTACGATGAGTTTATAAGTGACAAGGCAACTGAGCAATCTAGTAGATGCTCCCAATGTGGCGTTCCTTTTTGTCAAATTCATTGTCCCTTGAGTAATAACATACCTGATTGGTTAAAATTAACTGCTGAAGGAAGATTACAAGAAGCATATGAGTTATCGCAAAGTACAAATAATATGCCTGAAGTATGTGGTAGAATATGTCCCCAAGATAGGTTGTGCGAGGGAAATTGTGTTATTGAACAATCAGGTCATGGTACTGTAACGATTGGTTCTGTTGAAAAATATATTACTGAAAATGCTTGGGCTAATGGATGGGTAAAACCAATAAATATTAAAAATGAAATTAATCAAAGTATTGGAATTATAGGTTCAGGTCCAGCCGGGTTAGCATGTGCAGAACAATTAAGAAGTTCAGGTTATAAAGTCACAATTTACGATAGATACGATAGACCAGGAGGTCTTTTAATTTATGGAATCCCAAATTTTAAACTTGAAAAATTTGTAGTTGAAAGAAGAACAAAACTTTTAAAAGATAGTGGAATTAAGTTCATTCAAAATTTTGAAGTTGGCAAAGATGCTAGCCTTGAAGATTTAAGAAAAAAACATGATGCGATATTAATTGCAACTGGAGTATATAAAGCAAGACAAATAGATATTCCAGGAAACGATTTAGAGAATATTTTTCCTGCAATGGAATTTTTGACTGCTTCTAATAAAAAAGGCTTAGGGGATAAAGTTAAATTATTTGATAATGGAAAATTAAATGCAGAAGGTAAAGATATAGTTGTAATAGGTGGTGGAGATACAGCAATGGACTGTGTAAGAACAGCGATTAGACAAAATGCTAAATCCGTAAAATGTTTATATAGAAGAGATAAAGAGAATATGCCTGGATCAGCAAGAGAGGTCTCAAATGCAGAGGAAGAAGGTGTAGAATTTGTTTGGTTGTCTTCACCAAAACATTTTGAAGGTAAAAATAAAGTAGAAAGTTTAACAGCAAATAAGATTAAACTTGGTGAGCCCGATGAAACAGGTAGAAGAAAGCCAGAAGTTCAAAGTGGTTCAGAATTTGAAATTAAAGCTGATATGGTAATAAAAGCTTTAGGGTTTGATCCAGAGGATCTTCCAAATCTTTTTGATAGTAAAGAATTAAAAGTTTCAAAATGGGGAACAATAAAAACAGATTTCGATACAATGGAAACAAATTTGCAGGGTGTATTTGCTGCTGGTGATATTATAAGGGGGGCTTCTCTTGTTGTGTGGGCAATTAAAGATGGAAGAGATGCTGCTGTTTCAATAAAAAAATTTTTAAAAAGAAAATTACTTGAGCAAGATAAGGTTGCATAATGGATAATTATAAAAATAATTTAAAATTACTTAAGAATAATAATGTTTATTCTGCAGAAATGGAACATGATGCTTGTGGAGTTGGATTGGTGGCATCAACTGAAGGAAAAAAATCTAGAGCTGTTGTTGAATATGGTATTGATGCATTAAAGGCGGTTTGGCATAGAGGTGCAGTTGATGCAGATGGCAAAACAGGAGATGGTGCTGGTATTCATATAGAAATACCAAAAGATTTTTTTATAGAAAAAATCGAGATTACTGGACATAAATTTGATAATTCCGAAATTTGTGTTGGTATGATTTTCCTTCCAAGAAATAATTTTGATGCTCAAGAATCTTGTAGAACTATTATTGAGAGTGAGCTTACAAAAAGTAATTTCAGTCTTTACGGATGGAGACAGGTTCCAGTGAATCCTAAAGTTTTGGGAGAAAAGGCTGATATAACCAGACCTGAGATTGCACAAGTTTTATTTAAGTATAATGATCCAAAAGTTCTTGGTAAAGAATTGGAAAGACGATTATATGAAACAAGAAGAAAAATTGAAAATAAATCTTTAAAAAAATCCATTGAGGGCTTTTATATTTGTTCCCTAAGTTCAAAATCAATAATTTATAAAGGAATGTTTCTAGCAGAGTCTATTGCTGATTTTTACTTAGACCTACAAGATAAAAGATTTATTTCTAGATATGCTATTTTCCACCAGAGATTTTCAACAAACACTGCACCAAGTTGGGATTTAGCTCAACCATTTAGAGCTATTGCGCATAATGGAGAAATTAACACGTTTAGAGGTAATAAAAATTGGATGAGAGTCCATGAACAAGAAATGCAAAGTGATTTATTTGAAAATATAGAAAATTTAAAGCCTGTCGTTCAACCAGGAACTTCTGACTCCGCAGCTTTAGACAATGTTTTTGAGTTATTAAATATTTCAGGCCAACCAGCACCTTTAGCAAAATTGATGCTGGTGCCAGATGCGTGGTCAAAAAAAAGTAAAATATTACCTAAAGATCATCAACAATTGTTTAATTTTTTAAATAGTACGATGGAACCATGGGATGGACCAGCTGCGATTGCAGGAACGGATAATGAATGGGTTATTGCTGCTAATGATAGAAATGGATTAAGGCCGTTAAGATATACAATCACTAAAGATAAATTTTTATTTGCAGGTTCTGAGACAGGCATGATTAAACTTAATGAAAAAAAAATACTTAAAAAAGGTAGATTAGGTCCTGGTGAAATTATTGGTGTAAGAATTGAAAAAGGAAAATTATTTACTAATGAACAAATTAAGAATTATTTAGCAAAAGAATATAAACATTTTAATAATCAAATAATTGATTTGGATAAAAAAATAACAATTTCTAATGAAAAAGCTTTATTTAAAGGAAATGAGTTAAAAAAAAGACAACACGCTTTTGGAATAAGCCTGGAGGATTTAGAGTTAATATTACATCCAATGGCTGAAGATGCAAAAGAAGCAACAGGTTCAATGGGAGATGATACTCCTTTAGCAGTATTATCAGATAAATACAGACCACTTTATCATTTTTTTAGACAAAATTTTAGTCAAGTGACTAATCCTCCAATAGATTCTTTGAGAGAAAATAAAGTTATGAGTTTAAAAACAAGATTTGGAAATTTAGGAAATATTTTGAATTTTGATAATTTAACAAAAGAAAATATTTATGTACTAGACTCTCCTATTTTATCAAATTCACAGCTGAAAAAGTTTATAAATTATTTCGGTCAAAATTCTTTTGAAATTGATTGTACATTTGAAAAAAATGAAAACTTAGAAATTGCTATATCGAGAATTCAAAAAGAAGCGGAGATTGAGGTTAGAAAAGGTATCAAACAATTAATTTTATCTGATAAAAATATTTCAGAAAGAAGAATTCCTGTTCCTATGATTTTGTGTGTTGGAGCAATAAATTCATTCTTGATTAAGAAAAAATTAAGAGGCTATGTTTCTATCAATGTACAAACAGGAGAAGCTTTAGACACTCATTCGTTTGCCACACTTTTAGGAGTTGGCGCTACTACTGTAAATCCTTATTTAGCACTCGATTGCCTTTATCAAAGATATGAGAAAAAGTTGTTTGGTAATTTTGATTATGAGGATTGTATCAAAAAATACATAAGGTCTGTAAATAGTGGATTGCTAAAGATAATGTCAAAAATGGGTATTTCTGTTCTAAGTTCTTATAGAGGGGGGTGTAATTTTGAGACAGTTGGATTAAGTAGGACAATCGTTTCAGATTATTTTCCGGGAGTAATTTCAAAAATTTCTGGAATAGGTTTAACTGGAATTGAAAAAAAATTGAGAATTATTCACACTGAAGCTTTCGAAAATGAAGATGCGGTTTTACCAATTGGAGGAATTTATCGTTATCGAAAAAATGGGGAATTACATCAATATCAAGGGAAATTAATACATATGCTTCAAAGTGCAGTTGGTAGTGGATCTTATAAAACTTATAAGAAATACACTGAAGGTATATACAGTCTTCCGCCTATCAACTTGAGAGATCTCATAGATTTTAGAGAAAGGTATCGAAATAATCCAATTGATATTTCAGAAGTAGAGCCCTTGGAAAATATTCTTAAACGATTTGGGAGTGGAAGTATGTCTCATGGAGCTCTATCGAAAGAGGCTCATGAAACCTTGGCAATAGGCATGAATAGAATAAAGGGTGCTTCATGTAGTGGTGAAGGTGGAGAGGATGAAAAAAGATTCAAAATGATGAAAAACGGAGATAGTGCAAATTCAAGAGTAAAACAAATAGCATCAGCAAGATTTGGAGTAACAATAAACTACTTGAATAATTGTAATGAAATTGAGATTAAAATGGCACAAGGAGCAAAACCAGGAGAAGGTGGACAACTGCCAGGATTTAAAGTTTCAGCAGAGATCGCTAGACTAAGACATTCGACACCTGGGGTTACTTTAATTTCTCCTCCTCCCCACCATGATATTTATTCTATTGAGGATTTGGCTCAGCTAATTTATGATTTAAAACAAGTAAATCCAACTGCAAGAGTGGGAGTAAAATTAGTTGCCTCATCAGGAATTGGAACGATTGCAGCTGGTGTTGCAAAAGCAAAAGCAGACATAATTTTAATTTCTGGTCACAACGGTGGAACGGGTGCTAGCCCTCAAACAAGTGTAAAATACGTTGGAGTTCCTTGGGAGATGGGTTTAACTGAAGCTAATCAAGTTTTAACACTAAATAATTTGAGACAAAACGTAACTTTAAGAACTGATGGAGGAATTAAAACAGGAAGAGATGTTGTCATAGCTGCGATGATGGGTGCAGAAGAATTTGGTGTAGCTACAACTGCATTAGTTGCGATGGGGTGTATTATGGTGAGACAATGTCATTCTAATACTTGTCCAGTGGGTGTCTGCACACAAGACGATAAGTTAAGAGAAAAATTCACAGGCACACCTGATAAGGTTGTTAATTTATTTACTTTTATTGCAATGGAAGTAAGAGAAATTCTTGCTGAACTTGGTTTTAAATCACTTAATGAAGTAATTGGAAGAACTGATCTTTTAAGACAAGTAAGTAAAGCATCACCAAATTTAGATGACCTTGATTTAAATCCACTTTTTGTTCAAGCTGACCCAGGTGATAATAAAAGATATTGTGAAAAACAAATTATAAATAGTGTTCCAGATACACTTGATCAAGAAATATGGTCTGAAATTGAAAGACAACTAGATAGTAAAAAAGAATTACAAAAAGAATTTACTATTGAAAATACGCATAGAGCTGTTGGAACAAGAATATCACATAATTTGTACAAAAAATTTGGGTATAATAAGCTAGAAGATAATTTTTTAACTATAAATTTTAGGGGGTCTGCCGGACAATCATTTGGAGCTTTTACCACCAAAGGACTTAAATTAGTTTTAAAAGGAGATGCTAATGATTATGTAGCTAAAGGATTGTCAGGGGCAACTATCTCAATAAAACTTTCAGATGAGAGCAATTTAATTTCTCACGATAATACAATTATCGGAAATACAGTTTTATACGGAGCAACATCTGGTAAACTCTTTGCCGCAGGACAAGCAGGTGAGAGATTTGCAGTTAGAAATTCAGGAGCAATTTCAGTTATAGAAGGGTGTGACTCAAACGGATGTGAATATATGACTGGTGGAACAGTTGTTATACTGGGGAATGTAGGAGATAATTTTGCTGCAGGAATGACTGGAGGTATGGCATTTATTTACGATAAGGAAGAAATGTTTGAAAAAAAAGTAAATCCTGAATCTGTAATTTGGCAAAATGTAGAGACAGATTACTGGAAAAATTTTTTAAAAGATCTTATTAATGAACACTTCAAGGAAACAAATTCTATTCTATCAAAAAAAATAATTGATAATTTTGATAATGAAATCAAAAATTTTTTACAAGTTTGTCCTAAAGAAATGCTTGATAAACTAAAAAATCCTATATCAATCAAGTCAAACATAAAAAAAGTAAGTTAGGTGATAAACGTTTTTTGTTTTGGTTATGGACAAGTTGCAAAAAATTTTATTAAAAAGCTGTCTGACGAAAATATTGAGATAAATTTAAATTTTACTTCAAGAAAAATTAAAGACAAAAAGATTAAAAATTTAAATAATGCGTTTGATTTTAATGATGATTTTTATGACCCAAATATTATACCAGTATTAAAGAAAGCTGATTATATATTAGTTTCTATTCCTCCAGTAGGTGGCAAAGACATTGTTTTAAAGAATTTTTCAAATGAATTTAAAAATTTGAGAGTGAAGTGGATAACATATCTATCAGCTACGAGTGTTTATGGAAATCATAATGGAAAGTGGGTTGATGAAAATAGTTTTACGATACCTACTTCAGAAAATGGAATTAATAGATTAGCAGCAGAAAAAAAATGGATCTCCGTTTGTAAAAAATTAAATTTACCCGTTCAAATATTCAGACTTTCTGGAATTTATTCAAATACTAATAATATTATCAAAAGATTAAAACTTGGAGATATTAAAATAATTGATAAAAAAAATCATTTTTTTTCTAGAATTCATGTTGATGATATTGTGAATATTTTATTTAAATCTATGACAAAATTTAAATCTGGTGAAATATACAACATTTCAGATGATAAACCCGCATCAAACGAAGAAATAATTCAATATGCAGCAAAACTACTTAGAGTAAAAATTCCTGAAAAAATTAAATTAACAAGTGTTAGAAATAAAATGTTGATTAATTTTTATAAAGACTCCAAAAAAGTAAGTAACAAAAAAATGAAAAATTTTTTTAATTATAAATTAAAGTTTCCATCATTTATTGAAGGATTAAAAAATATTAGAAATAATCTTATTTAATTCAAAATTAATTTTTTTTAAATTTTTAGAGCTTGAAAGACTATGATTTCCTTTTTTAATAATTATTAATCTTCTAGATGCTGATGGAAATAATCTTAATACTTTCTTTGAATAAGATTTAGGCACTGACTCATCATTGCCACCATGTATCATTGTTACAGATATATTTTTAAAAATTTTTTTGTTTAGGACTTTATTTTTTCTACCATCTTTTATAAGCTGATATGTAATTGGATATTCATATTTTCCATGTTTTAAATTTAGTATACCTTTGTTTTTTATCTCTCTTTTCATTTTTTTAGTAAATTTATTCCACATCAATCTCTCTAAAAATTCTGGTGCTGATCCAATACCAATAAAGCCTTTTATTTGTCTCTTAAAGTATTTAAACAAGTTGATTGAAATCCAGGAACCCATGCTAGAGCCAATTAAAATAAATCTTTTTTTTTTTACTATTTTCTTAATGATAATTTTTGTTTCTTTTGTCCAATGGGTGATGTTTCCTTTTATAAATTTTCCTGAAGATTTACCATGGCCAGAATATTCAAATGTCAAAAAACCTAAGCTTTTGCTTTTTGCAAACTTTAAAAAAGATTTTGGTTTTTTTCCTTCAATATCCGACATAAATCCATGTAAAAATACGATATATAGGTTGCCCTTAGAGTAATTGGTCAAAAATCTAATTTTTTTAGTTTTAGATAATTTTAAATATTTAAATTGATTCATTAACGTTTATAAGACTTATTTCTTAATATATAATCTTAACAGATGTCATCAAATTTAAAAGTGCTGCAGGTTATACCTAGACTAGGTTATGGAGGTGCTGAAACTGGTTGTTATGATTTAGCTCATTATTTACCTGAAAATAATTGTAAGTCTTATATAATTACTAGTAGCGGAGAATTATTAAAGTATGTTGATAAAAAAAAAGTAAAATTAATAAGATTACCTGTACATAGTAAAAATCCAATTTTGATATTTATTAACTCTATAATTATAGTATTTATTATTTTATTGTTAGATATTTCAATTGTTCATGCCAGAAGTCGTGCCCCTGCTTGGTCTTGTTTTTTTGCAACTAAAATCACAAGAAGAAAATTTGTGACTACTTTTCACGGAACTTATAGATTTAATAGTCCATTAAAAAAATTCTATAATTCTGTGATGGTTAAATCAGATTTAATTATTGCGGGCTCTAATTTTATTTTTTCCCATATTAATGAAAATTATTCAAAATATCTGAATAAAAAAAAAAGATTTTTAGTTATATTCAGAGGAATAAATACAGACTATTTTGATTCATCAACCACTTTAGAAAGTGATGAAAATAAATTATTATTAAATTGGGAAATTAATAATAGAGAAAAAAAAATAATTCTAATGCCTGGTAGACTTACTTCTTGGAAGGGCCAAGAAATATTTATTGAGGCTTTAAGTCTTGTAAATAAAGAAGTTGGTTATGACGCTTTTTTTGGAATAATATTGGGCAGTGATCAAGGTAGAGATGTTTATAAGAAAAAACTTGTAAGGTTAGCAGAACAACATCGTTTAAATAAGTCTATAAAATTTATATCTCATTGTAAAAACATGGCTCTAGCTTATAAAGTTTCAGATATTGTAGTTTCAGCTTCTGTTGAACCAGAGGCCTTTGGTAGAGTTGCAGTAGAAGCACAATCAATGGAAAAACCAATTATTGCAAGTAATATAGGAGGGTCCAATGAAACTTTGATAAATAACAAAACTGGTTTTTTGTTTGATTCTGGCGATGCAAGATCATTAAGTAAGAAAATTTTACAGGTTTTAAATACGGATCAATCAATATTGAAATCTATGGGTGTTGAAGGTAGAAAAAATGTAGTAAAAAAATTTAATGTTGAAAAAATGTGTTATTCTACTTATTCAGAGTATAAAAAATTATTAAAATAAATGCCTATTATAAAATTAACAGATGGAAATACTTTAAATTTCTCTAAAAAAATTTCTGGATTGGAGGTTGCAGAAAAGATAAGCAAGTCCTTAGCTAAACAAGCCTTAATAATGAGTATTGATGGTGAGTTAAAGGATTTAAGTTTTATAATATCCAAAGATTGTTCAATAAAAATTTTTACCTCAAAAGATGCTGAGGGATTAGAAGTTATTAGGCATGATACTGCACATATTATGGCTATGGCGGTTCAAGAGTTGTATCCGGGAACACAGGTCACTATTGGACCAGTGATAGAGAATGGTTTTTATTACGATTTTGCAAGAAAGGAACCCTTCACAAGTGATGATCTAAAAAAAATTGAAAAAAGGATGTCGGAAATAGTTGATAGAGATGTTAAAACAAGAAGAGAGGTATGGAAAAGAGAAAAAGCCATTAGTCATTTTAAAAAGATTGGTGAAAAATATAAAGCTGAAATAATTGAGAGTATCCCAAAAAATGAAGAACTTTCTATTTATCATCATGGAGATACCTGGCATGATTTGTGTCGAGGCCCACATTTAGAGTCTTCAAGTAAAATTGGTAAAGCTTTTAAATTGACTAAAGTTGCCGGAGCTTATTGGAGGGGTGATTCAAATAATGAAATGCTTCAAAGAATTTATGGAACTAGTTGGCCGACACAAAAACAATTAGATGAATATTTGAAAAGAATAGAAGAAGCAGAAAAAAGAGACCATAGAAAACTTGGTAAAGAAATGGATTTATTTCATTTCAGAGAAGAGAGTCCCGGATCAGTATTTTGGCACGAAAAAGGTTGGAACTTATTTCAAAAATTAATTTCTTACATGAGGGCAAAGCAGGACGAAGCAGGCTATAAAGAAATAAATACCCCTGAAATATTAGATCGTTCATTATGGGAGAAATCTGGCCATTGGGAAAAATTTGGTGCAAACATGTACACTTCAACTACTCCTGACGATAAAGTGTTTGCAATTAAACCAATGAATTGTCCAGGGTGTGTCCAAGTTTTTAATCAAGGTCTTAAAAGTTACAGAGATTTACCATTAAAAATGTCTGAGTTCGGAAAAGTTCATAGATATGAACCCTCAGGAGCTCTTCATGGACTTTTAAGAGTAAGAGCATTTACACAAGATGATGCGCATATTTTTTGTACAGAGGAACAAATCACTGAAGAATGTTTGAGTGTAACAAATTTGATTTTAAAAATTTATAGAGATTTAGGATTTGAAAATGTACTTTTAAAGTACTCTGATCGACCAGATCTAAGAGTTGGAGATGATAGTGTTTGGGATAAATCAGAAAAAGCTTTGTTGGAAGCAATAAAAGCTACTAAACTAGAATATTCAGTAAATAAAGGAGAAGGTGCATTTTACGGTCCAAAGATTGAATTTGTTTTAAGAGATGCAATAGGAAGAGACTGGCAATGTGGAACGTTGCAAGTGGATTTAAATTTACCTGGACGTCTTGGCGCTTCATTTATAGACAAAGATGGATCAAAAAAAATTCCAGTAATGTTACATAGAGCTTTATTTGGATCTTTAGAAAGATTTATAGGTATTTTAATCGAAAACTATGCTGGCAAACTTCCTTTTTGGATTTCACCTTTACAAGCAGTCGTTATTCCTGTTTCAAGTGACTTTGATGACTATGCAAAAGAAGTAAACCAAAACTTAAAGAAAAATGGTATATCGTCTCTTGTAGATTTAAAAAATCATAACTTAAATTACAAAATAAGGGAACATTCTTTATCAAAGATACCAATTCTACTCATATGTGGAAAAAAAGAAGTTGACACTAACACAGTAACTATTAGAAGATTGGACTCTAGTAAACAAGAAAATATGGATTTAAATTTATTCGTAAAAAAACATTCTGCTTTAAATAAAGCATTTTATAATTAAGTGGCAGATTTTAAACAAAATTACTTTCAAAGAAGATCAAAAGACAGAGGACCTAGATCCAACAATAGAATTTCCTCACCAGAAGTGCAAGTTATAGAAAATGATGGAAAAAATCTTGGTATAATAAATACTAACGAAGCAATCTCGTTAGCTAAGAGCAAAGGTTTAGATCTTATAGAAATTGCGCCAAATGCAAATCCACCTGTATGTAAAATTATGGATATGGGTAAATACAAATATGATGCTCAAAAAAAAGCAAATATAGCAAAAAAAAAACAAAAAATAGTTTCATTAAAAGAAATTAAAATGAGACCTGTTACAGAAACACACGATTACGAATTCAAGGTAAAGAATGCTAAAAAATTTATTTTGAAAGGTGACAAGGTTAAATTTACTATAAGGTTTAAAGGAAGAGAATTGCAACATTCTCATTTAGGCAGTGAATTAATGAATAAGATTAAAGAAGATATGAAAGATATTGGTAAGGTTGAATTAGATCCAAAATTTGATGGCAAGCAAATGATTATGGTTATTCAGCCTTTATAAGCTTTATTATTGGTTGTAAAATATTTACAATGTTTGTATAACTCCGCAGAAATATGCCAAAATTAAAAACAAAAAGTTCAGCAAAAAAAAGATTTAAAATTACAGCTAAAGGCAAAGTAATAATGGCTCAAGCTGGAAAACGTCATGGTATGATAAAGAGGTCAAATTCACAAATTAGGAAACTTAGAGGCACTACTGTAATGTCAAAGCAGGATGGCAAAATTGTAAAATCATACATGCCATATAACTTAAGAGGATAAAATGGCTAGAGTTAAAAGAGGTGTAACAAGTCGAGCTAAACATAAAAAAGTTCTTAAAACTGTAAAAGGTCAATGGGGTAGAAGAAAAAGCACGATTAGAGTCGCTAAACAAGCGATGGAAAAAGCAATGCAATATGCATATAGAGATCGCAGAAATAAAAAGAGAGAATTCAAATCTTTGTGGATACAAAGGATAAACGCTGGTGTGAGAGCTGAGGGTTTAACTTATTCTAGGTTTATTAATGGTTTAAACAAATGTGGAATAAAGATTGATAGAAAAATTCTAGCTGAGATAGCGTACGATAGCCCAGAAGCCTTTAAAACTATCGTTCAAAAAGCACAATCTGCTTTAAATTAATCTTCACTATTGTTTTATTCTGCTGAAGAAATAATCTATAAAGATGTCTGATCTTAAAAAAATAAAAGATAATTTTTTTTCAAAACTAAATCAAAATTTAGGTCTATCTGAAATTAATCAAATCAAATCTGATTTATTTGGAAAAAATGGATTAATTTCCTCTCAATTTAAAAAAATTGGATCGATTAATGAATCTGAAAGAAAAAAATTTGCTTCTGAATTAAATATTTTGAAAGATGAGCTCCAAGATTTAATAGACTCAAAAATTAACGATATTAAAAAAGATGAAATAAACAGAAAATTAGAAAAAGAAAAAATTGATGTCACTTTACCCGAAAGATCTTTTGTTAGAGGTAAAATCCATCCAGTTTCTCAAACAATTGATGAAATATCTGCAATCTTCTCAGAAATAGGTTTTAGTATTGAAGAGGGGCCCGATATTGAAAATGAATATAATAATTTTACAGCTTTAAATACGCCAGATAACCATCCCGCAAGAGATATGCACGACACATTCTATTTAGATAAAAAGAAAGAAAAATTATTAAGAACTCATACATCTCCAGTTCAAATTAGAACAATGTTAAAAGATAATCCACCTTTTAAAATAATAGCACCTGGTAGAACCTATAGATCTGATAGTGACCAAACACATTCTCCAATGTTCCATCAAGTTGAAGGTCTTCATATAGATAAAAATATAAATATGGGGGATCTTAAGGGATGTTTAAATTATTTTATTAAAGAATTTTTTGAAGTTGAAAAAATAAAAATGAGATTTCGACCAAGCCATTTCCCTTTTACAGAGCCTTCAGCTGAGGTTGACATTGGCTATGAAATTAAGGATGGAAAGATAGTTATTGGTGAAGGTGATAAATGGTTAGAAATTTTGGGATGTGGAATGGTACATCCTAAAGTTTTAAAAAACGTAAACGTAGATCCTTTAAAGTATCAAGGCTATGCGTTTGGTATTGGGATTGATCGATTAGCAATGCTGAAATATGGTATTAATGATCTTAGATCCTTTTTTGAATGTGACTATAGATGGTTAAGTCATTTTGGATTTGATCCGTTAGATGTACCAACAAATTACAGGGGATTAAGTAGATGAAAATTACTTTTGATTGGTTAAAAGAACATCTTCAAACAAAAAATTCAGAAAATCAGCTTTTAAATAAATTGACAGATATTGGTTTAGAAGTAGAAGGAGTGGAAAATACTTTTTCTAGTTTAGAAAAGTTTGTAGTAGCAAAAATTTTAAAAACCGAAAAACATCCAAATGCAGATAGATTAAAAGTTTGTGATGTAGATATTGGTGAAAGAAAAATGGTAAAAGTTGTCTGTGGGGCTAAAAATGCAGCAGATGGACTTATAACAATCTATGCTCCCCCTGAATCAATAATACCTAAAAATAAGATTAAACTTTCCGTAACAGAGATAAGAGGAGTAACTTCCTATGGTATGCTTTGCTCTGAGTCTGAGCTTAATTTATCTGATGAAAGTGATGGAATATGTGAGCTTAATCAAAAACTTTTCAAAAATAAAATTGGAAAAAAATATTTTGATAAAAAAAATCGGTCTAATTTGATTGATTTATCAATTACACCTAATAGACCAGATTGTTTAGGAGTAAGAGGTATTGCAAGAGATTTAGCTACTGCTGGATTTGGAAAACTTAAAATAAATAAAAATGATAAAATTAGCTCAAAAAGCAAACAAAAAATAAGTGTTAAAATTAGAAAAGAAAAAAATCAAGGTTGTTTGAGTTTTGGGAGCTGCTTAGTGACTAATGTTAAAAATATTGAGAGTCCTAAATGGTTGAAAGATAAACTAATTTCGGTTGGTCAAAAACCCATTTCAGCAATTGTAGACATAACAAATTATGTAATGCTAGATTTAAATAGACCTTTACATGCATACGATGCCGATAAAATCAAAAAAGGAATAGTTGTTAGAAATTCCAAAAAAGGTGAAAGTTTTAAAGCTTTAGATAATAAAGAATATCATCTTCAAGAGGGTATGTGTGTTATTTCAGATGATGCAGGGGTACTTGGTTTAGGAGGTATTATTGGTGGCACAAGATCAGGAACAGAATTTGATACTAAGAATGTGTTAATCGAGTCTGCATACTTTGAACCCAGATCAATAAGAAGAACATCAAAAAAATTAAATATTGATACAGATGCGAAATTTAGATTTGAGAGAGGTATAGATCCATTATCGATTAAAGAAGGATTAATTAAAGCTGCAAGTTTGATTAAAAAAATTTGTGGTGGTGAAATTAGTAAAATAGACATACAAAAAATACACAATTATCAAGAAAAGATTATTAAATTTGAAATAAAATTATTTGAAAAAATTACAGGATTTAAAATTTCAATTAAAGAGATTTTAAAAATTTTGATAGATTTAGGTTTTAAGACTAAGTTGAGTAAAAATTTTCTAAAATTATCAGTTCCATCTTGGAGGCCAGATATTGAACAACCTATTGACATAGTTGAGGAGTTGGTAAGGATCCATGGGTATGATAAGATAAAAAAAATTGATCCGGTAAAAAAAAGATCTAAACCAACTTTAAATAAAACGCAGAGATTATTTCACTTTTTACAAAGATCTATTGCTTCCAAAGGTTTTCAGGAGGCCATTACGTGGTCATTCACTAACTCCAAAATTAATAATTTGTTCAAATCAAGTATGAAAGACATTGAAATAGTTAATCCTATAAGCTCAGATTTAAATGTTTTAAGAAATTCAATCTTTTCAAATTTAATAATTTATTTAAATAAGAATCTAGACAGAGGTATAAAAGATCTCTCTTTATTTGAAATTGGACCAGTATTTTATGGATCAAATCCAGGTGATCAAGAAACAGTAATTGGTGGCTTGCGTTCTGGAAAAGTCTCAAGATTGTCTTGGATAGATAAAGAGAGAGAAGTTGATATTTTTGATGTTAAAAAAGATGTTATACAGACTTTAGAAGAAATAGGATATTCTAAATCAAAAATTTTTGTAGATACAAAAACACCTAATTATTATCACCCAGGCAAATCTGGTCGAATTTTTTTAAATAAAGAAAACAAGGAGAAGGTAGCAGCATATTTTGGTGAAATTCATCCAAATATTTTGAAGGAAATTGATATCAAAACTGAAGCCCTAGTAGGGTTTGAAATATTTTTAGAAAATTTAAAGAGACCAAAAAAATTACTTAAAGATCAAAAAACTAAGTATCAGGTATCTGATTTTCAAAAATCAGAAAGAGATTTTGCATTTATAATTAATAAAAATTTTGAGTCTCAGCAATTAATACAAATTATTTCTGAAATTGATAAAGATCTTATAAAAGATGTAAATATATTTGATACTTATGAGGGTGAAAACATTCCAATAGATAAAAAATCAATAGCATTAAACGTTACTATTCAATCAATGAATAAAACTTTAAATGATGAGGATTTAGAAAAAATAAATAAATTGATCATCAATACTGTTGAAACTAAGACTGGTGCAAAAATTAGATCTTAAGAATTATGTCAACAATTGATAATATAAGAAATTTTTCAATAATAGCACATATCGATCATGGAAAATCCACTATCGCTGATAGAATAATTCATAAATGTGGCGGTCTTACAGAGAGAGAGATGAAAGCTCAAGTTTTAGACTCTATGGACATTGAGCGCGAAAGAGGAATAACAATTAAAGCTCAAACAGTAAAATTAACTTATAAATCAAAAAATGGAAAAGTTTATATATTAAATATAATTGATACTCCAGGGCACGTAGATTTTAGCTATGAGGTTAGCAGGTCATTATATGCTTGTGAAGGATCTATTTTAATTGTTGATAGTACTCAGGGAGTTGAAGCACAAACTCTTGCTAATGTTTATCAAGCTTTAGATATCAATCATGAAATAATACCTGTATTAAATAAAATAGATTTACCAGCATCTGATATTGAAAAAACAAAAAACCAAATAGAGGATGTGATAGGTATTGAAACCAGTAATGCGGTTCCAACTTCTGGTAAAACTGGAGAGGGGATTGAGGAAATATTAGAAAAAATTATTAAGATATTACCTGGACCACAAGGAAATAAAAAAGATGTTTTAAAATGTTTACTAGTTGATAGCTGGTATGACACTTATTTAGGTGTTGTTATTTTAGTAAGAGTTATTGATGGAAAAATTTATAAAAATATGAAAATTAAAATGATGTCAACAAACCGTGATTATATTGTTGAAAAGGTTGGGGTTTTTACTCCTAAAGCGAAAGATGTGGAGGAGTTAGGTGCAGGTGAAATTGGATTCATAACAACTGGAATAAAAGTTTTATCTGAGACTAAAGTTGGAGATACTATATGTGATGCCAATAAACCTTTAAAGGGCGCCTTACCTGGATTTAAGCCAAGCAAGCCTGTGGTTTTTTGTGGATTGTTTCCTGTTGATAGTTCTGAATATCAAAAATTAAAAGATGGTCTGGCTAAGTTGCAACTTAACGATGCAAGTTTTTCTTATGAAGCAGAGTCGTCATCAGCTTTAGGATTAGGATTTAGATGTGGTTTTTTGGGCTTATTACACTTAGAAATTATCACTGAAAGACTGGAGAGAGAATTCGATGTAAATTTATTAACTACAACACCAGGTGTTGTTTATAAAGTGCACTTAAATAATGGTAAACAAATTGATTTGCAGAATCCTTCAAGCCTACCCGAACCAAATTATATAAAGTTAATAGAAGAGCCTTGGATAAAGGCGACTATCATTACTCCTGATCAATATTTAGGTTCGATTATAAAGTTATGTCAGGATAAAAGAGGAGTCCAGACAAGTCTAAATTATTCTGGAAATCGAGCAGTTTTAAATTATGAAATTCCATTAAATGAAGTAGTTTTTGATTTTAATGATAGATTAAAGTCTTTGACAAGTGGTTATGCAAGTTTTGATTACGAAATTTTAGGATATAGAGAAGGTGATCTTGTTAAATTGGGGATATTGGTAAATGGAGAACCTGTTGATGCTCTGGCAATGATGATTCATAGAGATTTTGCACAAAAAACTGGAAGAGAAGTTTGTGAAAAATTGAAGGATTTAATTCCAAGGCATAATTTCATGATACCCGTGCAAGCTGCTATTGGCGGCAAGATTATCGCACGAGAAACCATAAAAGGTTTTAAGAAAGACGTTTTAACAAAGATTCACGGTGGTGGAGCGACTGATAGAAAAAGAAAATTATTAGAAAAACAAAAAAAAGGTAAAGCTAGATCAAAACAATTTGGTAAAGTGGAAATACCTCAAGAGGCATTTATTGGTGTATTAAAAATAAATAAAGAAAGATAAATGAGTAAAATAATTGATTGTATCACATTTTTTGACGAAAATTATATTTTTGATTTTAGGTATAATGTAATTAAAGATTTTGTAGATTATTTTGTAATCTGTGAGTCAAAATATGATCACAGGGGGAATTTAAAAGATATAAACTTTGATAAACAAAAAAAGTATGATCAATCTAAAATAAAACATATAATTTTAAATGAACCATTTCCTAATAACACCAACCCTTGGCAAAACCAAGCTTTACAAAGAGATTATATTCTTGAAAAGTTATCTTTTGCAGATCCTGAAGATTATATTTTTTTTTCTGATCCAGATGAAATTCCAAACCCTAAGATATTAAAAAACTTTTACCTTAAGAAAAAATATGGAATATTTTTTCAAAAATTTTTTAATTATAAATTCAATTTGATTAATAATTATGAAACTCCATGGGAGGGTACAAGAGTTTGTAAAAAAAAATATTTAAAATCTATTGATTTTATGAGACAAAAAGTAAAGTCTAAAAATATAAACTATAATTTTTTAAGATTTGATAAAGAAAAGAATATTGAGTTATTTCATAACGGTGGATGGCATTTCAATAACTTAATGTCAGCCGATAGAATATCAAAAAAATTGAAAACTTTTGCTCATGAAGAATATAGCAATGATAGGTTTTCTTCAGTAGATGTAATAAAAAAAAAAATTATTGAAAAAAAGGATCTTTTTGAGAGAGGTGAAATTTATAATAAAGTTGAATTAGATGAAAGCTTCCCTGATTACTTGATAAATAATCAGGAAAAATTTAAAGAATTTATAATTTAACGACTTGGAGAGATGGCCGAGTGGTTTAAGGCGCACGCTTGGAAAGCGTGTTAAGGGGTAACTCTTTCGTGGGTTCGAATCCCACTCTCTCCGCCACTCATAAATCTTTTACTTAATAAAAAAAAAAGTTAAAGTAATTCAACTTTGCATAATGAAAAAATTTTTTTTTTATATTTTAATATTAACTAGTTTAGTTATTTTTATATTATTATTAGATTTTTTAAGTAGTAATTTTTTATTAAATAAAAAAAATTGTTTTTTATTTGAAAAATATTTTTATAGTCTTGAAAAAAACTGCTCAGGAACTTACAGATTTAAGTCTAGTTTTCCCTCTAATCGTATTTTTACAGATGAAAAAGGATTAAGAGTACGTAAAAATTATAAAAAATTAAACATTGAAACTAATAAAGATATATTTGTATTTGGTGATAGTTTTACTTTTGGTGTAGGATTAGATTACAAGGATACTTATATTGGCCTTCTGGAAGAAAATTTTAAAGAATATAATTTTTTAAATTTTGCAGTCCCATCTTATAGTCCAAGCGTTTATTTACATAAATTGAATGAAATGATTAATAATGGGATTAATCCAGAAAAAATTTTAGTTTTTTTAGATTTGTCAGATGTTTTTGATGAAGCAACAAGATGGAAGTTTGATAGTAGAGTAATGGAGGCAAAACTTTTAAATGATGATATTTATAAAAAAAATCAAAAAGTTGATTTTAAAGAAAAAAATTTTAAAATTTTGAAGCAGTTTTCCTCTATTATAAATACAGAGCTTAGATATATTAGAAATAAGCAAAAAATTAAAAAAAGGATTAAAACTTCAGTTCAGGGAAATTTTACTTATAAAAATTTAGACAATCTTAACACAGGTTTCTGGAATAGAGAAAAATTTGAATTTGGTATAATTCAGATTAAAACAATCTTTAGTGAGATACAAAAAATTTCTTCACAAAAAAAAATAGAATTATACTTAATAATATATCCCTGGGTAGAAACTTTAGAATATGGTCAAGAAAATTTTAATTGGTCAGATTTTTCAAGTGAAATATGTACCAAAAACTGTAAGATAATTGATACAATACCATATTTTATAGATTATAAAAAAAAAAATATAAATTGGATGTTTGATTTGTATTTTCCAAACGATGAACATTTTAACGCTTCAGGTAACCAATTTTTATTTGAAATTTTAAAAAAGAATATTTTTTAAAATGTCTAATATTTTTTGATTAAAATAACACAGTTATCATGAATATTATTTTTATGAGGTAGATCAATAATTTGAAATTGAACTTTTATTTTTTTAAAATAATTGTAAAATTTTTTAATATTTTTTGGTTTTCTATGAATATCCTCAATTATATAATAACCAGCTGAATTTAAATTTTCAAAAGAGTTTTCAAAAAAAATAGTGTTTGCTTCAAAACTATGGAAACCGTCATCTATTATGATATCCATTTTTTTTTGAATTTTACTCCACATATTTAAAATTGAAGTCTTATTCATCATATCAACTTGGAAAGTTTTAACTCTATCGAAATTTTGGATTATTTTAGGATCTATATCAGCTCCAAAAATTTCTGAATTGTGAAAATACTCACGCCAGGCCCTGAGAGAAGCTAGAGGTATGTATTTTTTGTTAGAATACTTCATATGAAAAGCTACATTTTCATCTATTGAACCTAAGCCTACTTCAAAAAAATTTAGCTGCCTCTCTTTTATTGGGGAAAATAAAGCATCATATAATTTTGTATAATTATGTGTATTATTTGAATCTCCTTTATCACTATAAAACTTATTCATTAATTCCGTTAATGGATTATCCAATTGTGCTAAATCTTTAGTGTCAAAAATTTTTTTTCTATTAGCAAGAAAGTATTTAATGTAAAGAGTATATCTTAAATTTCTAAAGAATTTATTGGTATTTTTTGAAATAGAATTAAACTTCATCTAGGTATTATTATAGTTTATAGGTTATAAATTATTAAGCAAAATAAATTATGAAAATTTAATTTATGCAGGATAAAGATAAATTGCTTATTTATTGTTTGTGTTTGGAGAACAGACTATTAAATAAAGTGAAAAATTTTAATTATGTGCCCGTTGGCTTGGGAAAAGACAATTTTTCAATTGAATGGTTAAGAGATAATTCTGGCAATAATATTTCGCATAAAAATCCATATTATGGGGAATACTCATTTCATTATTGGTTTTGGAAAAATATGATTGATAAAATAGATGAAAATACATGGATGGGATTTTGTACTTATAGAAGATTTTGGGGGAATAAGTTAGATGAGAATTTATCTAAACTTTCCAAAAAAATAATTCAAAAAATTCCTGAAGAGTGGAATATGTATGATGTTATATTAGGTGATAAAATTAATGTTCAAGGGATTAAATTAATGAAAGCTTTAAAGCATGGAAAAAAATTGATACTTAAAAATCCAAAAATTCTTTTTAAAAAAAATAGAAATATAAAATTTCAATTTGATCTATATCATGGACCAGGAATTTTGGATAAAGCTATTGAATTACTTGATGATAATAATAAAGAAGATTTTAAAAATTATTTAAATCAAAATGGCTCATATAACCAAGGAAATATGTTTATTTCAAAATCAAAAAAATTAATTAAAGATTATTATAAAGATATATTTAATTGGTTAGAAAAATGTGAAAAAATTTTTGGGTTTGATTTAGAGGGATATAATAAAAAAAGAATTTATGCATTTTTAGCTGAGAGGTTTTTACCTTACTGGTTTAATAAGAATGCAAAAGTACTAGAATGGCCTATAATTTTTCAAGATCTTAATAAAGATTAACATAAGATAAAATAATGAACTCTGATATCACAGTAATATTAACTTTGTTTAAGACACCAAAAAAAAATTTACATCAATTAAATCAATATAAAAACTTCAAAGTAATTTTGTTTGATCAAGCTAGCAATTTAGAAAATAAAAAAATGATTAAAAAAATTTTAAAATTTGATTTTAAATATTTTTTTTCCTCCAGAAATTTAGGATTAAGTAAATCATCTAATTTTCTACTTTCAAAGGTAAAAACAAAATATTGTTTATTTACTCAACCCGATATTCTTATTAAAAGTTTTTCAATAAATAATCTTAAAAAGATTCTCAAAAAAGATAAAAAAGCAATATTTGTTGCTCCAAAATATTCAAAAAAAAAAATTAGAATTAATTCACAAAAAAAACTGGGTTATAAAACCGTAAAAAAAATTAATGCTGCTTGTCTATTATGTGATGTTAAAAAACTTAAAAAGATAGGATTTTTTGATGAAGATTTTTTTCTTTATTGGGAAGATATTTACTTAATGAAAAAAATTAATGGCACAAAATATAGAATGTTGGAAGCACAGAATATTTATGCGATGCATGAGGGAGGAAAATCTTCCGTCAATAGCCCAGAGATTACCTATATTAGAAATGTAAATTTTACTTTTGGTGAACTTTTATATGATTTTAAAGTTAAAAAATTAAGAATTATTAAAATTTTGAGAAAATTTTTGCAAAATTTAATTTTATTTTTCTTTAATATTGTTAAATTTGAATTAAAAGAGTCAAAAAATAATTTAGCTAAAATTAATGGAATAATAAAGTTTATTTTGTTTTATTTAAGGAGTTTTTTATCTATTAAGAATTAGATTATGAAAAAATTTTTAGATTTAGGTCTTCAGCCTTTAGCAAATTCATATATTGAAAAAAAAAATCTTAAATTTAAAGAAAAAAAATTTAGATTAATTGTTGGATTCGATCCTAAAAATTTTCTTGTATCAATTTTGAATACTATACCTAAAGAAAAAATGTTTAACAAAAACTACCCCTATAAATCCTCAGAGTCAAAGACAATGAAAAAATCATTCAAAATAATGTCAAAAAGACTCAAATCAAAATATAGACCAAATTTTGTAATAGAAATTGGAAGTAATGATGGGGCATTTATTAAAAATTTTAATAGAAAAAATGTTGTTGGTGTCGAACCTTGTAAAAATTTAGCTTTAATTACTAAAAGAAAAAAATATAAAACTTATTGTGAATATTGGAATTCAAGGCTAGCAAGAAAAATTACAAAAAAAAGGAAAGCTGATTTAATTTATTCAGCAAATACTTTGAGTCATATAGAAAATTTTAATGAAATTTTCAAAGCGGTTGATACTTCGTTATCTCAAAAAGGCATTCTTATTATAGAAGATCCTTCACTATTAGAGTGTTTAAAAAATGGAGCATATGATCAATTTTATTGTGAACATATTTATGTTTTTTCAACTATATCTTTAAAAAAAATTTTGGATAAATACGATATGGAAATATTTGATGTAGAAAATACCAAAACTCACGGAGGTTCTAATAGGTATTTTATTAAGAAAAAAAAAAACAAATTCTATAAAATTAATAAGAATGTCAATAAAGAAATAAAAAAAGAAATTAAATTTGGTTTAAATAAATTTTCTACATACAAAAAATTTGAAAAAAAAGTAAAACTATCAAAAATTAGATTATTAGAAATTTTTTCAAAAATAAAAAAAAAAAAATTAAAGATTATAGGTTATGGTGCAACTGCTAAATCATGTACTGTGCTAAACTTTTGTGGTATTGGAAAAGAATATATAGATTTTTTTTATGATACTACTTCTTTTAAAATAAATAAATTTTTACCTGGTACCAAGATTTATATTAAAAAATATAGAAAATTAAAAAAAAATGATGCTCATTTTGTATACTTAGGTGCATGGAATTTTAAAGAAGAGATTTTTAAAAAAGAAAAAGATTTTATTAAAAAGGGTGGAAAATTTATTACACACGTGCCAGTACCAAAAATCTACTAAAATTCTAGAAAATCTATCCCTTCACTATCTTTCTTCGACAATATAGGTTTTTTAATAGGCCATTTTATATTTAAATTTTTGTCATTCCATTTTATTGTAACTTCACTTTTTTCATCTCTATAATTTGTACATTTATAATAAACAGCACAAATTTTAGACAGACAAAGAAAACCATGTGCAAACCCTTTAGGAATAAATAATGAAAAGTTTGAATTTTGAGATATTTTAATTGAAAAATATTTTCCATAAGTTTTAGAATTTTTTCTTAAATCAACAACAACATCCATTATTTTTCCTTGAACAACAGTTATGATTTTTGCTTGGGCTTTATTTTTTTGAAGATGTAGACCCCTTAGTGTATTTTTTTTTGAAAATGAAAAACAATCAAATATAAAATTCTCTTTAAGAATTTTTTTTTTTTCAATTTCTTTAAAAAAACCTCTGTTATCATTAAATATTTTTGTTTTAATTATTAATAGATCTTTTAAAGGTGTTTTAATTAGTTTCATTTATAAAATTCATTTTCAATTTTTTTTATTATTTTTGTATCTGCTTTCCAGAAAGGTAGTTTTTTTATTTTTGTTTTAGTAATTTTTTTTACTGATTTATTTAGAAATTTCACTTTAATTTTTTTCTTTGATTTGCTATTTATATTACTTATTAATTTATGAATATTAATGTTCTTACTATTTATAAGACAATAATCTCCAGATTTATAATTCTTTTTTAATAATAAATTAATTGCTTCAATAATATCATCAATGTGAATTATATTTAATTCAAGTTTTTTTGATAAGATTTTTGTTACTCTATTTTTTTTAAAATTTTCTAACATTGATGGTATAAGTTTTTTTCTGTTATCTTTTGGTCCAAAACTTTCATAAAATTTTAGATTATAAAATTTACATTTTTTTTCTTTTTGGTAATAGAAATTACTAATCATTTCAAAAGCATTTTTTGTAGCAGCATATAGGTTATTTGCAGAATAATTTTTTCCATCCAAATGTTGCATCATGGTTCCAAAATTAATAATTTTTTTTGTTTTCAAATGTATTAAATCATATAATAAATTTGGAAATAATATATTTGAATCAATAAAATTACTTATTTCGTCGTAATGATGGTTATTTTTATACAAGGTAGCAAAGTTTATGAAATAATCTATTTTAAGTTTTTTAATTTTTTTTAATTGTTGATAATTATTAAAAAAAATTGTTTGATAATGTTGTTTATAATTTTTCTTAAGAAAATTTAATTTTTTATTTTTTTTATTTTTACTTTTAAGAATGTCAATGACTTTATAATTATTTTTCAGAGCAAATTTTAAAAAATTAAATCCTATAAAACCTGATGTACCAGTTAATAATATAATTTTCTTAGTCAAATTTATAACTTTTTTAAATAATTGCTATATTCACAATTACCATAAAATTTTATGTTATTTTTAATTTTCTTTTTATCAATCCAATTTTTAAATAAAGCAATTTCTTCCAGACAAGCAATTTTTATTCCCTGAACTTTTTCAATGGACTCTACATAATTTGACAAATTTATTAAGTCCTCCATTTTTCCTGCATCAGACCAAATTGCACCTCTACCTATTCTCTCATGTGATAATTGATTTTTTTTTCTATAAATATTAAGTAAGTCTGTTATTTCAATTTCTCCTCTTTTAGAAGGTTTAAGCTTGTTGGCATATTTACAAACATTGTTATCAAAAAAATATAAACCAGTTATTGCAAGGTTAGAAATATATCTTTTAGGTTTTTCTACAATTTTTTGGATTATATTATTTTTTATTTTTGCAACACCATAATTTTCCGGTTTTCTTACTTCTTTTAAAAAAATTCTTGCTCCATTTTTATGTTTCAACGATTTTTCAAGTTTTATTGTTAAACTTTGTCCATAAAAAAAATTATCGCCAAGTATTAAAGCAACATTATCCCTTTTAATAAAATTTTTTCCAACAATAAATGCATCTGCTAATCCTTTAGGTTTTTTTTGAATCTTATAGGAAATATTTATTCCATATTTGCTTCCATTTCCCAAAAGTGTCCTGAAATTTTCTATTTGTCCTGGATTTACAATCATTAGTATTTTTTTGATATTAGCAAGCATCATTATAGATAGTGGATAAAAGATCATTGGTTTGTCATAAATAGGTAAAAGTTGTTTATTTACTGCCTTAGTTAAAGGGCTTAGTCTAGTCCCAAATCCACCTGCTAAAATTATACCTTTTTTAATCATAATAAATTTAAACTACTCTAAATATACACTTAGCACCAACATATAATTTAAACATATATATTTAATAATCAAAAAATGTGGTATCATAAAACTTTCCAAAAAAATGAAAAATAATAATTATCAAGCAGATTCAATTAAAGTTCTAAAGGGACTAGAGGCGGTTAGAAAAAGACCAGGAATGTATATTGGTGATACAGATGATGGAACTGGTCTCCATCATATGGTTTATGAAGTTGTTGATAATTCTATTGATGAAGCCCTTGCAGGACATTGTAAAAATATAGATATAAAAATTAATTCTAATGGAACAGTTACAGTGAAAGATGATGGTCGAGGAATTCCAGTAGACATTCATAAAGGTGAAAAAAAATCTGCTGCTGAGGTTATAATGACTCAACTACATGCAGGTGGAAAATTTGATCACGATTCTTATAAAGTCTCAGGAGGTTTGCATGGAGTTGGAGTTTCAGTGGTTAATGCTTTATCTGAAAAATTAGAATTGACAATTGATAGAGACGGAAAGAAATATTTTGTTGAATTTATTAATGGTGATGCAAAATCTCCCTTAAAAGCCATTGGCAAATCTAAATCTTCTGGTACTCAAATTACTTTTTTACCATCTAAGGAAATTTTTTCGTCAACGAAATTTAATCCAAATATAATTATTAAAAGAATGAGAGAGTTATCTTTTTTAAATAAAGGAATAAAAATTTCTATAACCGACTTGAATCAAAAAAAAATTAAAACAATTGAGTTTAAGTTTGATGGTGGTGTTATAGAGTTTGTTGAATTTTTAGATGCTAAAAAAGAAAAATTACATAATAAAAGTGGAAACGATTTATTCAAAAAACCTATATATATAGAGGGAAAAAAAAATAATGTTGAAATAGAATGTTCTTTAAAATGGAATGCAAATTATTCAGAAGATGTTTATGCATACACAAATAATATTTACCAAAAAGATGGTGGAACTCATTTGTTAGGATTTAGAAGTGCGCTAACAAGAGTTATTAATAAATATGCGAATGAATACAACTTATTGAAAAAAAATAAATTATCTATTTCTGGTGATGATATTAAGGAGGGTTTATCATGTGTATTATCTACAAAAATACCAGATCCAAAATTCTCGTCTCAAACTAAAGATAAGCTAGTTTCATCAGAGGTAAGAATGATTGTTGAAACAATTATGAGTGAAAAGCTTTCAATATGGTTTGACCAAAATCCCTCAATAGCAAAAATAATTTTAGCAAAAATTATGCAAGCGGCACTTGCTCGAGATGTTGCAAGAAAAGCTAGAGAGAATGTTAGAAGAAAAGGAGCATTAGAATTAAGTGGTTTACCTGGAAAATTAGCAGATTGTCAAATTGGCAAACAAGAAGGTACAGAACTTTTTATAGTTGAGGGAGATTCTGCTGGTGGTTCAGCAAAACAAGGAAGGAATAGATCCAATCAAGCAGTTCTTCCTTTAAGAGGTAAGATTTTGAATACATATGTTCATGACGCTAAGGTAAAGAAAAATGGGAATGATAATAGAACAAAAGCATTATCTAAAATGATTTCATCAAATGAAATTGTAACTTTAATTAATGCTTTGGGATTAGATCCAAAAGCTGAAGAAATAGATTTAAAAGATTTAAGATATGGAAAAGTAATAATTATGACTGATGCCGATGTAGATGGTTCTCATATTAGAACTTTATTACTTACTTTTTTTAATAATAAACCCTTCAATAAGTTAATAGAGAACGGTCATATTTACTTAGCTCAGCCGCCTTTATTTAAAGTAAATAAAGGTTCAAAAGGAATTTATATTAAAGATGAAAAAGAGCTTGAAGATTATATTTTAAAAAATAGTCAGGATTTAAAAAAATTGAAAAAAGGAAGTAAAGATTTTGTACAAGCTTTTGATAAAGAAAAATCTAAAATGAATATTCAAAGATTTAAAGGATTGGGAGAAATGAATCCAGATGAATTATGGAATACTACTTTAGATCCTTCTACAAGAAACTTATTACAAGTTAGATATTCTAAAGATAGTAAAAAAGATCAAAGTTTAATTCATACTCTGATGGGTGATGATGTATCTTTAAGAAAGGATTTTATAATTTCAAACGCAATTAACGTCCAGAACTTAGATGTCTAAAGATGACGTTTTTTCAAAAAACAAAATTTTATTCTTTTAATAAATTTACTTATATAAATTTAAGATGGATTGGCATAATAGGTCAATTTATAACTGTAAATATTGTTTATTTTATACTTAATTTTGAATTTGAATTCATTAAATCAAATTTAATTATTTTGTTAGGAAGTTTGAGTAATTTGTATTTAATTTATATTTACAAAAAAACTCAATTAACAGAAAAAGTATCTTTAATCTTTTTGATAATAGATATTGCTCAATTAGGTTCATTGATTTATTTAACAGGTGGAATTACAAATCCTTTCATATTATTTATAATTATTCCAAGTGTTTTTTCTTCATCATTTTTGACATTACAAACAAATTTAATACTGATGTTTATTACAATAAGTATAATCATTTTTTTAACTTTTTTTTCTAAAGACTTACCTTTTCCATTAAGCAAACATTTTCATGTGAGTGAATATTACTTATATGCTATTCCTACCTCCTTAATTATTGCTTTAATTTTTTTGAATTATTTTGCAATAATGTTTGGGACTGAGTCTAGATTACGTAAAGAAGCTTTAGATAAAATGGAAAAAATTATGGCTCAAGAACATGAACTAGTTTCTCTTGGTGGTCAAGCAGCGGCTGCGGCACATTCATTAAGTACACCTTTATCGACAATAAAGATTATTACGCATGAACTTTTGAGTCAATTTAGAGATCAAAAAGAAATTTTTAAAGATATTGAACTACTTTCAAGTCAAGTTGAAAGATGTAATCAAATATTAAAAAGATTAAGTTTAAATCCAGCAATAGAAGATGATTTTATCGATAGAGATATTAACTTAAAAGAATATATTCAAGAAATAACCAAATCTTTTGAAGAAATTAGTAAAAAAAAATTTATTATTAATTATGAAAAATTTACTAATGAGATTTTTTTTAAGAAATCAGTTGAAATAGTTTATGGATTGAGAAATTTTATTGGAAATGCTAACAAGTTTGCAAAAAACAATATAGAAATTATCTTATTAAGTAATAAAGATTATTCTGAAGTTATAATTAAAGACGACGGGGAGGGATTTCCGAAAGACGTATTAACAAAAATTGGTGAACCTTACTTAAAAACATATCAATCTACTAATAAGTTAAAATCTGGATTAGGTTTAGGTATTTTTATAGGTAAAACATTATTAGAAAAAAATTTTGCTAAGGTTATATGTAATAATTCAAAGAATGAAAAAGGTGCTGAAATTAAAATAACTTGGAAAAATAAAGATTTATTAAATATTTAGTGATATTTATTTTTATCTTGAAATAAATTACTTAGCTCAGATATCATTACATCACCAAGCTCTTGCACATCAGTAATTTTTATAGCTTTATTATAATACCTAGAAACATCATGTCCTATTCCAATAGCTAAAATTTCTACGTCGCTTTTGTTCTCTATAAATTTTACCATTTTTTTTAAATGTTTTTCTAAAAAATCACCTGAGTTAACTGATAGTGTTGAATCATCAACTGGAGCACCATCAGATATAACCATTAATATTTTTCTTTCCTCTTTTCTTTTTTTTAATCTATTGTAGGCCCACGAAATAGCTTCTCCATCTATATTTTCTTTTAGAAGACCTTCTTTTAACATTAAACCTAAATTATTTTTAGCCAATCTCCAATGAGTGTCAGCGCCTTTGTAAATTATATGTCTCAAATCATTTAATCTTCCAGGATTTTTTATTTTACTTTCATTATTCCATTTTTCTCTGCATTGACCACCCTTCCAATTTTTTGTTGTAAATCCCAAAATTTCAACTTTTACCGAACATCTTTCTAATGTTCTTGATAATATATCTGCACAAATTGCTGCGATAGTTATTGGTCGTCCTCTCATAGATCCAGAATTATCAATTAATAAAGTTACAATTGTATCTTTAAACTCTAAATCCTTTTCTTTTTTGAAAGATAAAGAATTATATGGATCAATGATAATTCTAGGTAATTTTGAACTATCTAATAATCCCTCTTCCAAATCAAAATTCCATGCTCTATTTTGCTTTGCTAATAGTTTTCTTTGAAGTTTATTTGCAAGTTTAGTTATTAAATCTTGAAAGCCAACCAATTGTTGATCCAAACTTTTTCTAAGTCTCTGGGTTTCTTCGATTGACTCCAAATTTTCAGCCTTTATTACCTCGTCAAATTGGTTGGTAAAAATTTTATATTCTTGATCAATATTATTTTTGTTAATTTTTTGTGTTATATTTTGAGTGCTATCTTCTGAGGAGTCGGTATCGATCAACTGATCGTCAAATTTATATTGATCGATATCATAATCGCCATCTAAGCTACTTTCTGTCTCTGCTTTTTCTTTTTTATTCTCTTCATCTTCTGACCTATTATCATCTTCGTTATTAGATTGTGTGTTTTGTTGATTTTCATCATTTTCTTGATCTTTTTGATCGTCAAATTCATCTTTATCAAAAATATCCATATTCTTAAGAATTTCAGAAAATTTTGAACTATACTTGCTCTGATTTTCTAGATTTCTATTTAAAAAGTCAAAGTGTTCATTAATAGATTTATCAAAATCTTTTTCCCAAAAACTTAACATTTTTGAAGTTATTAAATTAAGTTTTATATTATAAAATTTTTTAAGCATATATAATTCAAATGCATCTGAAATTTTTACATCATCTTTAGATTTTAATTGATTTTTATGTTTGAGATTATTTTTTCTATAATAATCCTCGGTAAGGTTTTTCTTAATACCTTTTAACATTTTAGAACCTAAAGTTTCATATCTAATTCTTTCAGCAATTTCATAAAGAGATCTACATGAAATATTTGAAGGAAGATTTTTATTATATATTTTTTTATTAGAAAATTTTTTTTTTAAAGCTTGAGAGTCTGTTTCAGCTCGAAATTTTATAAAGTCGCTTTTTTTTGATAGATTATCTATATCTAAAAAGTCAGTCTTTGAACTAAGATTTTTTTCTTTATTTTTTATATCTAATTTATAATCATCAGATATTACTTTAGCAGTAGATATTAAAGCTAATTTAAATTTTTCTTTGAGATTATTTTCTTTATTGCTCATCTATATTTGAACATTTATCAATGACTCTTTTAATTCTTCTCCAAAACATCTTTGATAATATTCTGCAATAGTATTTTTTTCAGCATCATCACATTTGTTCAAAAAGGTTACTCTAAATGCGTATCCAATATCCTTAAATATTTCTGTGTTTTCAGCCCAATGTAAAACTGTACGAGGACTCATGACAGTTGAGATATCACCAGCTATAAATCCTTTTCTTGTAAGTGTGGCTACTTTTATCATATTTGAAACTTTTTCTTTCCCTTTGTTGTTATTCAGATTTTTATTTTTTGCTATAATTATTTCCATCTCTTTATCTAAGCTAAGATAATTTAATGATGTCACAATATTCCATCTATCCATCTGTCCTTGATTTATTTGTTGAGTCCCATGATAAAGACCAGTTGTGTCACCAAGTCCAATTGTGTTTGAGGTTGCAAAAAGTCTAAAAAATTTGTTTTGTTTAATTACTTTGTTTTTATCAAGAAGGGTAAAACTTCCCTCAGACTCTAAAACTCTTTGTATTACAAACATTACATCTGGCCTTCCAGCATCGTATTCATCAAATACCAACGCTACTGGATTTTGAATAGACCAAGGTAATATTCCTTCATTAAATTCGGTTACTTGTTTACCATCTTTAAGAACTATTGCATCTTTTCCAATTAGGTCTATTCGACTTATATGGCTATCTAAGTTTACCCTGACACAAGGCCAATTAAGTCGAGCTGCAATTTGTTCTATATGAGTTGATTTTCCAGTTCCATGATACCCTTGAACTAAAACTCTTTTATTAAAAGCAAATCCTGAAAGTATTGCGAGAGTTGTTTCTTTATCAAATTTATAGTTCTTATCGATTTCAGGAACATACTCACTTTTTTTTGAAAAAGCATCAACTTCCATTTCAGAGTCAATTCCAAATGTTTGATTTACTGAAATTTTTATGTCTGGTTGTTTATCTATATTAGTTGCCAATTTTTTCTCTATATGTGTTTTTTAGCTGGGTATAAGCCAAAGTGATTAATTTAAGTTTTTCCTCGTAATTTTTATTTCCTGAATTCATATCAGGGTGAAATTTTTTGACAAGGGTTTTAAACTTTTGGTGTATTTTTTTCCACTCTAAACCAACATTTATTCCAAGTATTCCGAAAGCTTTTATGTCTTTATGATCAAATTTAAATTGACGCATATGATTAAATTCACTTTTTAATTTTGATTTGTCAAATTCATCTTTTAACGTGTTGTTCCACAAAACTTTAAAAAAATTATCTGAAGAACTAAAACTTTGTGTAGGTTTGTGCCAAACCATATCAGATTTTAAAAAATCCATTATTTGGCTGTCATTCATACCTGAAAAGTAATTCCAATTTTTATTAAATTCTTTTACATGCTCTAAACAAAGAAGTCTGTAATTTTTGCTATTATCTTTTTCAACAGGGGCCTTATATTCCCCTAATTTTGAGCAATTATTCCAATCACAAATATTTTTCATAGTATATATTATTAGTTAATAATTATGGATATAAATGAATTAATATCAACTATAAAGAAAAAATTAGAACAAAAAATAAGTTTTCAAAGTTTAGAAATTCAAGACAAAAGTTTTCTTCATAAAAAACACAAATCTTATAAAGAGGGACAATATCATTTAAAATTAATTATTAAATCTGATAGTTTAAAAAATATGAGTCGGATTGAAAGTAATAAAAAAATTTATGATATATTAAATACTGAAATAAAAGAACATATACATTCAATTCAAATCTTAATTAATTAATTCTTTTTTAAGAAAATTTGATATCTTTAATTTATCAAAATTTTTATTAAATTCAGTGATTCCTATTTTTTTTAATAGTATTAAATTAATTTTTTTATTTGTATTTTTTTTATCTTTTGTCATGAAATATAAAATTTTATTTAAATCTTTTATTGAAAAATTTTTTTTTAAGTTATTTGGCAAATTTGCTTTTATTAGGTGATTATTAATTAAATCATATTGTTGTTTTTTTAAAAAAGAATTTAATAAACTAAATTTAGATGCTGTGGCTACTCCAAGTAATACAGCTTCGCCATGATTTAATTTACTTGAAAAACCCAGAGTAGCTTCAAAAGCATGTCCAAACGTATGTCCAAGATTTAGTATTTTTCTTAAATTTTTTTCATTTTCATCTTTTTCAACGATTTTTTTCTTGATAATACAACTTCCATATATAGCTTTTTCGATAAAAGTAGATTTTAGATTTAGAATATTTATTACATTTTTATCTAAAAATTTAAAAAAATTATAATCATAAATTAATGAATGTTTTAATATTTCACCATAGCCACAGATAATTTCTCTTTTGGGTAAAGTTTTTAGAAAACTTATATCAGAGATAACTAAATTAGGTTGATAAAATGATCCTATTAAATTTTTTCCATATTTTGTATTTACTCCAGTTTTGCCTCCAATGGATGAATCTACTTGAGCAAGTAAGGTACTCGGTATGTTTATAAAATTTAAACCACGCTTAAATATACTTGCTGCAAAACCAGAAACATCTCCAGTTATACCTCCGCCAATAGCTATTAAACAGTCATTTCTGTTAAAATTTTTTTTAAGAAGTATGTCTACAATTTTATTAACACTCTTTAAATTTTTATTTTTTTCATTAGCTTTAAAATTAAGGATAGTAATCTTTTTTTTATTTAAACTTTTTAAGATTTTTTTTCTTAAATGATTTGGAATCTTATCATCTATTATAATTAAATATTGATTATAATTTATTTTATTTTTAGAAAAAATTTTAGATAATTTACCAATAATATTATTACCTATTATTATTTGGTATTTTTGGTTTTTTGTATTTATTTGAATTTTAGATTTGTTCATATATTTTAATAATTTTATTAACTATTTCAGATTTCGTTAAATTATCACAATCAATTTTAAACATTGCTTTTGAATATATTTTAGAACGTTTTTCAATCAATTCTACAATCTCTTTATCACTTAATTTTGATACAATTGGCCTTTTTTTGCTATTTTTTATTCTGCTAACGATGATTTCATCTTTCCAATTGAGCCAAAATGAATAGTGTTTTGATAAAATTTCTTTTCTAATATTGTTATTAATAAATGCTCCCCCACCCAAGGAAATAACTAAATTTTTTTGTTGTATACTTTTTAATACAACCTTCTCTTCTAGACTTCTAAAATATTTTTCACCTTTTTTAACGAAAATATTAGAGATTCTCATTTTAGATATTTTTTCAATTTCGTTATCGGTATCTACAAAATTACACTTTAATTTTTTAGAAATTAATACTCCAATTGAAGACTTACCAGAGCCCATCATTCCTAAAAATACAAGGTTTTTTTTTAATTCCATAAGTTTCTTGTTTGAAAAAACACAAATATGTCTTAATTTGAAAATATTTAAAGATATATGCAATTTATTAAAAAAACAAGCTCGAGTAGACCAAATAGTATTTTTAAATTAGGTTTAAAAGTATCATTAGGATTAGGCGCAATCATTATAATCATAGTTTTATTAAATCAAATTGACTTCCCTGCACCAAACAAAGAAATTGAAAAAATTGTTCCAAATGAAAAACTTAAAGTTGTTAAATAAGAAATATTTTTCAATTTTAATAGTTTTATTTTTAACTATTAACCCAATTTTATCTGAGGAACCAGTTGATATCTGGAATATAGAAAATAAAGAAGAGTTAGAAAAAAAAGAGATAGATAATAATGTTGAAAATAAAATAGATGAAACAAAAAAAAATATTTATGATTTACAATCTCTGAAACAAAATAAAGATAATATATTACTAGATCAAACATTAGTATCTAAAGAAATAAAAATTTTTGGACTTTATGATCCTGAAGAAAATGGTCTTGATATAAATATGTGGTCTAACTCTAATGGTGAGCATATTCTTAATCTTTTTCAAAGTATTGATAAAATTGAATTATCTAATGATGCATCAGATATTTTTAATATTTTACTTTTAACTAATTCTTATTATCCTGAAAATGAAATTTCAAAAGATCAGTTTTTAAAGATTAAGTCAGATTGGTTAATCAAAAATTCTGATTTAAAAATTATTGAGGATTATTTGATTGTAAATCAAATAGTTAATGAAAATGTGGATTTAATGAAATACTTGGTGGATCAACATTTATCAAAATCAAATATTAAGAAATCTTGTGAAATTTTTTCAAAATTTAAAAAACCTATTACTGATGAATATTTGTCTAAATTTAATATTTATTGTTTGATAAACAATGGCAAAAAAAATGATGCTCAGCTATTAATTGATTTAAAAAAGGAATTAGGTTTCAGTGATAATTATTTTGAGGATAAAATAAATTATCTATTGGGTTATAATGATACTGTCAATACTAAAATATCTGAAGATTCTATTTTAGACTTTCATCTTTCTCATAGGACTAATCCAAATTTTAAGTTTATACCAAACGAGAAAACTTCAGAATTGATTTGGAAATATTTATCTACTTCAAATTTATTAGATAAAGTTCAAGATATTGAAATTACTGACTTTGAAAAAATTTTAATAATTGAAAAAGCTACACACAATAAGAATTATACTGAAGAAGAGTTATTTGAACTTTATAAAAGATTTCAGTTTAGTATTAATCAACTATTAAATATTCAAGAGTCTTATAAGTTATTATCTAAAGTTGAAGCAAGAGCTCTAATTTATCAGGGTATATTAATTACAAGTGACGTAGAAAAAAAAATAGAGCTAATAAAAATTTTGAAAGATCTTTTTATAAAAGAAGATATAGCGAATGCATTTGATAAAGAATTGAAAAATATTTTAGATACAATTGATCCAGAAAAAGTCCCTTCTAATTACTCTAGTTTTTATGATACATATATAAAAGATTCCGATGATAAGACTGCAAAAAATATTAGAATAAATAATAAGATACTTCATCAGTCAAAATTAATAAATTACTTTATTGAAAATTATCCAATTAAAGATGTTGAAGAAGATTTAAATGATCTACTTAAAAAAATTAAAAGAGATAAAAAATATTTTTTTTCAAAAAAAGATATAATTTTAGTTGAAGCTCTTAAAGCTGATGGAATTAAAGTCTCTGATAAGTTCAAAGATCTTTATGAAGTTAAAGAGACAGAGATGCCACAAGATATAAAGGTTTTAATAGAAAATAATGATATTGGGGGAGCAATGTTGAGAATAGTTCAAGTCATTGGACAAGACTCAATTAAAGATATAGACGATGATACTATATATTTTATAGTTAAGACATTGAACGAATTAAATATAAACCCTATTAGAAATAAATTATTATTAAAAGTTCTTCCTTTAAAAGTTTAAAAATTAGTTTATTTATTTAAATAATGAGTATTAAAGATATTATAATAGTGCCTGATGAAACTTTAAAAAAGATTTCAGATCCAGTCGAAAAAGTAGGCGAGGCAGAAAAAAAACTTATTAATGATCTTTTTGATACAATGTATAATTCTAATGGTATTGGTCTTGCAGCAGTACAAGTTGGTGTATTAAAAAGAATTTTAGTCGTTGATGTTTCAACAAAAGAAGAGAAAAAAAAACCAATGTGTTTTATTAATCCAATCATAAGAAAACTTAGTGATGATATGTCTATATATGAAGAAGGGTGCTTATCAATTCCAGATACTTTTATAGAGATTCAAAGACCTAAAATTTGTGAAGTTGAATTTATCGATATTGATGGAAAGATAAATAATTTAAAATGTGATGGACTTTTATCAACCTGCCTTCAACATGAGATAAATCATTTAGATGGAAAACTAATCATAGACCACCTTTCTAAACTGAAAAGGGACTTGATTGTAAAAAAAATTTCAAAAAATAAAAAAGATCCAGACAGGATAATAGTCTAAGTATGGCAAAAAAAATAATTTTTATGGGCACTCCTTTATTTGCAGTGCCTATTTTAAAATCTTTGTATCAAAATGGTTATCCAATAGTTGTTGTTTATACTCAACCTCCACAGAAATCACATCGAGGTCAAAAAATTAATAAATCTCCAATTCAAGGAATTTCAGAAACTTTAAATATAGATTTTAGATGTCCACAAAAATTAAAAAATAATAATCAAGAATATGAATTTTTAAAAAAACTCAATGCAGACCTAGCAATAGTTGTTGCTTATGGACAAATAATTCCTACGGAATTTTTAAGTTTAACAAAAAAAGGTTTTATAAATATCCATGCATCTGTTCTCCCCAAATGGAGAGGTGCTGCACCAATTCAAAGATCAATTATGAATTTAGATAATGAAACAGGAATAAGTATTATGAAAATTAATGAAAAGTTAGATTGCGGACCTGTTTGTAGTATTCATAAAATTCATCTTAATAGAATTCAAAATTTTCAAGATGTTTCAGAAAAATTATCTCTATTAGCAGCAGAAAAAATATTAGATGACGTAGATAATATATTAAATGATAAAGTTAAATTTATTGATCAAGACGATAACAAAGCTTCCTATGCAAAAAAAATTAGTAAAACAGAAGGTGAAATTGATTGGAACGATGAAGCTAAGATTATTTTAGGAAAAATTAATGGTTTGTATCCTTTTCCAGGTGCTTTTTTTAATTTTCACGGTCAGAGATATAAGGTCCTTAGAGCTGAAGTCGGAAATGGAGTAGGTAAAGCTGGTGAAGTTTTGTCTGATAAATTGGAGATTGCTTGTATAAATAATCAATCAATCAAAATTCTTGAGATACAAAGAGAAGGAAAAAAATCACAAAAAATTTCAGAATTTTTACTTGGATCAAGAATAAAAAAAGGTTTTTTTTTAAATAATGTATAGATATCAACTTTTAATAGAGTATGAGGGATCAAAATTTAATGGTTGGCAGACTCAAAAAAAGGGTAAAACAATTCAAAAATCAGTTGAAATGGTATTGTCAAAATTACTTAAATCAAAAATTAAATTAATTGGTGCAGGAAGAACAGACGCTGGAGTTCATGCGATTGAGCAGTCTGCTCATTTTGATACAAAAAAAATAATTTTAAATAAAAATAAATTATTGAATTCTTTAAATTATTTCCTGAATAAAAAACTAATTTCTATTATATCGATTATTAAAAAAAATTCTCAATTCCATTCACGATATTCCGCTAAGTTTAGAATTTACAAATATGTAATTTTTAATCGAGAAAGTAATCCATCAATTTATAAAAATAGAGGTTGGCACATAAAAAAGAATATTGATATTGAAATGTTAAAATCAGGTGCAAAGTTTTTAGAGGGCAAAAAAGATTTTTCAACCTTTAGAGCCTCTACATGTTCATCAATCAGTCCAATTAGAACAATTAATTATGTAAAAATAAAAAAACAAAAAGATATAATTGAAATTAGATTTAAATCTCAGTCTTTTCTCCAACAGCAAGTAAGATCTATGGTTGGTTGTTTAAAAGTTCTTGGTGAAAAAAAATGGGATATTAAAAAGTTTAAAAATGTTTTAAAATCAAAAAAACGTAGTTTATGTGCTACTCCTGCACCACCATATGGACTATTTTTAGAGAAAGTTATCTATTAATTCTTATATTCTTTTTAAATTTCTTATTAATTCTCCACCTGCTTTCTTCTCTCACTATATAACCACAACAATTTTTTGCGCGGCATTTACATGGAAATTGTTTATAGTCTGAGTCAAAACTAAATCCATAATCATATGTTAATTCTTCATCTTTTTTTATATCACGAATGGCCATTATCCAAAGTTTGTTGCCAATTTTTTCTACTTCACAGTTTGGATTACAGGAATGATTGATTAATCTTGCGGTATTCCAAGAAAAATCTCCATCAAGGGAAAATCTTTTATTTAAATCAAATAGATAAATATCTTTTGAGTTATCAAATTTCGGATCATTTTCTACTTTTTTATTTGAGACTATTCTACCTTTATATTCAATTATTTTAGTTCCAAATTTTATATTTTTGGATGCAATTAAACCTTTTTTATCTATATTTGATTTAACAATTTTGTAAGATTTCATGAAAATCTATTTATTAAGAAATTAAATTTTATCAACTAAATTCTGTGAGTGCGTTAACATGTTCATTCACGCTTTCAGCAAGTGCATTTAAATCATATCCACCCTCGAGGATAGAAATAACTTTACCTTTGGTATACTGATTAGTTGCATTTAGAGTTCTTCTAGTGATTTCATAAAAATCCTTAGAGTTTAATTCAAATTGAGCTAGAGGATCATCTTTGTGAGCATCAAAACCAGCAGAAAATAATAAAAAGTCCGGTTGAAAGTTAATTAATCTATCCAAAACTCTTTCAAAAGCATTGAAATATTGTCGTGAGTTTGTTCCAGCAGGTAAAGGAATATTTAAAGAATTATTATATTTTCCTTTATCTTTTTCGGTTCCACCACCTGGATAGAAGGGGTATTGATGAGTTGAAATATATAAAGCATTTTTATTTTCATACATAACATCATAATTTCCATTACCCCAATGAACATCAAAGTCGACACAAGCAATTCTTTTATATTTATATTTTCTTACTAAGTAGTTAACCGCAACACCAGCTTGATTAATTACACAAAATCCCATAGCTTTACTCTTTGTTGCGTGGTGTCCCGGAGGTCTAACAGCACAAAAAGCATTTTTAAACTCATTATTTTCAATACCATCTATTGCTTTAATCACAGAACCGGCTGCATCAAACACTGCTTTCTTACTTCCAGGTGAAACTACCGTATCTCCATCAAAAAACTTGAGACCATTATGCGGAAATGATTTACTTATTTCCTCTAAATATTCTTTTGAATGAGTCATTTTTAATATTTCTTCTGGAACTTTCTCAGGTTTTTTCCAAATTAAGTCTTTTCTATTTTCTAACCTTTTTTTAATAGATATTATTCTTTTAGGTTGTTCCGGATGTCCATCTCCAGTTATATGTTTTTCTGAGGACTCTGAACTTATAATCGCAGTTTTCACTTAAAGTAGTTTTGTAAAATATTTCTATAAATTTTCGTTAAATTTTTTAAGTCTTTTAAAGATACTGCTTCATCTACTTTGTGCATTGTTTTTCCAACTAAACCAAATTCTAAGCATGGAGATATTTTTCTAATAAATCTCGCATCTGATGTTCCTCCAGTAGTAGAAAATTTTGGTTTTATTTTTGTAATACTCTTTATGATGTTTTGAATCATAAAAGTTGTTTTATTTGGTTTTGTTAAAAAAGCTTCACCAGAAATTTTATAATTTATTTTGTAATTAGTTCTATTCTTTTTACAAATTTTCTTAAATATTTTATTAAGTCTAATTTTAATATTTTTTGATGAGTGTTTATCGTTAAATCTAATATTAAAAGTAGCCTCAGCAGATCCAGGAATTACGTTATCAGCATAATTGCCTATATTTATATTAGTAATTTCAAGGTTAGTTGGTTGAAAATTTTTTGTTCCTTTATCAAATTTAATATTTTTTAATTCATTTAATATTTTTATTAAGGTAGTTGAGGGATTATTTGCTCTATGTGGATAAGCCACATGACCCTGTGTACCTTTAATAAAAAGTTTACCAGTTATGCTGCCTCTTCTTCCTATTTTTATCATTTCTCCTAATTTATTTGGATTTGTAGGCTCTCCAACTAAGCAAAAATTAATTTTCTCTTTTTTTCTTTTTAAAAACTCAACGACTTTTTTTGTTCCATTTATTGCATCACCTTCCTCATCACCAGTTATTAATAAACTTATGGAGCCATTGAATTTTTTGTTATTATTTAGGAAAATACTCGTTGCAGAAACAAAAGCAGCTATTGAACTTTTCATATCATTAGCACCTCTGCCTATTAAATAACCTTTTTTTATAGCAGGTTTAAATGGTTTGACTGTCCAATTATTAATGTGTCCAGGGTCAACAACATCTAAGTGTCCGGCGTAACAAAAATTAGGATTTTTATTTCCTATTTTAGCATAAAGATTTTTTACAGGCTTAAAATTTTTTTCTTTAAATTCAATTATCTTAGTTTTAAATCCTAATTTTTTTAATTTATTTTCTAAAAATTTCATAACTCCTGCATCTTGTGGTGTTATCGATGGAAATCTTATAAGTTTTTTGGCTAATTGAAGCTCATTAATAGTAGCCATTATTTATTCTCTCAAAAGATCATTAACTGAAGTTTTTGATCTTGTTTTTTCATCAACTTGTTTAATAATTACTGCACAATATAAAGATGGAGCTGAAGGATTTTTTTTATCTGGCAATGAACCAGGCACTACAACTGAATAAGGTGGAATTTTTCCATAGATGATTTTACCAGTTTTACGATCAACTATTTTTGTTGATTGGCCAATATACATTCCCATACTTAAAACTGATCCTTCTCCTACTATAACTCCCTCAACTACCTCAGACATTGCGCCCAAAAAAACATTATCTTCGATAATTGTTGGAAGAGCTTGTGCAGGTTCTAATACCCCACCCACTCCAGAGCCAGCAGAAATATGACAATTTTTTCCTATCTGACAACAACTCCCTGCTCTAGCAAATGTATCAATCATTGTTCCTTCATCAATGTAAGCCCCGATATTTACATAGCATGGCATTAATACAGCATTTTTTCCAACGAACGATCCTTTTCTAACTGGTGAGTTTGGTACCATTCTAAAACCCGCTTTTTCATGATCTTCTTTGGACCATCCAGCTGTTTTACCTTTTAATAAGTGTGCTTTATCAAACCAACTACTGTAAGGACCATTTAAATTTTCCATTGGGTAAATTCTAAAACTTAACATAATAGCTTTTTTAATATGTTGATGTGTTATCCACATTCCATCAATTTTTTCAGCAACCCTAACTTTTCCACTATCTAATTCAGAAATTATTTGGTTTATTGAATCTTTAAGTTTTTTGTCAGAGTTTTGATTAACTTGATCTTTGTTTTCCCAAGCATCATTAATAATTTTTTCTAAAGACATAATTTACTAACTTTTTAATAACCTTATTTCTTTGAGAAATAAAGACAGATTTTCAATTTTATGAGAGATATAGTCTTTATCTGAGTCCAACTTTCCAAAATACTCATCATTAATTAACCAAACAGTTGTACAGCCCTTTTTGTGACCTATACTTAGATTTTTTGCAATATCTTCTACATAAATAGTATTTTTCGGATTAATACCAAATTTTTTAACCATTAGGTCAAAAGTTTTCGCTTCAGGCTTAGGCACGTATCTAGCATCTTTAATATCAAATATTTTATCCCTTCCAAAAAGATCATAAATACCAAGATGAGTTAAAATATTTTTAGCGTGTTCAGCACTTCCATTGGTAAAAATAAATTTTTCCATATCTAACTTTTCAAGCTCATTTCTCATTATCTTGTCTTCTTTCATAAAGGATAAATCTATTTCATGTACATATTTTAAGAATTCTTCTGGCAGTATATCATGGTGTATCATGAGACCGTTTAAGCTTGTGTTGTATTTATAAAAATAATTGGTTTGAAGTTCTTTAGCTTTTTCCATACTTATTTTTAGTTTTTTAGAAATAAACATGGTCATTCTTTGAGATACTTGACCAAATACTTTTTCTAAAGAATAATTATTATGTTTACCATAGCAAACGCCATCGAGATCCAAAAGAAGATACTTTAATTCCTTAATATTTTTCATTTTCTAATTAGAGTTCCTGAGCCTTTGTCTGAAAATATTTCAAATAATATTGAATGTTTTTTTCTACCATCAATTATACCAACAGCTTTAACTCCATTATTTACTGCATCTAAACAAGTATTAATTTTAGGTATCATACCTTCGGTAATAATTTCTTCATTAACCATTTTTAAAATCTCTGACGATGATAAATCTTCAATTAAATTTTTATTCTTATCTAATACACCCTCAACATTAGTCATTAAGAGCAGTCGTCTAGATTTTAAAGATTTTGCAATTGCTCCCGCAGCAGTATCTCCATTAATATTATAAGCTTGGTGGTTCACACCTAAACCTAAAGGAGAGATGATAGGAATTAAATCTCTTTTAATAAAATTTTCGATAACATTTGTATTTACTTTTTTGGGTATTCCAACGAAGCCAAGATCTTCTGTCTCAGGAATAACCTCAATAACATTATTTTCTTTTGTATTAATTGAAATTGCCTCAGATCCTTTTTTCTTAAGAGAATTGACAATGTCATTATTAAAATCAATCAGAACATTTTCAACAATTTTTATAATTTTTTCATCAGTTACTCTTAAACCTCTGATAAATTTTGTCTTTATATTAGATTTTTCTAATTCTCTTTTTATTCTTGGCCCACCACCATGTACAATGACAATAGAAAGTCCTAATTTATTTAGTATGCAAATATCATTTATAAAATTATTAAAAATACTCCTATCGATAAAAACATTTCCTCCATATTTAATTACTATTAAGTCATTCTTGTATTTCTCAATATATTTAGAGACCTCGTTAACTGGAGGACCGTTTTCAGGTAATATTTTTTTTAAATCCATTATTTTTTTTAAATGATATTTATTTTGTTTTTACAGTCATTTTCCTTTGAACAATTACTTGTTGCAACATTGTAAAAATATTATTGAAAGTCCAGTAGATAACTAAGCCAGCTGGAAACGGGGCTAAAATCACTGTTAAAAATAAAGGAAAAAACATAAAAATTTTTGCTTGTACAGGGTCAGGTGGTGCAGGATTAAGTTTTTGTTGTATCCACATTGTTACTCCCATTGCAACTGGCCAAGCTCCAATTAGCAAAAATGTTGGTGGATCCCATGGTATTACCCCAAAAAGATTAAATATTGATGTTGGGTCTCTGTCACTTAAATCCTGTATCCATCCGTAAAATGGCATGTGTCTCATTTCAATCGTAACAAATAAAACTTTATATAAAGCAAAAAAAACAGGGATTTGTACAAGTATTGGCAAACAACCACTCATAGGATTAACTTTTTCTTTCTTATAAAGTGCCATCATCTCTTGCTGTAATTTCATCTTATCGTCTTTATGTAATTCTTTGAGTCTCGCCATTTCAGGCGCTAAAAGTTTCATTTTTCCCATACTTTTGAAACTAAAGTTGGCCAAAGGAAAAAATGCTAATCTTATACAAATTGTAACTGCTATTATTGCCAATCCGTAATTACCCAATAATTTAAAAAAATAATCTAACGCAAAAAATAATGGTTTTGTGATAAAATACATAAAACCCCAGTCAATTGCTAAGTCAAATTTATTAATTTCTAAATTTTTAGCATATCCATCAATTACATTTACTCTCTTAGCCGCAATAATAAATTGCAGTTGTTCGCTTATAGAACTTTTCGGACCAACCTCTATACCTTCAGTTGAAATATAGTTTGCTCTAAATTTATTTTTATAGTCAAAAGTTGTTTTAAATTCTTTTTTTTTTGGAGGGATAATAGATGTTATCCAAAATTTATCAGATATTCCCAAAAATCCTTCATTGGCTATTTTAGTAAATTTGTTTTCTTGTATATCATCATAATCTTCTTCAATTAGTTCATCATCTAGAACTGATAAAAAACCCTCATGTAATATATAAAATCCAGATATTTCTGGCATTTTATTTCTTATGATTTGACCATAAGAATAAAAATTATAAGTTTTGTCTGTTGTATTTATAACTTTTTCTTTAATAGAAAATAAAAATTCATTGTCTAAACTTATTTCTTTTTCAAATTTAATACCTTGTGAGTTAGTCCATGTTAAATTTATAGGATTATTTTCAGTTAAAAGTTTATTTCCAGTTATTTTCCAAATAGTTGAAGAATTTGGAATATCTATATTTTTATTTGTAGTAACGAATCCTGACTCAACCAAATATCCATTTGTGAATTTCTGAGGGCTTAATAATGTTACTTTTTTATCATCGTTAAGTTTTACATTATAATTTTTGAATGTAAGATCATCTATCCTTGCGCCTTTAAGAGAAATAGAACCTATAATATTTTCATTCTCAAACTTTATTCTTTCACTTTCTGATAAAGCTTCTTCTCTTGTTAATTTTTTAATTTCATCATTATTATCTAATGTTGGAGTATCAGTATTTTTTTGTATCTCAGTTTTTGTATTTTCATTTTTATCTATTTTTTGAGGAGTTGGTGGGAAAAATAAAGAATATAAAATTATTACGGCAACACTTAAAGAGATTGCGGCTATTACGTTTTTTGAGTCCATTATTTATCCTTTGCTTTTTTTATAACTGGATGATAACCATGACCACCTCCTAATTTTTTAATGGGGTGACAAGATAAAATCCTTTTAATAGATAAAAAAATACCTTTTCTTAATCCAAAAGTTTTAAGACAATCTATTGTGTATTCAGAACATGTTGGAAGATATCTGCAGGATGGAATTAAAAAAGGACTTATAAATACTTTGTAGAGTTTAACAAAGGCTATTAAAATATTTACCATAATTTTCATTAGTTAATTTTTTTTAAATCTTTAAATATTGTTTCTTTTATAATTGCATATTCGTTGTTTAACATAGTTGACTTAGCAATAACAAGGTATGAATAATTTAAATTTAACTGAAATTTCATTATTGCCTCGTTTAAAATATTTTTCAATCTTCTTTTAATTTTATTTCTTTTTACAGCATTACCAATTTTTTTTTTTGTAACAAAACTTATATTCAATTTGTTTAATTTTTTATTTTTGAGTTTTCCAAAATATATAGCTATATATCTATTATTAATTTTACTTTTTTTTATCAAAATTTTAAAATCTTCGTTTTTGGAAAGAGCAATTATTTTGCTTTTCATTTATTATCCAGAAACTGTTAATGATTTTCTACCTTTCGCACGTCTGCGAGCTAAAAGTTTTCTTCCACCTCTAGTTTTCATTTTTGACCTAAAACCGTGTTTTCTTGCCCTCTTTTTTTTTGATGGTTGATATGTTCGTTTCATAAATATACTTAAATTTTTTGTTAAATTTGGCCCTTTATAAAGATTATATATATAAATAGCAAATAGAAGATTTTATAATTACTATAAATAATTATGCAAAAAGTAAAAAAAATTAAAATAATATTAGGCTTAATTTATTTAATTATACTTTCTTCATTTTTAATATTACTCTTTTCAAAATTTAGCTTACAAGAAATTGGAAGCTATGATTTTATCAAAAATAATAGAGATTATTTTTTTGATCTAAAGAATTCAAATTTGATTTTGTTGTCTTTATCTTTTTTTATTGGAACAATAATATGGGTATTTTTATTGGGTTTTGGCTCTCCATTAGCATTAATAGCAGGATTTATTTTTGGTAAATGGCTAGGAATTTTTTTATTAATTTTTGGAATGAGTTTTGGTGCAACAATATTGTATACTTTTGGTAATTACTTTTTAAAAGATATAATAAAAGAAAAATTTTCATCTAAATTTAAAAATTTAGAGGAAAAATTTAAAAAATCTGAGTTTATTTATTTATTATTTTACCGTTTTATTGGAGGAGTACCTTTTGGTATATCTAACCTTCTTCCTTGTATATTTAATGTAAAAGCATCTAATTTTTTCTGGGCAACACTATTAGGTCTTTTCCCACAATTGTTTTTGATTGTTTCACTTGGTAGTGGACTTGAAAAAATTATAGATCAAAATCTAAAATTTCCATCAATAACTGATTTGATCTTTTTACCTGAAATTTATCAACCAATTGGAGCATTTATTTTTTTAATATTAATAACTTATTTTTTAAAGCGTATATTTTATGACAAAAAAAATTAATCTTTTATGTGTTTATAATATAAAATCTTAATGGCTTTTCTTGGTATTTGATAACCTGGTTTGGAGGCTACATCACCTGTAATAGCAGTTTTTGGATTCCAACCAAAACAATAAATTATAAAAAAAATTATAAATAATTTTTTTTTTGTTATTAATATAATTAATTTATTTTTAAAAATATTTTCATTCAATGATATAAATTTTTTCTTTAACAAATAAAAATAAAAAATTATTGAAAAAAAATAACTGATATTTACCCATCTTCCCCAATCTGAACCCATGGCAAACAACAATAGAGCAGGCGTTAAAAGAATTAGCAACGGTACTAATAAGTTGTTAAAATTATTAAATAATGAGTATGATTTTTTTAAGAAAAGAGAATATTTAGCTAAATAAAATAGTGGTCCAAAACCTATTAATATTATTAAAAAATATCTAAAAAAAACAATAAAAGAGTAGCTCTCAAAATTTACAGTAAATTGTTGAATTATTGTAGATTTTTTTATTAACATTGAACACGACATATAACAATTTTCGTTAAAATAACTTTTTAAAATCCATGCCATATATGAATGGTTTTCTTCTGAGATTGGATTAAGAGCAATATAAACACAAATAATGAAAGCTGGTAAAAAAGAAAGAATAATTTTGAAAAAGTTTTTATCTATTTTTTTAATTCTTTCCTCAATTATATCTATTGCCAACCAGAAAGAAAAAAAAAATACAACAGGTTCCCAAATCAAAACAGATAAAGGTAAAACTACAATTTTATATATAGTTTTATGAACACTCTTTTGTAAAATTAGATAAAGAAAAAAAAATATAAAAATAAATACTTCTTTTCTAATTAATACCTCAATTTCAGCAATAGGGTATAGAATGAATATTGGAGTAAAAATTGAAAGCAAAAAAATTTTGTTTTTTCCTAAGTTTTTAAAGAAAGAATAGATAAAATAAAAATAAGTAAGAAATATCGAAACCTGTAAAAATAAAATAGTCTCTCTTAAAGTTAGTTTAAAGAAATTTGATAGATATATAGATAATTGTCCAATTATACCTCTTTTAGTAAAACCTCCTTCGTAGTTGATCAACCATTCTGATATTGTTGAGTCATTTCCAACTGTATGTTTTTGATATAAAAAAAAAGTGCCAAATATAAAAAGAGTTATCAGGTAATATAAAAAAAATTTATTAAAGTTTTTTTCCATAAATAAAATTTTCAATCATCATTTCTATTATTTTTTTTCCAAAAATCATTGATTTTCTTTTGATTTTATTTCTTTTTAGACATGAACGATAATCAGATATTTTTTTCTTCACTTCATTTTTTCTGAGGTGGTTATTATCTAAATAAGTATATTTTTTATAATTTAAATTAAAATAATTAAAAGCAAATTTTATCATTTGTCTTGCTGAATAAAATTTTCCATTTGAGAGAATAAAATCTTGTGGCTTTTTCTCTAGAAATTTAATTAAATATTTTGATTGTTCATCACACCAATTCCATTCTCTAACTATATTTATGTTACCAAAAGCAGTCCTTTTTCCATTTTTTTTTGCATTGATTGCAGCAATACAAATTTTTGGAATTAAAAAATTTTTGTCCCTTAAAAAAGACTCTGTGTTAAAGATAATAGCATTGTATGCTTTTACATTATAATGGTCTCTAAATTTTTTTGTTATATTAAATGATTTGAGTTTTGCAAAACCATAAGGACTGTAAGGTTTTTTTAAAGACTTAAGTTTAATTTTATTTTTAATATTGCCAAACATTTCTGAAGAGGTTGCATTAAGAAATTTACATTGACTTTTATTTTTTTTTAAAATTTCTAAAATATATTTACATCCAATTACATTGCTTTTAAATGTTTCTTTTTTTCTGGTAAATGATTTTTTGGGCGAGCTTTGACCCGCAAAGTAAAAAATAATTTTCGGTTTAAATTTATTTAATATTTTTTCAATTTCAATTTTATTGTAAATATTTAATTTTAGAAATTTAATTTTTTTGTATTGATTTATAATTTTTTTTCTTTTGATTAAAGATCTAGTTGTAATTATTACTTTATATTTTTTCTTAATTAATATCTGGGCGATTGTAAGCCCAAATTGACCAGTTCCGCCAACAATAATTGCATTTAAATCTTTCATAGCTATATTTATACAATGTCGTCGACTAAAAAAATATTAGTTTTTACAGCTACATATAATGAATCTGAAAATATTGTAAAACTAATTCAAACTATTGAAAATCAAAATTTAAACCTCGATATATTGATAATTGATGATAACTCTCCGGACGGTACTGCTTCTAAAGTAGAAAATTTACAACGAATTTATAAAAATTTATTCTTAATGATTAGAGAGAAGAAAGAAGGGCTAGATACAGCACATAAGAATGCTTTTAAATTTGCTAAAGAAAAAAATTATGATTTATTTATTTCAATGGATGCTGATTTATCTCATGATCCTAGAGAACTTAAAAACTTTATATTAGAATTAGAAAAATATCCATTTGTTATTGGCTCAAGATATATAGATGGTGGTGAATGTTTAATGAAGAAAAAAAGATTGTTCTTGAGCAAATATGGTAATTTAATTATCAAATATTTTCTAAATATTGGAATAAGTGAGTATACTACTTCTTATAGAGGTTTTAACTTAAATAAATTAAAAAATTTTGATTTAAATCTTGTTCAAAGCAAAGGATATAGTTTTTTTATGGATACAATATTTCAAATAAATAGCCTTGGTATTAATATTAAAGAAATTCCGATTATTTTTAAAGATAGGTCTAAAGGTCATTCAAAAATACCTAAGTTCGAAATTTTTAGAACAATAAAAAATTTAATAATAATTGTAATAAAGAAGTTTTTTAAATAAAAAAATTTTTTGGTGCCCCAACCAAGAATCGAACTTGAAATTTGTCCTTACCATGGACATGTTATGCCATTTAACTATAGGGGCAGACTTAATATTATTATGCTATACCTAAAAAAAAGCATTTTTTCAAATTATTGCCTTAATTTTTTGGTCATTTTGAATTATACATTTACTTAAAGAAATTTTATGGGCATTCATTACGATTATAAATCTACCAAAGGAATTAAACTTATGGAAAAGCAAGCAAAGAGGGAGAAAAAGCTTGCTGAAAAAAAAGCAAAAAGGTTAGCTAAAGAAGGCCCGAAAAAAAATGAAAATAAAGAAAAACCTTTAGATATTTCAAAACCAATTACCCTAGATTTTTTGACTAACCCGAATAAAGAATGAAAAACAAAGATAAAGATGAAAGGTTAGGTTTAGCTTTGAAAAGAAATCTCAAAAAAAGAAAAGTTTTTCAAAAAAAAAATAAAAAGAAAAATAAATAATGCCAGTACTTTCTGATAAGTGGATAAGGAAAATGTCACTTGAGGAAAAAATGATTGTTCCTTTTGAAAATGCACAAGTAAGAGGAAATAAGATTTCATATGGTTTATCATCCTATGGTTATGATGCTAGAGTAGCAGATGAATTCAAAATTTTTACAAATGTAAATTCAGAGATAGTAGATCCAAAAAATTTTAAATCATCAAATTTTGTATCAAAAAATTCTTCTGAATGCATCATTCCCCCTAATTCATTTGTTTTAGCCAGAACAATTGAAAGATTTAAAATTCCAAAAGATGTTTTAGTAATTTGTTTAGGAAAATCTACATATGCAAGATGTGGTATTATTGTAAACGTAACTCCATTAGAACCAGGGTGGGAAGGACATGTTACCTTAGAATTTTCTAACACAACTCCTCTGCCAGCAAAAATATATGCTAATGAAGGAGTTGCCCAATTTATATTTCTTAAAGGGAATGAGAAACCTGAGGTGACTTATTCAGATAGAAAAGGTAAATATATGGGTCAATCAGGTGTAACTTTACCTAAAGTGTAAAATGAAAAAATTAGAAGTCTTTGGAGCAAATAAGCTCAGAGGACAAATAAAAATATCTGGTTCTAAAAACGCATCGTTACCAATTCTTGCTGCAACTCTTTTATCTAATAAAAAAGTTTTTTTGACAAATTTACCAAAAGTAAATGACATAGAGACAATGTTATTAGTTTTAAAATCTTTAGGATCATTTGTTAAAAGATATAAAGATCAATTAATCATAGATAATTATAATCAAAAAAAAAAATTTGCCTCATACAATTTAGTAAAAACAATGAGAGCTGGCATATTGGTTCTAGGACCTCTTTTAGCAAAGCTAGGAGAAGCAAAAGTATCCTTACCGGGAGGATGTGCAATAGGAACTAGACCAATAGATATCCATTTAAAAGCTTTGTCAAAACTTGGAGTAAAATATAAAATCATTCAAGGTTATGTTTATGCGAAAGCACCAAATGGTCTAGTAGGAGCAAAAATAAAGTTTTCTAAAATTTCTGTTGGAGCAACGGAAAATCTAATTATTGCCGCATGTTTCGCAAAAGGTATAACAATTTTATCAAACTGTGCAATCGAACCAGAAATATGTGATCTAGTAAATTTTTTAAAAAAAATGGGATGCAATTTAAAATGGATTTCAAAAAGGTCTATTAAAATTCAAGGAGTAGAAAAAACTAATGAGGTAACTTATAATGTTATGGCAGATCGAATTGAGGCAGGCACTTATTTGATAGCTGGTGCTTTAACAGGGGGTAACCTTAAAATAAAAGGTATTGAACCCAAAATAATTAAAACAGAAATTAAAATTTTAAAAAAGATAGGAGTAAAAATAAAAGAAAAGAAAAATGAAATAAATATTTTGGAGACAAAAAAAATTAAAAATATAAATATTAAAACTGCACCTTACCCAGGATTTCCAACAGATTTGCAAGCACAAATTATGGTACTACTATGCAAAGCAAATAAAAAATCTTTTATTAAAGAGGAAATTTTCGAAAATAGATTTATGCATGTAGCTGAGCTTAATAGAATGGGTGCTAAGATTTCTATAAAAGGTAATAAAGCTATTGTCGAGGGAAAAATAAAATTTGCAGCGGCAGAATTAATGGCAACTGATTTAAGGGCCTCTGTGTCATTAATACTTGCTGCTTTGAGTGCAAATGGAAAATCAGTGATTAATAGAATCTATCATCTAGATAGAGGTTATGAAAATATTGAAAAAAAACTGAAGAAGGTTGGTGCAAATATACGAAGAGTAAATTAGTGAATAAAAAATATTTAGCAAAAATCATAGCAACTGATCATGAAGGATTACAATTAATTTCTGCTTTTTGTGCAGAAGCTAAAGTAAAAACTGCTGATATAAAATATTTGAAAAAAAACAAAGTTTTTATCATGTCCTTAACAAGAAGTATGAACGAAGGTGATAATACTAAGAACATAAATAGTATTTGTAAATTTGATTTTGTTGATAAA
>CACPOL010000003.1 GCA_902635545.1 uncultured Pelagibacteraceae bacterium
GGCGTGAACACAATTAATGCAGTTAGGTCAGGTTTTTTTTGGGGTTATTCAGGATTAATTGATAATATAATCAGTTTAATAATGAAAGAAACTAAAAAATCTTTTAAAGTGATTATTACAGGAGGATTTTCAAGTTTGTTTAAAAAGTCTATAAAAACAAAAGTAATACATAATAAAGATATTACTATTAAAGGTTTAATAAAAGCCTCAAATTTAATTAAATAAAATGAAAGATGAATTATTATTCTGTCCACTAGGTGGCTCAGGCGAAATAGGAATGAATATGAATTTGTTTGCCTATGGTAAACCAGGCAATCATAATTGGATTATGGTAGATATTGGAGTAACATTTGCCGATGATACAGTTCCTGGAGTTGACGTTATTTATCCAGACCCTGGATTCATTGTTGAAAAAAAAGATAATCTTTTAGGAATAATATTAACTCATGCACATGAAGATCATATAGGAGCTATTGCTCATTTGTGGCCCCAATTAAAATGTAAGATTTATGCAACTCCTTTTACTGCGATTTTAATCAAAGAAAAATTCAAAGAAAAACAAATAGATATAACAAAAGATTTAAAAATAGTTGAGTTAAACGGAAATGTGTCTTTAGGTCCTTTTGAAATTGAATATATAACATTAACTCATTCAATACTTGAGCCAAATGGTTTGAGAATAAAAACACCAGCAGGTATTATTCTACATACAGGAGATTGGAAAGTAGACCCTGATCCTTTAATAGGAGATAAAATAAATTCAAAAAGATTAAAAGAAATTGGTGAAGAAGGTGTTTTAGCTATGATTTGTGACTCTACAAATGTTTTTAGCGCTGGTAGGTCAGGATCAGAATTAGAAGTAAGAAAAAATTTACTTAAAATTGTTAGTAGACTTAAAAAAAGAGTATTGATCACATCATTTGCCTCAAATGTAGCAAGAATGGAAACAGCTTTTTTTTGCGCTAAAGAAACGGGACGACAAATATCTCTTATAGGAAGATCTATGCATAGAATTTTTAAAGCGGCGAGGCAGTGTGGTTATTTAAAAAACACAATTGAACCATTAGACCCAAGAGAAGCAAAAAATTTTCCAAGAGAAAAAATTATTTATTTATGTACAGGCAGTCAAGGCGAACCCATGGGAGCCATGATGAGGATTTCAAACTCTATTCATCCTGATGTTTTTTTAGAGAAAGACGATGCTGTTATTTTTTCCTCTAAGATAATACCTGGTAATGAAAAAAAATTATTTAAACTACATAATCAATTAGTTAAAGATGGTATAGAAGTAATTTCTGAGGAAACAGATTTTGTTCATGTGTCAGGTCATCCAAATAGAGAAGATTTAAAAGATATGTATAAGTGGATTAAACCAAAATGTGTAATACCTGTACATGGTGAACATAGACATATGATTGAACACATAAGTTTTGCGAAAGAAATGCAAGTACCTCATCCGGTACAAGTTGAAAATGGAGATATTGTTAAATTATCCCCGGTAGATATTCCAGAAGTCTATGACAAAGCACCAAGTGGTAGATTATTTTTAGATGGCAATATAAGTGTAGAGGAAGATTCAATCTCTATAAAAGATAGACGAAATTTAAGCGCAAATGGTTATTTAGAGGTTACTATTTTAATTACTCCAAAAGGAAATATTCATAATAATCCTATTTTCAGTTTTAAAGGATTGCCAATAAATGAAAAAGAAGAGTTTATATATGGTTTAGAGGAAGAAATTGAAAAAACATCTAGAACTTTTAAATTAGATAACAAAAAACAAGAACATCATCTGATTGACGCTCTTAAAATAGCTTGTAGAAAATTTACTAAAGAAAAAACTGGAAAAAAACCATTCACAAATATTAATCTGGTTAAAATTTAATGAGTATTACAGGATTAGCTATAATTTACATTATCATTTGGTGGATAGTTTTTTTTGCTATTCTACCAGTGGATGTAAATAGAGAAAAAACTGTTAAAATTGAGGGAGAAGATCCCGGATCACCTGAGAACCCCAAAATGCTTAAGAAATTTATATATTGTACTGGTATTACAAGTGTTATTTTCATAATAATTTATTTATTAATGAGGTTTGAATATTTAAATTTAAGAAATATTATTATTTAAAATGCTTCTATCAAAATCTTTTGTACCTATATTAAAAAACAATCCCTCTGAGGCAAAAATTAAATCACATCAACTTATGTTAAGAGTGGGAATGATTAAACAATCATCTTCAGGAATATATTCATGGCTACCCCTTGGATTTAAAGTAATGAAAAAAATTGAAAAAATAGTTAGAGAGGAACAAGATAAGATTGGTGCACAAGAAATTTTGATGCCAACAATTCAATCAAGTGAAATTTGGAAAGAAAGTGGAAGATATGAGGATTATGGCGAAGAAATGTTAAGAATCAAAGATCGTCAAAACAGGGAGATGCTTTATGGACCTACAAACGAAGAATTAGTCACAGACATTTTTAGAGCAAGTATCAAATCATATAAATCTTTACCACAACTTTTATATCATATTCAGTGGAAGTTTAGAGATGAGATAAGACCCAGATTTGGCATAATGAGATGTAGAGAATTTTTTATGAAAGATGCATATTCATTTGATGTAGATGATGAAGAAGCACTATATTCATATAATAAATTTTTTCTTTCATATCTTAAGACATTTAAAAGACTAGAACTTACAGCAATACCTATGGCAGCTGATACCGGGCCAATTGGTGGTAACCTTTCGCATGAATTTATTATACTTGCTGAAACAGGTGAAAGTAAAATTTTCACTGATAAAAGAATATTTGAGGTTGAAAGTAGTGGAACACTAATAGAAAAAAAATCACTAGAAAACTTAAGAAATAAATATCAAGAATTTTATTCTGTAACAGACGAAAAATTTAATAAAGAAGAATTTGAAAAAAAAGTAAATAAAGATAATCGGCTTATAACAAAAGGTATTGAAGTAGGCCATATATTTTATTTTGGAGACAAATATTCTAAACCAATGAATGCTTCAGTTGATCTACCAGGAGGTAAAAAAAATTTTGTTAAAATGGGTTCATATGGAATTGGAGTATCAAGGTTAGTTGGTGCAATAATTGAGGCAAAATATGATGAGAAAAACGAAATAATGAAATGGCCAGTATCTGTTGCTCCATATGATTTATCTATTATCCCGATGGTCAATAAAAATGATACTTCATCACTTGAAAAAGCAAATAAAATTTATTTAGAACTTAAAAAAAATAATATAGATGCAATTATTGATGATACTGAAGAAAATTTTTCATCAAAATTAAAGAAGATGAATTTAATTGGAGCCCCTTATCAAATAATTATTGGTAATCAAACTGATGGTGATAATTTAGAGTTTAAAGAAATTGGTGAAAATACATCAAAAATTAATCTTAAAAGTATCATTGAAAAAATAAATAAACAAAAAGAAAAAAATTGATTTCTACTTTAGAAAAAGAAATTACTTTACGATTTTTAAAAGCCAAAAAAAAAGATGGTTTTTTAAATGTAATTTCAATTTTTTCATTTATTGGAATAAGTCTTGGTGTCTCTGTTTTAATAATTGTTATGTCAGTCATGAATGGTTTCCGTACAGAACTTATCAACAAAATAGTTGGCTTTAATTCTCATATAACTGTAAAGCCTTATGATAAAAGAATTAATATAAACAATTCAAATTTACAAAAACTTGATCTAATTTCTAAAAATTTAGTCTTAAGTAATACAGGTGAAGCAATATTAATAAAAAAAAATAATTCTAAGGGTATTATTCTAAGAGGTTATGAGAACAAGGATTTTCGAAACTTAGAGATAATCAACAAAGGTAATTTTTTAGGAAATAAAGAAAAACTTATTAAAAATTATATCTCTATTGGCAAAGAACTGAGTTTTAACTTAGATCTTAAGATAGGTGACAGTATAACTATAATGTCTTCTGCTGGTTTACAAACTATTATTGGAACTTTACCTAAACAGAAAACTTTTATAGTCACGTCTATTTTTGAAAGTGGCCTTGCTGATTTTGATAATAATATTGCATTTATAAATTTAAAAACTTTAGAAGAATTTTTTAATCTTAGTGAAAACGAAAGAAATCTAGAAATTTATCTTCATAATCCTCAGAAAATTGATAGTCAAAAATCAATAATTCAAACAATTTTCCCAGATGAATTCATTTATAGTTGGTCTGATATGAATAAATCATTATTTTCAGCCTTAAAGGTAGAGAGAAATGTAATGTTTATTATATTGTCTCTTATAATAATTGTTGCTGCTTTTAATATCATTTCGGGGTTAACAATATTAGTAAAAAATAAAACTAGAGAAATTGCAATTTTAAAATCCATTGGAGTTTTAAATAAATCTATAATTAAAATCTTTTTTTTAATTGGTGTAATTATTGGAACAACAGCAACAATTTTCGGAATAATTTTAGGAGTAACTTTTTCACTTTATGTAGAGAATTTACGTCTTTTTTTAAGCACAATATTCAATATACAACTATTTCCCGAAGAGATTTATTTTTTAAGCACAATGCCTTCGGAGATTAATTTACTTTCAATTTTTATAATTTCGTTGTGCTCCATATTGATTACAGTGATTGTGTCAATTTTTCCTGCATTAAAAGCTGCTAAATTAGATCCAATAAAAGCATTAAAATATGAATAATTTAATACAACTTAAAAATATAAATAAGTCTTTTGATACTTTGAAAAGAATAAATGTTTTGAAAAAATTGTCATATAATTTCAAAAAAGGAAAAGTATATTCTTTAATTGGTCCTTCGGGATCAGGTAAATCAACTTTATTAAATCTATTATCATTAATAGATAGACCGAATTCAGGTTCAATTTTCTTTGAAAAAGAAAAAATTAATTTCAATAAAACAAAAAACAATGATGTAATAAGAGCAAACAAGATAGGTATTATATATCAGCAGGACAATTTATTACCTGATTTTACATCTTTAGAAAATATTTACTTATCAAGTTTAGCTGCTGGAAATAAAAAAGATGAGGCAATTATAAAATCTAAAAGTCTTTTAAAAAAAGTTGGTCTTTTAAGTAGATCAGATCATTACCCTTCTGAATTATCAGGAGGTGAAAAACAAAGAATTTCAATAGCTAGAGCTTTAATTAATGATCCACAAATTATATTGGCTGACGAACCAACAGGAAGTTTAGATTTTGAAACAGCAAAAAATGTGTTTGAACTTCTAAAGAATCAAATAAATAAAAAAAGACTTATCATTTTTGCAACTCATAATAGATTTTTTGCTAATAAGGCTGATTGCTTATTAGAGATGGTTAATGGTAATATTAAAACTATCAATGGTCGACTCTAAAAATCAAAGTTTCAATAATATTAAAATACATTCACAATATTCAATATGTGAAGGAGCTGTTAAAATTGATGAACTAAAAGATATTGCAAAAAAAAATAAGTTAAAATCTCTGGCATTATGTGACACTTCAAATCTATGTGGAGCTTTAGAATTTGCTGAAAAAATATCTAGCTCAGGCACTCAACCTATTATTGGAACTCAGATAAATTTTAAGACAGGGGATACTATTGGTTTATTGCCTCTATTTGCTTTAAATGAAGAGGGTTATAAAAGAATTATTGAGCTATCATCTTTATCATATCTAAATAATCATGAATCTTCTGAACCATATCTTAATCTTGATGAAATTTTCATAAATAATTCAGGAGTATCTGTTTTCTCAGGAACTATTTTTGGTTTAGTTGGAAAACTATTTGATAAAGGAAAATTTTCTGAAATAAATGAATTATATAAAAGATTTAAGCAAAGTTATTCTGACAGATTTTATTTAGAGATTCAACGCCATGGTGACGTAAATGAGTTAAGCTTTGAAAAATTTAATTTAAACAAATCTTCTGAACTTGAAATCCCATTAATTGCGACAAATGAAGTTTTTTATTTAGATAAAAATATGCATGAAGCACATGATGCTTTAATTTGTATCAAAAACAAAACTTATATAAATGAAAAAAATAGAATTAAATTAAGCGACCAACATTATCTTAAGAATGATCATGAAATGTTTGAATTATTTAAAGATTTACCAGAAGCTTTAGAAAATAATTATAATTTTCCATTTAGATGTAATTTTAGACCACTTTTTTCTAAACCTATTCTTCCCAATATTAGTTCTGAAAAAGGTGAAAATGCAGAAAATATTTTAAAAAAAGAATCTTATGATGGTTTAAAAGAAAAATTGAGAAAAATCTTTAATATTAGTGAAATGAATTTTTCATCTGATAAAAATTTTATTAAATACAAAGATAGATTAGATCATGAATTAAATATTATTATAGAAATGAAATATGCTAGTTACTTTTTAATTGTTTCTGACTATATAAAATGGGCAAAAGATAATGATATTCCAGTGGGACCTGGTAGAGGCTCAGGGGCAGGTTCATTAGTTGCCTGGTGTTTATCAATAACAGATGTAGATCCAATAAGATTTAATTTGATTTTTGAAAGATTTTTAAATCCTGATCGAATTTCTATGCCTGATTTTGATATAGATTTTTGTGAAGAAAAAAGAGATTTAGTTTTTGATTATCTAACTAAGAAATATAAAGATAGTGTTGCACATATAATTACATTTGGAAAACTTAAAGCTAGAATGGTTATAAGAGATGTTGGAAGAGTTTTAGGCTTAACTTATGGTTTTGTTGATAGTATATCGAAAATGATTCCTTTTGATCCATCTCGTCCACAAAATCTTACAGAATGTATATCTGGGGAGCCAAGATTACAAAAACTCATCAAAGAAGATACAAGAGTAAAAAAACTCACAGATCTATCTTTAAAATTAGAGGGATTAAATAGAAATGTTGCTACACATGCTGCTGGTGTTGTTATAGCAGATAAAAAGCTTAAAGAAGTTGTTCCCTTATATAAAGACTTCTCGACAAATTTATTATTACCATCCACACAATTCGATATGTATTCTGCTGAGAATGCAGGATTAATAAAATTTGATTTTTTAGGTTTAAAAACCCTCACTGTAATAAATAATACTCAAAAATTAATTAGAAAAAAAAATAAAGAATTTGACATTCAAAATATCAATTTTGAAGATCAAAAAGTTTTTGAATTGCTCTCGTCAGGAAAAACTGTTGGATTATTTCAAATTGAAAGTGCTGGTATGAGAGAAGCACTTGTGCAAATGAAACCTAATCATATTGAAGATATTATAGCATTAGTTGCTCTTTATAGACCAGGACCTATGAACAACATTTCAACTTATAATGATTGTAAACATGGTAAACAAACTCCAGATTATCTTCATCCTTTATTAGAGGAAATTCTAAAACCGACATACGGAGTTATAATTTATCAAGAACAAGTAATGCAGATTGCTCAAAAATTATCTGGATTTACAGCTGGACAAGCAGATCTATTAAGAAGAGCAATGGGTAAAAAAAAGAGAGCTGAGTTAGAAAAACAAAAACAAAGTTTTATAGCTGGAGCAGTTAAAAAAGGTATTGCTAAAGATGTTGCAGCAGGAATATTTTTAAAGATTGAACCATTTGCTGAATATGGGTTTAATAAAAGCCATGCAGCAGCTTATGCAATTATCTCTTACCAAACAGCATTCTTGAAAACATATTTTCCAAAAGAATTTATTGCAGCATCGATGACTATGGATATTTCAAATCAAAATAAATTAGGTGAATTTTATGAAGAATTAAAAAGATTGAATATTAATATTGTTAGACCAGATATTAATGATTGTTTTGCTGATTTTAAATCAGATGATGAAAACTTTTATTATGCATTAGGCGGCATTAAAGCAGTAGGTTTTGAAGCAATATCAAATATTGTAAAAGAAAGATTAGATAAAGGAAAATTTAAATCAATAAATGATTTTATAAATAGAGTAAATCCAAAAGATATAAATAAGTTACAATTAGAGGGATTAGTTAAAGCAGGAGCTTTTGATAAACTTAATAAAAATCGACAATCATTATTTAATTCAATACCAAATTTAATTCTAAAATCCAAAAATATTTTTGAGAATAAATCTGCAAACCAAATTGACTTATTTGGAGAAGAAGAAATGCAAAATGATGATATTATTCAAAAAATAACAGATTGGAAGTTTGAGGATAGACTATCAAAAGAGTTTGAAGCAATAGGTTTTTTTATATCTGATCATCCTTTAAATCAATTCAAGGAAATATTTAATGATTATAAGATTATTGATTACAATAATTTTATGACTAATGATGAAATAACTGATTGTAATATTTCTGCTACATTATTGAAAAAATATGAAAGAAAAACTTCGAAAGGAAACTCTTATGCGGTATTAAAATTAACTGATTTAAATAGTGTTTTTGAACTGTTTATTTTTTCTGAGACTTTACAAAACAATAGAGAGATATTAATTGAAGGAAATTCTTTAATACTAACTTTAATAAAAAATATATCAAATGATGAAAATCGTTTTAAAAGAATTAATGTACAAAAAATAGCATCTTTAAAAGATTTATTTAATAATCCTGTTAAAGAAGTCACATTTGAATTGTCTTCCGATAATCAATTAAGTGAAGTTTCTGAAGCTGTATCTAAGGAGGGAAATACTATTATAAATATTAAGATTAATAATAATAAAAAGAATCTTTTATTTAGATTAAAAAATAAGAGAAATGTTGATAGAAAATCAATAAATATCCTAAGAAATAAGAATATTTCAGCAATTATAAGTTAAATAATACTTGTTTATTTTCTCAATTATTTGTAAAAACCAACAAATTAATTAATACGCACACAGTATGTGGTTTTATACCTCCGGTCCTTAAGTGGAAAAACTGTGGTGGCATAACCGGGAATAAATATGAAGATACCTAATTTAACTATTCAACAATTATTAGAGGCTGGAGTTCACCTTGGACATAAAACTTTAAGATGGAATCCAAAAATGAAAAAGTACATCTTTGGAAAAAGAGACTCTATTCATATTATTGATTTAACCCAAACTCTTGAACTTACTAAGTTTGCTTTAGAGAAAGTCTTTAGCACGATAACAAATAATGGTAAGATTCTTTTTGTCTCAACAAAAAAGCAAGCTTCAGAGGCAATAGCTGAAGTAGCTAAAGAAACTGATCAATATTATGTTAATTATAGATGGCTAGGGGGTATGCTCACTAACTGGGGCACTATTTCAAATTCAATCAAGAAACTTAAAAAATTAGAAACTGATTTAGTATCTGAAAATAGAGGATTTACCAAAAAAGAGCTTCTTAAGATGAGTGTTCAAAGAGACAAACTTCAAAGATCATTAGGAGGTATTTCTGAGATGAAAAAAATTCCAGATTTAGTGTTTATAATTGATACTAATTATGAGTCTTTAGCTATTCAAGAGTCTGTTAAGCTTGGAATACCAATAATAGCTATTTTAGATAGCAATTCCAATCCTGATGGAATTGATTTTCCTATTCCTGGAAACGATGATGCTAGAAGATCAATTGATCTATATTGTAATCTAATTAAGGAAACTATTTTAAATGCTAAAAAAGAAGCTCCTAAATTAATAATTAAAGATGAAAGTGAAAAAAAAAAAGACAAAGATAAGACTAAAACAATTCAGGAACTAGATAGAGAAAAATTAGATAAAAAATTTTCAAAAAAAAAAGATATTAAGATTAATTAATTAAAATGAGTGAGATTGAAAAAGTTAAACAGCTTAGAAAATCAACTGGTGCTGGTTTTAAAGATTGTAATTTAGCGATTCAAGAGTCTAAGGGAGATTTAGACAAAGCAATAGAAATTTTAAGAGTTAAAGGCATTTCTAAGGCTTCAAAAAAAATGTCTAGAGATGCTAAAGAGGGATTGGTTGCTGTATGTGGTGATGAAAAAAAAACATCAATTATAGAAATAAATTGTGAAACCGATTTTGTAGCTAAAAATGAAGATTTTATATCTTTTGCAAAAGAATTAAGTGATCTTAACCATCAAAACAATTCTGATATCGACAACCTTAAAAAGAGTAAGATGAAAAATGGTGATGATGTAGAAACTAATCTTGTATCAATAATTGCTAAGATGGGTGAAAAAATTACTCTAGGAAAAACGAAAACACTAAATCATAATGGAACAAAAAACTTTAGTTATTCACACACAATAGTAAAAGATAATTTATCAAAACTAGCTGTGATTGTTTCTTTGGAAACTAAGGAAGACTCTGATGAAGTTAAATCTTTTGGAAAACAACTTGCAATGCATGTGGCAGCATCAAACCCATTAGCTCTTGAATCTAAATTAATTGATGAAGATATTTTAATAAAAGAACAAAACCTTATTGCTGAAGAATTAAAGAATTCTGGTAAAGCAGATGAAATTGCTAAAAAGATTAGTCTTGGTAAGATTAATAAATTTAAGGAAGAAAATTCTTTGTTAACTCAAGCTTGGGTTATGGAACCCAAAAAAAAAGTACAGGACGTTATTAAAGAACTATCTATAAATGATCTAAAAATAAAAGATTTTTATAGACTGAAGATTGGTGAATAAATGTTTAATGATAAATCTTATAGTCAAAAAATGGACAAAACTTTAGAAGTTTTTTCTAAAGAACTTTCATCTTTGAGAACTGGAAGAGCTAATGCTAATATGTTGGATTTAATAAAAATTGACGTATATGGTCAACAAATGCCAATCAATCAAGTAGCTAGTATTACCACACCTGAACCAAGAATAATTAATATTCAAGTTTGGGATATAAACAATGTTCCATTAATTGATACTGCTATAAAAAAATCAGAACTAGGATTGAATCCTCAAATAGATGGTCAATTAATTCGTTTACCTATCCCAGATTTAAGTGAAGAACGAAGAAGTGATATAAAAAAAATGATTAAATCGATGGGTGAAAAATGTAAAGTTTCAATAAGAAATATTAGAAGAGAAGCAAACGATAATCTTAAAAATCTTCTTAAAAAAAAAGAAATTAGTGAAGATGATGAAAAGAAAAATGAAAAGATAATACAAAATTTAACTGATTCACATATTAAATTAGTTGATGATAAAGTAGCAATTAAAGAAAAAGAAATAATGACGATATGAACCCAATTAATCATGTAGCCATAATAATGGATGGCAACGGTAGATGGGGTTTAAAACACAAAAAGTCAAGAAACGCTGGTCATAAAGCTGGATTATCTACAATTGAAAATATAATTAAATCGACAATTAAAAATAAAATAAAATATTTAACACTTTATACATTTTCAACAGAAAATTGGAAAAGACCAAGAAAAGAAATAAATTTCTTATTCGAATTATTACAGAACTTTTTATCAAAAAAAATCGACATTTTAGTTAAAAATGACATTAAGCTTAAAGTAATTGGTGAAAAAAAGGTATTTTCAAATAAAATTAAAAAAGCTTTAAAAAATGCTGAAAATCTGACTTTAAAAAACAAAAGATTACAAATTAACTTAGCTTTAAATTACGGTTCTAAAACAGAGATATTAAAGTCTATAAATCATATAGTTAAGAATAATATAAAGATTTCAGAGGCAAATATTAAAAATAATTTATATACTCAAAAAACTCCAGATCCAGATATCTTAATTCGGACAGGAAATACAAACAGGTTAAGTAACTTTTTATTATGGCAAATAGCCTACACAGAGATATTTTTTGAAAAAAAACTTTGGCCTGATTTCAATACAAGAGATTATAATCGAATATTAACAAAATTTAGAAAACTAAAAAGAAACTTTGGTAATATATAATGAATAAAGAATTATCTCTTAGATTAATTACTTCATTTTGCTTATTTATATTATTGTTTTTAATGTACGAATATAATTATATTTTAGTAATTTCTTTAATCTTAATTGGAGTAATAATTTTTTTTGAATTTAATAACTTAATTAAAAAAATCTTAAAAAAAAATAAAAATAATTTTTTTACATTAATTTTATACAAATTATTTTTCCTTACTTATATTTCGTTTTTGATTTATTTAATTCTTATGTCACGAATTAACGAGGAAATTGATGAATTATTAATTATATATCCATTATTAGTCTCAATAACTTCAGATATTGGTGGATTAATCTTCGGTAAAATATTTAAAGGAAAAAAGTTGATAAAAAAAATCAGTCCTAACAAAACTATTTCAGGTTCTATTGGATCACTATTTTTTTCAATACTACTTGGGCTTTATCTATTGGATCATTTTGATAATATTCCAATTATCTTTTTTTTACTTATTACTTTTTTAATTTCTATAATTTCTCAACTAGGAGATTTATTAATCTCATATATGAAAAGAAAAGCAAAAATTAAAGATACTGGAAATATATTGCCTGGACATGGTGGCTTTTTAGATAGGGTAGATGGAATTATTTTTTCTATTCCAATAGGTTTTTTATTATTAAATATTTTTAATTCATGAAAAAAAAAATTGTAATATTAGGATCAACAGGCTCAATTGGAAAAACTACGATTAATTTATTTAAAGATAATTTAAAAGATTATGAAATTATACTTTTAACAACAAATAAAAATATAAAAGAATTAAAAAAACAGGTTAAAATTTTCAAAGTTAAGAGAGTTTTAATTACAGATTACGAAAAGTTTCTTCAATTTAAAAAAGAATATAAAAATAAAAAAATTAAAGTTTACAATGATCTTAATCTTCTTAAACAAATACTTCCAAAAAAAGTTGATTATACAATGTGTTCAATAAGTGGTATTGAAGGATTAAAACCAACTTTAGACGTAATTTCCAGAAGTAAAAAAATTGCTATTGCGAACAAAGAGTCAATTATATGTGGTTGGAATCTGATTAAAAAAAAATTAAAATTTTATAAAACAGAATTTGTTCCAGTAGATTCTGAACATTTTTCAATTTGGTCATTAGTTAAAGGTATAAAAAAAGACAATATTGAAAAAATATATTTAACAGCTTCAGGAGGTCCTTTTTTACATTGGTCCAAAAAAAAAATTGCTAATGCAAAACCAAAATTTGCTTTAAATCATCCTAATTGGTCTATGGGTAATAAAATTTCAATCGACTCTGCATCTATGATGAATAAGGTTTTTGAAGTTATAGAGGCACAAAGAATTTTTGAAGTCGATATTTCAAAGTTTGAAATACTTATTCATGAAAAATCTTATGTGCATGCAATTGTAAAATTTAAAAATGGATTAACAAAATTATTAGTACATGATACTAAAATGGATATACCTATTTTTAATACAATTGATTTTGGCTCTAATGCAAAGAACATCAATTCAAAAATTAACTTTAATTTATTAAATAATTTGAACTTTAAAAAAATTGATAAAAATAAATTCCCAAGTGTTAAGATATTACAATCAATTACAAATAAAATATCACTTTATGAAACTGTTCTAATAAGTGTAAATGATGAATTAGTAAAAATGTATCTAGAGAATAGAATTAAATTTAGTGAAATATCTTTATATTTATATAAAATAATTAATTTAAAGGAATTTACTAAATATAAAAAAAAAACACCAAAAAATATCAAAGAAATAGACGTATTAAGCAGATATGTTCGATTGAAAACTAAAACATTATGTATATAAAATGCTAAAATGTTTAAAGTCTTACAAGCCAGTTTTGTAATTTTTTTTATTCTTTTAAAAAGCGCATATTCTGAAATTTTAAAAGAATTTCAAATTTTAGGCAATGAGAGAGTATCTAAGCAAACAATAATAAATTTTAGCAATTTAAACCTTGGTTCTGACATTGACTCTTCAGCTATAAATCAATCTCTTAAAAATTTATATGATTCTAATTTCTTTGAAGATGTATCTTTGGTGTTAAAAAATGGTGTCCTTATAATAAATGTTAAAGAATATCCAATAATTCAAGAAATAATAATATCAGGTATTAAAGGTGAAAAATTAAAGAAGAAACTTTATGAAGAAATATCATTAAAAGAAAAAAATCCTTATAATAAGATTTTATTAAAAAAGGATTTAAATAAACTTTTAAATATTTTTAAAAAATCAGGTTATTATTTTGCTGAAATCGAAATTCTAGAGGAAATCAATTCTAACAATACTGTTACTTTAACTTATCAAATTGATAGGGGAGAAAAAGCGTTAATCAAAAAAATAAGATTTATTGGTGATAAGGTTTTTAAAGATAGAAAACTTTATAGTATCATTACTTCTGAAGAAGGTAAATTTTGGAAATTCATATCAAAAGGTAAATATTTAGATTTTGAAAGGATGAGTTTAGACAAAAGACTTCTAAAAAATTTTTATTTAAATAATGGATATTATCAAGTTGAAATTGAAGATGGGTATTCACAAATTATAAATGAAAATGGATTTTCTTTAACATACCAAATTAATGCTGGTGATAAATTTTATTTTAATAATTTTGAAATCTTATTACCTGATGATTATGATCCTAAACAATTTAAAAAACTAACTAAAATTTTTGAAAAATTAAAAAATAAAACTTATGATCAATCAAAAATTTCAAAAATATTAAATGAAATAGATAGAATTTCACTTTTAGAAAATTATGAATTTATAGATGCAGAAGTTTCTGAAAATATTATTGAAAAAAACAAAATTAACTTTGTCTTTCAAATAAAAGAATCTGAAAAATTTTATGTTGAAAGAATTAATGTATTTGGAAATAATATTACTGAGGAAAGTTTTATCAGACAACAATTTATTGTTGATGAAGGCGATCCCTTTAATAAACTTTTACATAATAAATCATTAAATAATTTAAGATCAAAAGGCATTTTTGCTAAAGTAAAAAGTGAAGTTAAGCCAGGTAAAGATGAAAATTTAAAAGTAATAGATGTCTTTATTGAGGAAAAACCCACTGGAGAAATTATGGCAGGTGCTGGGTATGGTACAAATGGATCAACATTTGTAATAGGAATTAAAGAAAATAATTTTGCGGGTAAAGGAATTATACTTGATAGCAATGTATCTATTTCAGAAGAGTCTCTAAAAGGAAAAATTTCATATACTAATCCAAATTTTCAATATAGTGATAGGTCTCTTATAAGTTCAATTGAAAGTACTACCACTGATAAAGAGGCAGATTCTGGTTATAAAAGCTCATTAAATAGAATTTCAGTTGGGACTAGTTTTGAACAATATGAAGGTTTTTTTATAACACCATATTTCAACGTTTCAAATGAGTCGGTAACAACAACCGCCAATGCATCAGAAAATTATAAAAAACAAGAGGGATCTTATTTTGATACACTTTTTGATTACGTACTTGTTTACGACCAAAGAAATTCATCTTTTCGACCTTCAGAGGGCTATATTAGTAAATGGGTGCAATCTTTACCGGTTTATGCAGACGGATCACCAATACTTAATGGTTATGAGATAACTACATATAAAAAATTGATGGACGATATGGTTTTTTCTTTCGGATTTTATGGAAGAGCAATTAATTCATTAAGTGACGATGATGTAAGAGTATCAAAAAGATTATATATGCCAAGCTCGAAATTAAGAGGTTTTGAATATGGAAAAGTTGGTCCTAAAGATGGCAATGATTTTGTTGGAGGTAATTATATAACCTCAATTAATGCATCATCAACTCTTCCATATATTCTAGAAACAATGGAAAATGTTGATGTAAAAGTTTTTTTTGATGCAGCTAATGTTTGGGGAGTAGATTATTCAAGCTCAATAAATGAAAGTAATAAAATTCGATCATCATTTGGAGCTGCACTTGATGTATTAACACCTATTGGTCCTTTAAGTTTTTCTTTAGCCCAACCAATCACAAAAGAAAATACAGATATAACAGAAACATTTAGATTTCAAATAGGTACTACTTTTTAATGAAATATTTAAAAAAGATTATTCTATTTAGTTTTTTGATAATAAGTTTTTCTTCGAGTGTTTTTAGTACAGAAAAAATATTTGCTATTGATATGGATTTATTGTTAGAAAAATCATTGGCTGGTAAATCTATAACAAAACAACTTCAATCAATACAAAAAAAAAATCGAGAATATTTTACTAAAGAGGAAAAAACGTTAAAGAATAAAGAAAAAGAAATTATTGACCAAAAAAATATCTTATCTAAAGAAGAATTAAATAAAAAGATTTCAGCTTTAAAAAAAGAAGTAAATGAAATGAATAAAGAGCGAAATAAAAGAAGATCATCGTATAACAATACAAAAAATAAACTTATTCAAAGCTTTCTAAAACAAGTAAATCCAATTATTACTGATTATGCAAAAAATAATAATATTTCAATGATTATTGATCAAAAAAACTTAATAATTAGCAAAAATGAAATTAATATAACAAATAAAATTTTAAAACAATTGGATGAAAAAATAAAAAAGATTAAAATAAATTAGATGAATTCATTATCAAAAAAAGAAATTATAGATTTATTACCTCATAGAGAGCCTATGCTTTTAATAGATGAGCTTTTAAATATTAAAAAACTTTTTTCTGCAACGGCTATTGTAAATGTTAAAAAAGATAGCTTTTTTGTTCAAGGACATTTTCCTGGTCAACCTGTAATGCCAGGAGTATTGATTGTTGAAGCATTTGGACAAGCTGCTGCAGCTTTAACAGCTCATGGTATAGATAAAGCTACTTACGAAAATAAACTTGTTTTTTTGATGAGTGTCGAAAAAGCAAGATTTAGAAATCCAGTTATTCCAGATTGTAAACTTGAGTTAAATATTGAGGCTATTAGATCACATGGAAAAGTGTGGAAATACAAAGGTGATGCATTTGTTGATGGAAAACGAATGGCTGATGCTCAATGGTCAGCAACAATAGTTGATAGAAAATAATTAGTAATATTTGTTGATAAGTATTATTCAAAAGTTTTGATATTAAACTTATTAATGATAAATCCTTTTTTTAAAAACACTGGACCTTATAAATTAGATTTCCTTCTAAAGTCTTTAAATTTAAATATTGAAAACGATAGTGAAACTATAAATGATATAAAAGACTTAAACTCAGCAGGAAATAAAGATATTACATTTTTTCACTCAAAAAAATATAGTGAATTTGCTAAAGTTACAAAAGCATCATATTGTATCACTAATGATAATCTTAAAAATTTTCTTCCAAAAAGTTGTAAAGCAATTATTTCTAGCGAAGTTTTACTCAATACTGCACAGATAACTAAAATTTTTTATCCGGACTCCGTTACAGATGATTTTGATAACTCAGTTGATGAAATAGCTAAAACAAAATTAATTAATAAAGTAAAATTTGGAAAAAATGTTTTAATTGGAAAAAATGTAAAAATTGGCTCTAATTGTTCAATAGGTCATAATTCTATTTTAGAAAAAAATATTTCGATTGGTGATAATTGTTCTATTGGATCCAATGTTATTATCAGAAATTCAATAATAAAAGATAATGTGCATATACTTGATGGTTGTATAATTGGAAAAAAAGGTTTTGGTTTTTTTCCCGATAATCAATGTAATTTTAGATATCCTCAGATTGGAATGGTTATAATAGAAAATAATGCAGAGATTGGTAGTGGTTCAACAATTGATAGAGGATCTTTATCTAATACAATTATTGGAAAAAATACATTTTTAGATAATCAAATCCATATAGCCCATAATGTAAAAATTGGAAATAATTGTATAATAGCTGGTCAAGTTGGATTTGCTGGGAGTTCAACACTAGGAAATAATGTTATGATTGGTGGACAGGCTGGAGTTTCTGGTCATTTAAAAGTTGGAAACAATGTTCAAATTGGAGGTGGTAGTGGTGTTATAGGTGATATACCTGATAATACTAAAGTAATGGGTTACCCAGCAAAAAATTTAAGAGAATTTATAAAAGATAATAAATGATAGATAAAACTGCAATTATAGATTCAAAAGCAAAATTAGATAAAAATGTTCAGGTAGGCCCTTACAGTGTAATAGGCCCTAATGTTGAGATTGGAGCAAACACCATTATCCAATCACATGTAAATATTAATGGAAATGTTAAAATTGGCAAAGGAAATAAGATTTACCCTTTTGTTTCTATTAATGATCCACAAGATTTGAAATATGCTGGCGAACCAACTAATCTTATAATTGGAGATAATAATAAGATCAGAGAATACGTAACAATAAATCCAGGAACAGTTGGTGGTGGTGGTAAAACAGTTATTGGAAATAACTGTTTATTTATGATTTCATCACATATCGCTCATGATTGTCAGGTAGGAAACAATGTAATAATTGCAAATAATGTTCCATTGGGAGGACATGCAATTATTGAGGATAATGTTGTTATTGGAGGCAATTCAGCAGTTCAACAATTCACAAGAATTGGCAAAATGGCTATGATTGGTGGGATGACAGGAGTATTACACGATGTAATCCCTTATGGATTGTCAACAGGAAATAGAAACTCACTACAAGGATTAAACTTAATAGGATTGAGAAGAGCAAAATTTGAAAATAAAGATATCTTAGGATTAAGTGAAGCTTATAAAGAGATTTTTGCCACAAAGAATATCAATGAAAACATAAGTAAATTGAATGGTTCTTTTCAAGAAAATCCATTAGTTAAGAATGTAATTGACTTTATAACAAAAGATAAAAAAAGATCTATTTGCACACCATTTTCGTAAGATGATAGGATTAATTTTTGGTGATACTGATTTTCCAATGGAAATTCTTAAAACTGTCAAAAAAAGGAAAATAAAATATTTAATTATTGATTTGTCAAAATCAAAGAAATTCAAAAAAAATAAAAAATCTTATTCAGTATCCATTGGTCAATTTGGTAAAATTATCAATATTCTAAAAGAAAATAACTGTAAAAAAGTCTTATTTGCAGGAAAAGTAAATAAACCTAACTTTTCTAAGTTAAAATTAGACTTAAAAGGTATTTATTATATCCCTAGAATAATCAAGGCATCTAAACTTGGAGATGCCGCAATACTTAAAGAAATCATTAAAATATTATTTCAAAACAAAATAAAAACTGAAAATTCGCTTAAATTTAATCCTGAACTTTCATTAAAAAAGGGTAATTATTCAAAGATTAAACCAAACAATCAAGATCTATTAGATATTAAAAAAGCAATAAAAACATTAAATAATTTAAAACAATATAATTTTAGTCAAGGAGTTGTAGTCAGAAATAAAAAAGTAGTTTCAATAGAGGGAAAAGGTGGAACTCAAAAAATGCTTGAAAAAAGCAGAAGTAAAAAATTTAAAAATAATGGAGTTTTGGTTAAATTTCCAAAAAAGAAACAAGATCTTAGAGTTGATCTACCCACTATTGGATTAAAAACTTTAAAACAAAGTAAAACTATTGGATTAAAGGGGATTGTATTTAAAAACAAACAACATGTTTTTTTAGATAAAAGCAAGTGTATTAAATTTGCCAATAAAAATAAGATGTTTATCTTAGTAAAATGAAAAAAATTTTTATATTAACCGGCGAACCTTCAGGTGATAAATTAGCATCTACTGTAATTGCTAAACTTAAACAAAATCATTCTGACATGGAGTGTCTAAGTGTTGGAGGTTCTCATTTAAATTCACTTGGAGTTAGATCAATATATGATCTTAAAGAAATAACTTATATTGGTTTTACCAGTGTCATCTTAAACTTATTTAAAATCAGAAACAAAATTAACGAAACTGTTAAAAAGATAATTGAATTTAATCCAGATATTTTGTTTAGCGTAGATAGCCCAGATTTTACTTTGAGAGTTGCTGAAAAAGTAAAAAGTATTAATCCTAATATTAAAACAATACATTATGTAGCTCCTCAAGTTTGGGTTTGGAGAGAGGGAAGAGTTAAAAAGTTTAAAAAGTTCCTAGATCATATTTTATTATTATTTGATTTTGAAAAAAAATATTTTGATAAAGAAAATATTCCAAATACTTTTGTGGGACATCCTTTACTAGAACGTGAGACAAATAACAAAATAGTTTTATCTAACATCATATCAAATGAAAAAAAAATTATTTCTCTTTTTTCTGGTAGCAGATTGTCTGAAGTAAATATACTTTTACCTATATTAATTGATTTTATAAATATGATGAATACAAAATTTGATAATTTAACTTTTGTATTTCATGCAACTGATGAAAATAAGAATTTAATTGCTGAAAAAATTAATAATATAAAATTAAAAAATGTCGAAGTTATTTCTGATGAAAATATAAAAAAACAAATACTTAATAAATCTACTTTTGCAGTTTCTAAATCTGGCACAGTTTCTCTTGAAATCTGTAATGCAAAAGTTCCCTCTATAATTATCTATAAAATGAATTTTTTGAATTTTTTAATTGTTAAAATGTTGGTCAAAATAAAATTTGCTAACATCATTAATATCATTAATAATAAAGAAATAATTCCAGAATTAATACAAAAAGAATGTAATGCTAAAGAGATTTATAATTCAGTTGTTTATTTTTTAAAAAATCCTGAATTAATGAAAAAGCAAATTAATGATTGTGAGGAAACTTTAACTAAAATCAGATCAAAAACCTCATCTTCTGATGAAGCCTCCTCAGTATTAACTAAGTTTCTTATTGGTTAATCTTTTTGCTACTTCCTCTTTTCCAAGAGAAATAATTATATCATATATTCCAGGTCCAAATTTTGAACCTGTTAAAGCTATTCTCAAGGGCTGTCCAACCCCTTTAAAATTAGTATCGTTTGATTTAATCAATTCTTTTACTATTGGTTCTAATGCTTCTTTGCTAAGTTTATCAACGTTACCAAGTTGAGTATTGAAATCAGAAATGACTTTTTTAGCCTTATCATCTATTAATTCAATGTCGTTTTGATCAAAATTAACTTCATCTAACATAATATATTGACCATTATTAAATATATCTTCCAAAGTTTTAGCTTTATTTTTAAGGAAGGTAAGGGATTTTTTAATTTTATCTTTTTTATCTGATTTAATTTCACTTTTATATAATTTGCAATACTCGATTAGTTGTTCGAATAGATTATTTTCATCAATATTCTTAATATAGTGCTCATTCATTGATAAAATTCTACTCATATCAAGTTTAGAAGGAGATCTACCAATTCCTTCAAGATTAAAATGTTTAATACTTTCATCTAAAGTGAATATTTCTTTATCTTTATAAGACCATCCTAATCTAAGAAGATAATTTCTTAGAGCATCAGGTATAATACCAATTTTAGAGTAATCATCTAACGTAGACGCTTTATCTCTCTTTGATAATTTCTTTCCTTCAATTGTGTGTATCAAAGGTATATGAGCAAATGAAGGTATTTCCCATTTCATTGCTTGGTAAATTTGTATTTGTTTGAAGGTATTAATTTTATGATCATCACCTCTAATTATGTGTGTCATATTCATTTGATGGTCATCCACAGATGCGGATAAGTTATAAGTGGGAGTTCCATCATTTCTTAAAATTATAAAATCTTCAATAGTATTATTATCAATTTCAACATTTCCTTGGACTAAATCTTTTAATATAGATGTTCCATCCATTTTACTTTTAAATCTTATGACTGGTTTAATATCTTTAGGAGCCTCAGTTTCCTTTTTATCTCTCCACTTTCTATCATAGATGTAAGGAATTTTTTTTTGTCTTGCTCTTTTTTTTTGCTCTTCTATTTCTTCATTAGAACAATAACACTTATATGCATGACCTTTTCTAAGTAATTCATTTGCTACTTTGATATGATCTTCAATTTTTTTAGATTGTATATATTCCTCACCATCATAATTAATGCCAATCCATTTAAGAGATTTAATTATTTGATCTTTATATTTACTTTTTGATCTTTCTTTATCAGTATCTTCAACTCTTAAATAAAAATCACCTTTTTGGTTTTTTGAATATAACCAATTAAATAAAGCTGTTCTCACACCTCCTATGTGTAAAGGTCCAGTAGGGGATGGAGCAAATCTTGTTGCTACTTTTTTCATTGAAAATGTTTAAACTATTTTACTAGAAGTTTCTATATAAAGATACTAATACGCCTTGTACTTTAACTCTATCAGGGCCAAAAATTTTAGTTTCGTAGTTTTTATTTGCACTTTCGAGTGCTACAACTTTACCTTTTTTTCTAATTCTTTTAAGCATAGCTTCATGCTCATCGATTAATGCAACAACGATTTTTCCATTATCAGCTGTATCAGTTCTTTTAATAATTACAGTATCACCCTCGTTAATTCCTGCTTCAATCATGGAATCTCCTTGAACTTTAAGTCCAAAATAATCACCATTTTTTTCTAAATTATTAGGTAGAGGTATTCGTGATACTTCATTTTGAATTGCTTCAACAGGAGTTCCTGCTGCTATTTTTCCTAAAACAGGCACTTCATGTTCATCAGACATAGGTTTTTCTTCATCTAAACCACCTTTGATAACACTAGGTGAAAAACTGTTGTAAATATCATTTGCAGAAGCAGTTTCTGGTAATTTAATTACTTCTAATGCTCTTGCTTTATGAGCAAGTCTTTTAATAAATCCTCTTTCTTCTAATGCACTAATTAACCTATGAATTCCTGACTTAGACTTTAAATTTAGAGACTCTTTCATTTCCTCGTAAGAAGGAGATACACCAGAGCTTCTCAACTTTTTGTTGATAAATAAAAGCAAGTTTTTTTGTTTTTTTGTTAGCATAAGAACAAATATCGTACAAAATCTGTTCTACAAAAGTTCTCTACAATTCACAATAGTAAAAAAAGCCTTTAAAATTGCGAATTATTCGTCTAGAGAACAGAAAAAATAGAATTATTATCCAAATTTTTCAAAAGTGATTCACCTATTAAAAAAGTTTTAATAGAAGTCTTGTTAGATAATTCTAAAAGCTCATCTTTTGTTTTAATCCCACTTTCAGAAATTAGTGGACCTTGATGATTAACTAAAACATCATGAATATCAAAAGTTGTATTTATGTCAGTTTTTAAATTTTTAAGGTTTCTATTATTTATTCCTATTAAAGCATCCTTAAATTTAAGAGCTTGTTTAGCTTCTTCAACGGTGTGAACTTCAACTATAATAGACATATTTAATTTTAGCGCTTCTTGATATAATTCTTCTGCCAATCTTTCACTAACTCCTGCTAATATAATTAATATTGCATCTGCTCCTTGACTACGTGCCAAATAAACTTGATACTTATCAATAAAGAAATCTTTGCACAAAATTGGAAGGTTAACGACATTTTTACACAAAAAAATATCAGACATATCGCCGTAAAAATATTCTTCCTCAGTTAGTACTGATAAGCATGTAATATTTTTATTTCTATATATTTTTGCAATATCTTGAGGATGATAATCTTCAATAATGATACCAGCCGATGGACTTGCTTTTTTAATTTCACCAATTATAGATATTTTATCATTTTTTATATTATTTGAAATTTTTTTTTTAAAATCGAAAAATTTACATTTATAAATATTTTCATATTCAATTATAAGATCTTTTAGTTTTTTTATTGGCATAATAGATTTTTTTTTCTCAATCTCTTTTATTCTATTATCAATTATTTTTTTTAGAATATTATTAATCATTTTGAATTTTTTTTAAATATTTAAAAGTTTTGCCTGATAAAATATGTTCTTTTGCGTCTTGATACGCATCTGTAAAATTTTGATGAGATTCATTTACAATTAATCCTGCTGCTGCATTTAAGCATACAGCTTTTGAAAAATCATTATCTTCACCTTTAAAAATATTTATCATCTTTTCAGCGTTAAATTTTGGATTATCACCTACAAGATTTTCAAATTTTACAGCATTTATTTTTAGTTCATTAGGGTCAATTATAATTTCTGAAATATTATCATCTTTTAATTGAATAACATTTGTTTTAGCAAAGGGTGAAATTTCATCTAATCCATCTTCACTATTAACAATCCATGCAAATTTAATATTCAAATTTTTTAAAGCATTTGCAAAAATTTTTAAAAGTTTTTTTTCAAAGACTCCAACTACTTGACGTTTTACTAAGGCAGGACTACTCAAAGGACCTATCATATTAAATATTGTTCTTTTGCCAATCTTTTTTCTGGTTGGTCCAACAAATTTCATTGCACTATGATAATTTGGTGCGAACATAAAACCAAAATTATTATTATTAATTTGAGTTTCTATCTCATTTGGTTCAAGATCGATTTTTATTTTTAAAGCCTCTAAAACATCGCCAGATCCACATTTAGAAGATACTGCTTTATTTCCATGTTTTGCTACTTTGATACCCATGCTTGCAAGAAGTAAGGCTGAAGCTGTCGAAATATTAAGAGTATTCTTACCATCACCACCAGTTCCACAAGTATCAATACAGTTATCCACATTTACTCTTTTCGATTTTTCCCTGAGAATATAAACACCGCCAGCTATTTCATCTGAAGCTTCACCTTTGTCCGAAAGTAATGTTAAAAAATCAAATATTTCTTTATCGTTAGCTTTACCTTCCATTAATAATTCAAAAGCAGCCTTACTCTCTTCAAAAGTTAGATTTTGTTTATTTCTAATTTTATCAATGAATTTCTTCATGAAACTATAGTTTAATAAAGTTTTTTAAAATTTTAATACCTATCTTAGTCTTAATACTTTCGGGATGAAATTGCACTCCATGAACATTATATATTTTATGTTTTACACCCATTATTATTCCGTCTTTTGTTTCAGCTGTAATTTCAAGATCTCCAGATAAAGATTGTTTTTCAATAATAAGACTATGGTATCGAGTTGCTTCAAATATTTTTGGAAGATTTTTTAAAATTCCCTTTTTTTTTGATATTATTTTGCTAGTTTTTCCATGCATTAGTTTTTTTGCTTGTATAATCTTTGAACCAAAAACTTGTCCTATTATTTGATGACCAAGACAAACTCCTAATATTGGTAGCTTTTTATATAAAGATTTTACTATTTTAAGGCAATTGCCTGATTGATTAGGATTTCCAGGCCCGGGTGAAATTACTATCTTATTATATTTTTTTTTTAAAATTTTATCAGAAGTAATTTGATCATTTCTGATTACATCAACATTTACTTTTAGTGAAGATAAAAAATGATAGAGGTTAAAAGTAAAACTATCATAATTATCAATTAAAATTATTTTTTTCATTTTAAAGCATTAATCAAAGCTTTCGCTTTATTTATTGTTTCCTCGTATTCTTTTAAAGGTATACTATCAGCAACAATACCAGCACCAGCTTGAACATAAAATTTATCTTTTTTGGCAACTGCAGTTCGTAAAGCAATACAGGTATCAAATTCTCCATTAGCTGAAAAATATCCTATTCCTCCTGCGTAAACTTTTCTTTTTGTAGTCTCTAACTCATCAATTATTTCCATAGCTCTAATTTTAGGGGCACCTGATACAGTTCCAGCGGGGAAACCAGCTAAAAGCGATTTAAATTTAGATATTTTCTTATTATAATTACCAACTACATTGGAAACTATGTGCATAACATGTGAGTATTTTTCAATTATAAAACTTTCAGTAACTTTTACGGTATTTATTTCAGAAACCTTCCCCGCATCATTTCTTCCAAGATCTAAAAGCATTAAATGTTCAGATAGTTCTTTTTTATCATTTAGTAAATCTTTTTCATTAAATTTATCCTGAATAGAGGTTTTGCCTCTAGGCCTCGTACCAGCAATTGGTCTTATTGTAATCTTATTATTTCTTAATCTAACCAAAATTTCTGGACTTGCACCTATAATTTGAAAATCTTTAAAATTAAAGAAAAACATGAATGGTGAAGGATTTGTTACTCTTAATTTTTTATATATTTCTAGAGGATCTTTATTTAATTTTGCTTCAAATCTTTGGCTTAACACAACCTGAAAAATATCTCCAATTCTAATATAGTCTTTTGCTTTTTTAACCATATTTAAGAACTTATTTTTTGAAGTGTTCGATTTTATATTAATTTGATTTTCATTATGTTTAAAATTATTTATCTCATTATTTTTTAATTTTGATTGGAATAAAAGTTTTTCTAGTTCATCTTTAATTTCATCATATTTCTTATTATATTGTCTAATTTTTTCATCATTAAAAACATTTACTATAAAAAAAATTTTTTTTTTTAAATTATCATGAATTACGAGTGTTCTTGGTCTGATAAGCCTTACATCTGGTAAATTTAAATCATCTTTACAATTATTTGGAATTTTTTCTATATATCTAATTGAGTCATAGGAAAAATAACCTGAAATAAGTGAACATATAGGGGGTAATTCACGAGGTATATCAAATTTAAAATTTTGAATAATTTTTTCAATTATTTTTTCAGGATTACCTTTTAATTTTAATTTTTTTTTTTCTGTTATTAAATATGAATTTTTATTATTAAATTCCCATATTTTATCTGGGTTTTTTCCAAAAATCGTATATCTGCCTTTAATTTTACCTTTTTCAACAGACTCAAATATAAAACTATTTTTTTCACGTAAAAAATTATTTATTAAATTAATAATTTCGTGATCATGATTGATTTTTTTTGAAATATATAAAGTTTGATTTTTGTTTCTTTTATGTCGAAACTTAAAATCTTTGAAGTTTCGATTTAATATCATTGGAAATAATTATTTACTCTATTTATAGTTTTTTGATTTAATGTAACATTATATTTATCATTTAAAAGAAAATCATACGATTTTAAAATTCTATTACGTTCGTTCGAGTTCTCTATTTTCTTTATTTTAAGCATTTCTTCTTTTTTATTAATTTTTTCATTAACTCTATAATCTTTAATTTGTATTAAATAAATTTTACCAAAATTATCTGAAACTAAAGAAAATGAATTTTTTGATAAAGAATACATAATTTTTAATGAATTTATATCAAATAAATTATTATCATTTATAGATGTCAATTTAATGTTTTTAATAAATTTTTGACCTAATTTTTCAAAAGAACTTCTTTTAAATGTTTTTTCATTTATTTCTTTGAATAGTTTTTCGTTAAGTTTTTTTTTATTCTCCTTTGAAAGCAAATTAATAATTTTATTTTTAGTGGCTAAATCTTTTAAGTCTGGGTTTTTATTATCAATATTATCAATATTATATAAGATAAAGGAATCTTTATTTTCAATTATATCTATTTTATTTTCTCTTAAATTAAAAATATTACTTTCTAATTCATTAGATGTAGGAGAATTAGTAAAATTTTTAATTTTGATTGGTTTTAAATTTAATTCTTTGGCAATATCTGTAAAAGTAATATTTTTTGAAATTTTATTTTCAATTTCATCAATTTTATTAAAGAAATTCTCATTAAAATCATCAATTCCAATTAAATTTTTTGGTGTGATTTTAATATAAGAAAAATCGATATAATCTTGTTTTAATTTTTCACTATTCTCGTTAAGAAAATTTTTAATTTCGCTATCATTAAATTCTGTGTTTTTTTTATACAAATTGTCTAACATAATATAATCCACAGTTAATAATCTATTTTGATCTTCTAAGGTTTTTTTGATCATAAATTTGGGGGAAATAGTTCCAGCTCCAATATAATCAAAAAGCTGTTTTTGTTGAATATTTTTTTTTAATCTAATTTCATATGCTGGTGCTGAAAGATTATTTTCTAGTAAAAATTTCTCATAAGCAACTCTCTTAAATTTACCATCAGAGTCAGCAAAATTTTTGTTTCTTTTAATTTTTTCTTTTAATAAACTATCTGAAAAAAAAATGTCTAGATTTTTAATCTCTAGATCCAAAATAGTTTTTGATACTAAACCTGACAGTAATTCGTTTATAATATTTCTCTCGATATTTTTTTTAATGATATCTTCACTAATTCCTGAATTATTTAAATAATTCATAAAATCTTGGGTTGAAATGTTTGTATTATTTATTTTTGCAACATTGTTTGTATTTCCACTATTGAAAACGCTCCCCATTCCCCAAAATACAAATGGTATTATAATGATAACTATAAATACGCTTGCAATCTTAGTTTTTGCAAAATTTCTTAAATTACTTAACATAATCTTATAAATTTATTGATCTGTAAAAAACAAAGCTATAAATTAAATTCTTCATTATGACAAATAAATATATGTACTTTGTAGCTAATTGGAAAATGTTTGGAAACCTAAAATCCTTAAATTCCTTAGATAAGGTTATAAAATTTTCAAAATCTAAGGAAATAAAGAAAGGAAGATTAATTTATTGTCCCCCATATACGTTAATAAGCTCTTTTTTTAAAAAATTTAAAAATTGCCTTATAGATATAGGTGCGCAAAATTGTCATGAAAGCATTGACTACGGTCCTCATACAGGTTTTGTAAATTGTAAAATGCTAAAAGATATTGGAGCTAATTATGTCATTATAGGTCATTCTGAGAATAGAAGTAAAGGAGAGACAGATAAAATAATAAATATCAAAATTAAAAGTGCGATTAAAGCTAAATTAAAAGTGATTTTTTGTATTGGTGAAACATTGACGGAAAAAAGAAAAAAAAAAACTAGATCTGTTTTATCAAAACAAATTAAAATTGGCCTTAATAAGATTAAAAAAAAATCAAATATGTTTATAGCTTATGAACCAGTTTGGTCAATCGGGACAGGAAAAATACCAAGTACAAAAGAACTTGAACAAATTATTGAATTTATAAAAAATAAATTTAAAGGAAGATCACCTAAAATATTATACGGCGGATCAGTTAATCCTAAAAATATAAAGAATATAAAAAATATTAATAACTTAAATGGTTTTTTAGTTGGAGGAGCTTCACAAAATCCAAAAAAATTTATTGATATAGTTAAAAAAACCTATAATTAACTCTCATGGAAAATATTCTATTAGTGCTAAATATTGTTCTGGCCATAATCTTAGTTTTGTTAGTATTAATGCAAAAATCTGAAGGAGGAGCGCTTGGAATTGGTGTTTCTCAAGATAATTTCATGTTTTCAAGATCAGCAGGAAATTTTATGACTAAAGCAACTGCTGTTGTTGCTGCATTATTTATATTTTGTAGTCTGGGATTAACTATTGTTTCAAGAGGGGAATTGACACCTACCAGTTCTGTTTTAGATAAAGTTGAGGAAAAAACAGACGATACTCCAGAAATTCCTGAAAATAATAATTAAATCCTTTCCATTATCTTTTTTATTCGCTATAAGATACTTCCATGGCGCGATATATATTTGTCACTGGCGGCGTGGTTTCATCTTTAGGTAAAGGTCTCTCTTCAGCTTCACTGGCGTATTTGCTTCAGTCAAGGGGTTATAAAGTTAGAATTAGAAAATTAGACCCTTATTTAAATGTTGACCCAGGTACAATGAGTCCATTTCAGCACGGAGAGGTTTTTGTAACAGATGATGGGGCAGAAACAGATCTTGATTTGGGACACTATGAAAGATTTTCTGGTGTCACTGCAAAAAAATCAGACAATATAACAACTGGTAAAATTTATAATGACGTATTGCGAAAAGAACGTAAAGGTAATTATCTTGGAAAAACTGTTCAGGTTATTCCTCATATCACAGATCGCATTAAAGAATTTATTAAGAAAGACTCATCCAGTGAAGATTTTGTTATTTGTGAAATTGGAGGAATTGTAGGTGATATTGAAAGTTTACCTTTTATTGAAGCAATAAGACAATTTTCAAATGAAATTGGAAAAAAAAATACCTTATTCATTCATTTAACTCTTGTTCCTTATTTAAAATCCTCAGATGAAATAAAAACAAAACCCACCCAACATTCTGTGAAGGAATTAAGAAGTATAGGTGTTCAGCCAGATATAATTATTTGTAGATCAGAAAGATCCATACCATTAGAACATCGTAAAAAAATATCGTTATTTTGTAATGTTGATATTAAAAACGTAATAGAAACAGTTGATGTTAAAACTATCTATGAGGCTCCAATAAGTTTTTTTAATGAAAAATTAGATTTACAGGTTTTGAACTATTTCAAATTAAAATCAAAAAGACCAATCAATTTAAATCCTTGGAAAAAAATTACTAAAACTATTCTCCAAACTAAAAGATATGTTAATATAGCTATAATTGGTAAATATGTTGAATTAAAAGATGCATATAAATCTTTAGATGAAGCATTAACTCATGGTGGAATTCAAAATAATCTTAAAGTTAATTTAGTAAGAATTGACTCAGAAAAATTGAAAATTAATGAAATTAAATCAAAATTAAAAAATATATCTGGTATTTTAATTCCTGGTGGTTTTGGTAAAAGAGGAACTCAAGGAAAAATTGAGGCCATTAAATATGCTAGAAAAAATAAAATACCTTTTCTTGGGATTTGTTACGGAATGCAAATGGCTATAATTGAATTTGCCAGAAATGAGCTAAAACTAAAAAAAGCTACTTCGAGTGAATTTGATAAAAAAGGCTTATCTATTATTGGTTTGATAGATGAATGGACAAAAGATGGTAAAATTATAAAAGGTACAGATAAAAATTTAGGCGGAACAATGAGATTGGGTTCTTATGAGGCTAAATTAAAAGAAAATTCTATGATAAGAAAAATTTATGGAAAAAAAGTAATTAAAGAGAGGCATAGGCATAGGTACGAAGTAAATATTAATTTTAAGGATAAATTTGAGAAGAAAGGAATGATTTTCTCTGGTTTATCACCAGATGGAACGTTGCCCGAGATTATTGAGCTTGAGAATCATCCTTGGTTTATTGGGGTTCAATTTCATCCAGAATTTAAATCTAGACCTTTAGCTCCTCATCCATTATTCTCATCATTTATCAAGGCATCAAAAAATCATAAATGAGTAATATTAAAGTAAATTGTGGAAAAATAGAAATTTCAAATAATAATAAAATTTGTGTTATTGCTGGTCCTTGCCAATTGGAAACTGAGCAACACGCCATGGACATGGCAGGTAAGATAAAAGAAATTACGAGTAAATTTAATGTAGGATTTATTTATAAAACTTCTTTTGATAAAGCCAATAGAACAAGTCTTAAAGGCAAAAGAGGAGCGGGTTTAGATGCATCTCTTCCAGTTTTCGACAAAATTAAAAAGGAATTAAGTATTCCGGTTTTGACAGATATTCATAATATTGAGCAATGTTCAATAGTTGCAAACCATGTAGATGTTCTTCAGATTCCTGCTTTTTTGTGTAGACAAACCGATTTGTTAGTAGCCGCAGCAAAAACAAATAAGATTATAAATGTAAAGAAAGGTCAATTTTTAGCCCCATGGGATATGGTTAATGTAACAAAAAAAATTTCAGACTCAGGGAATAAAAACATTTTAGTGACAGAAAGAGGTGCAAGTTTCGGCTATAATACTCTTGTAACAGATATGAGATCTTTACCTATAATGGCAAAAAATGGTTATCCAGTTATTTTTGATGCAACACATTCGGTGCAACAACCTGGTGGATTGGGAGAAAAGAGTGGAGGTCAAAGAGAATTTGTAGAACATTTAGCAAGAGCAGCTGTTGCAGTAGGAGTTGCTGGAGTTTTTATTGAAACACATCAAGATCCTGACAATGCCCCATCCGATGGACCAAATATGCTTTCTTTAGATAAATTAGAAAATTTATTAAAACAACTTACAGATATAGATAGTTTGATAAAAATTAGTGAGTAAAATTTTAAAAGTCAGAGCCCGTCAAATTTTTGATAGCAGAGGAAATCCAACAGTTGAGGCTGAAGTTTTTACAAAAAATAATAGTTCAACAGGAATATGCCCATCAGGAGCATCAACAGGATCTTTCGAAGCTTTTGAGAAAAGAGATAAAAATGATAAACGTTATTTAGGAAAAAGTGTTTTAAAAGCAGTTAATTTAATCAACACTAAAATTTCAAGAAAAATAAAAGGTCAAAATATTCATAATCAAGAAAGAATTGATGCATTGATGTTACAACTTGATGGCACTAAACAAAAATCTAAACTAGGAGCTAATTCAATATTACCTGTTTCAATTGCAGTAAAAAAACTCTCAGCAAAAGTAAAAAAAATTCCACTCTATAAAACTTTTTTAATAAATAAAGATTTTAATATGCCTTACCCATTAATGAATATAATCAATGGAGGTATTCACGCTAACAACGGTTTAAGGATTCAAGAATTTATGATAAGACCTGACAGAGCAAAAAACTTTTCAGACGCAATGAGAATTTGTTTTTTAGTTATTAAAAATTTAAGTAAAATTATTAAAGATAAAGGCCTTTCAACATCTGTTGGAGATGAAGGAGGTTTTGCACCAATGATAAATAATAATAATCAAGCATTAGATTTAATCGTTTCTGCAATTAAAAAATCTGGATTTGTTAATGGTAAAGATGTATCGATTTGTTTAGATATTGCTGCTAATGAATTGTATAAAAAAAAAAAATATTCAATACATTCAAATACTTATATTTCTGTTGAAAAATCAATTAATGAGTACAAAAAATTGATCAAGAAATATAAGATTAAATCATTAGAGGATCCATTTGCAGAAAATGATTGGTCCTCGTGGAATAAATTAATGAAAAACATCAATAGTATTCAAATTGTTGGAGATGATCTTTATGTTACAAATTTGGAAAGACTTAAAAAGGGTTTTTTAAATATGTCATCAAACGCAATTTTGATTAAACTTAATCAAATTGGGACAGTTTCTGAAACAATTGAAGTTATAAGATTCGCTCAAATTATTGGCTTTAAAACAATAATTTCACATAGATCTGGTGATAGTGAGGATACTTTTATCGCTGATTTAGCTGTTGGTACAAACTCAAATCAAATAAAAACAGGATCTTTGGCAAGATCTGAAAGAGTGGCAAAATATAATCAATTACTACGTATAGAAGAAGATCTTGGAAAAAAGGCTAGAATGAATAAGATTCATTAATGCTTAAAAATTTAAAAAAAAATTTCTTATTACTTATTTCAATTTTTTTGATTATATATTTTTTCTTTAATCTTTTATCTGGTCAAAGAGGGTTAATTTCATATTTTGAAAAAAAACAAATACTAGATAATCTAAAAAAGGACGAATTGTTGTTAATACAACAAATAAAAGAATTCGACTTTAAAAATTCTCTACTGAGTGACAACTTTGATCTTGATTATGTTGAAACTTTGATTAGAGAGAGACTTTTATTTAGTAAAAAAAATGAAAAAATTTATATTATAAAAAAAAATGACTCAAAAAATTAGACCAAGACACCCTGAAAAAGTTAAAAATCCAGTTAATCCAATTAAAAAAAAACCAGATTGGATAAGATCAAAATTAATCAATAGCAAAGAATTTTTCACTACAAAAACTGTTATTAACAGAAGTAATCTTGTGACTGTATGCCAAGAAGCTAATTGTCCAAATATCACTGAGTGTTGGAGTAAAAGACACGCCACATTTATGATTATGGGTGACACATGTACTAGAGCCTGCGCATTTTGTGATGTAAAGACCGGAAAGCCAGAAAAATTGGATCCATTTGAGGATATTAAAATAGCTAATGCTGTTAGTAAATTGAACTTAAGACATGTGGTTATCACTTCTGTTGACAGAGATGATTTACCAGATGGTGGATCAAAACATTTTAAAAAAGTAGTTGAAACCACTAGAAAAAAAAATCCGAATACTACTATCGAGGTTTTAACACCTGATTTTTTAAGAAAAGGAAATTCTTATAAAAAATTACTTGAGGCAGATTTAGATGTATTTAATCATAATATTGAAACTGTACCTAGACTGTATCTAAAAGTTAGACCAGGGGCTAGGTATTTTGCATCTCTAGAACTTTTAAAAAACGCAAAAAAAGATAACACTAAATTATTTACTAAATCAGGAATAATGGTTGGTCTTGGTGAGGAGTTCGATGAAATATTACAAGTTATGGATGATTTAAGATCTGCAAATGTAGATTTCATTACAATAGGTCAATATCTTCAGCCATCTGTTAAACATCATCCTCTTGAAAGATATTATCATCCTGATGAATTTAAAGAATTAAAACAAATAGCAAAATCAAAAGGATTTCTTTTAGTTTCATCATCTCCCTTAACTAGATCTTCTTATCATGCTGATGAAGATTTTGCTAAACTTCAAAAAAAAAGATTGAATATAAATTAATGCCAAAAGCTTCTGTAAAGAGGTTAATTAAATGCCAAAAAAAAGATTTAATAAATCTTGTGCTTGATATTGAAAAATATCCTCAGTTTGTTCCTTTTTGTTACGACGCTAAAATCTATGAAAATAAAAATGAAAATAATTTACAAAAAATTATTGCTGATCTTACAATTGGTAAAGGACCCTTTAAAGATACATATAAAAGTGATGTAACTTATGATAAAAAAAATGACTCTATTTACGTTAAAAACATAGATGGACCACTAAATCATTTATCAAACAATTGGACTTTTACTGATCAAAAAAATGGTATTACAGAGGTAACTTTCGATATTGATTTTGAAATAAAAAATAAATTTTTAAATTCTTTAATGGTTGTTTCATTTCAATTTGGACTTGAAAAAATAGCTGATGCTTTTCAGAAAAGGGCGGAAGAATTATTTAACAGCACTAACAACTAACTCTAATGTTTTTCTAACAGTAGCTTTTTGTATTAAGGTTCTTTTTTTACTTTTAAATAAGTACTTATTTATATAAGTTTTATTACCTTTTTTAAGCCCAATGTAAACTAGGCCCACAGGTTTTTGCTTTGTTCCTCCTTTAGGACCCGCAATGCCAGTTATTGAGACATTAATATGAGCTTTAGAGATTTTAGACAAATTTTTAACCATCGCGGAGCAACATTCATGGCTTACAGCTCCATACTTTTTAATAATATATTTATTTATTTTTAAAATTTTGATCTTTGCTTGGTTAGAATAAGTAACTAAACCTAAATTGAATATTTTTGATGCACCACTAATTGAAGTTATCTTACTAGCAAGTAAGCCACCCGTACAAGACTCTACTATTGAAATTTTGAATTTTTTTTTTGATAAAATTTTTATTAAAGATTTCATTAAATTATGTAATTTTTTAAAATCATAAAAGATATTAAAGATAAAACAACATAAATTCCTGCAAAAACATCATCCATGATAACACCAAAACTATTTTTATAATTTTTATCAAAAAAATTTACAGGGAATGGTTTTACAATGTCAAAAAATCTGAATAAAATAAAACAAATAATGTAAAAGATTAAAGCTTCATCCGATGTTTTTTTTGTTCCATGAGAAATTTCATATAAATAAATTGGTATAGACTGACCAATAAATTCATCAATTATTACTTCGCTTGGATCTTTGTTCTTATTATCTCTTATATGTGCTGCAATTGTAAAAAAAGATAATATAAAAATTATCAATAAGAACAGAAGTATTATATTTGAAGATATATTATATATATGAAAAAAAAAATATAGAATTAGTACTGTTGCTAAAGACCCAAAGGTACCAGGAATTATTTTTATTCGTCCCAAACCAAACATTGTTACAAATAATGTATTTAAATTTTTAATCATATTTAGTAATTGAAATTATTACTTCACAAGCAATTGCTTTTTCTTTTCCTATTAAACCTAATTTTTCGACTGTTTTACCTTTAAGATTAATTAGAGTTTTATCTAAATCCATTATTTTTGAAATTGAATTGATAATTTTATTTCGATGTTGTGATACTTTTGGCTGCTCACAAATAAGGTTAATATCTAAATTATTTATAGTAAAATTAGATTTTTTTAATGATTGAATAAATGGTTTTAAAATTTTAGAGGATTTTATATTTTTATATTTTTTAATATTTGGAAAATATGTGCCAATATCTTTTTTTCTAGTTGCGCCTAAAATTGCATCAGTTATTGCATGTAAAACTACATCTCCATCTGAGTGGCCTTTTAAACCTGAGTGAAAAGGAATTTTAATACCTCCTAAAAAAAGTTTTTTATTTTTAGTGAGTTTGTGAATATCAAATCCTAGGCCAAAGTATGTTTTTTGTATTTTTATATCATTTATAAAGGTTATTTTATTATTCATAATTTCACCATTTATAAATTTAACTTTTTTATCTTTTTTAATAAATAATGTTGCTTCATCAGAAATATTATTTTTTTCATTTAATGCTAGATCGTATAAAACTTTAAATCTGAATGCTTGTGGTGTCTGAGTAAGAATAATTTTATTTTTGTCTAAATTAAATAGCTGACCTTTAAATTTATATTTGACACTATCCTTTGATTTTGTATATGGAATAACTGCGTTATATTTTTTAAGATTTGCAATTAAATTTTTTAGCAACTTATTTGAAAAATCAGGTCTTGCTGCATCATGAATAAGTACATTTTTTGGTCTAAATCTTCTAATATACTTTAAAGACATTAGAGAAGAGACTGATCTTTCTTTTCCACCTTTAATTATTTTTACAATTTTTGGATATTTTTTTTTGATTAAATTTTTATTGTTAACAACTAGAATAATATGCTTAAATAGCTTGGATTTAATAGCTTTATCAACTGAATGTTCATAAATTTGTTTATTTTTATATAAATTATATTGTTTTGGATAATCAGATTTAAATCTTTTGCTTTGTCCAGATGCAAGTATTATAAAACTATTATTCATAATTTAGATTTTAAAATTTTTTTTAATAATGATTGAATTTATCAAAAAAAATATTTTTATAACCTTAATTTTTTTTACCACATTATTTGTGGGTTTTTTAACTTTTTTAACGTTTTTAGATAAGAGTTTTATTCAACTTACACAGCAAAATCTTCAATACTTACTGATTTTAAATATCGTATTGTTGATTTTTTTCTTTATCTTTATTTTTAAAGAGATTCAGAAAAGTATTAAAATTGATATCGATTCTGATGGATTAAAATCAAACAAAAAATATATTACCTTTTTTTCTTTGTTTACACTCATACCATCAATTTTGATATCAATATTTTCACTTTTTTTATTTTCATTTGCTCTAGAAAAATATTTTGATAAAAAAATAACAACTGTCGTAAATAATTCTTATCAACTTGCAAAAAGTTACGTAAATGAACAAAGAAATAAGATAGAGTCAGATATAGTTTTAATAGCATTTGATATAAATAAAAGTGCCAATTTTTTAAATAATAATAAACGAGAATTTATAAGATTTTTAAATACTCAAAAATTAATTAGAGAAGTTGACGAGATTCATATAATAGATGAGAGAAAAAATTTAATACTTTCTACTATTTTAAAAAAAGAAACATATATCCCACCTGTGGATAAAGCTTTAAAATTAGTATTAGAAGATGATCGTCCATTAAAAATAATAAATGCATTTGAAAATAAATCCGCAGCAATAATGAGATTAACTAATTATCAAGACAGGTTTCTTTATGTTGTTAAGTTTTTAGATAAAGATATATCAAAATATCTAACCGAGTCACAAGAAGCAGTTAATTTTTACTATACTGTTGAAGATAAAAAAAGTGGAATTAAAATATCATTCATTTTGATTTATATAATTATTGTTGCACTATTATTGTTTTTGTCAATTTCTATTGCTATAAGATTTTCTTCAAGATTCTTTAGATCAATTAATAATCTTATATTAGCATCTTCATCCATAGGTAAAGGCAACCTAAATATTAAAGTTCCAGAACTTAAAACAGATAAAGATTTAGAAATTTTAAATAAAAATTTTAATTTAATGATTAATCAACTTAAATCTCAGCAAGTGAAATTAATTTTGAATGAACGCCATGAGGCTTGGGGCAATATTGCTAGAAAATTAGCTCATGAGATAAAAAATCCTCTTACTCCTATTCAATTAACTATTGATAGATTAAAAGATAAATACTCAGGTCAGTTATCAAATGAAGATAAAGAAAATTTTAAAGAATATCTTCAGGTTATATTAAAACAAATTAAACAAATCGAAAATTTAGTAAATGAATTTTCAGATTTTGCACGTATGCCCAAACCTGTTTTAAAAAATAATAATTTAATATTGTTAATTGAAGAAAATATAAAAATTTTAAAACAAATTGATAAATCAATTAATTTCGAGTTTAAAAAAAATGATGACAAAATTACATTTAATAGTGACAATGAACAATTAAGCAGAGTTTTTTTTAATTTAATTAAAAATTCCATTGAAAGTATTCAGCAAAAAACTGACAAAAAAGGTGATTTTATTAAAAAGATTTATATTGAAATAGTTGAAAACAATGAACATATAAGAATAATTATAGTAGATAATGGCATTGGTTTTGGTACATTAAATGATGATTTTAAAGATATATTGAAACCATACTTTACAACAAAAAAAAATGGTACAGGTCTAGGACTATCTATTGTAAATAAAATTATAAATGATCATAATGGAGAACTTTTATTTACCCCAATTCCTGAAGGGGCCAAAATATCATTAACTTTTTTTAAAAATGGCAACTGAAATACTTATAATTGATGACAATCCAGATATTAGAAATATTTTAAATGATCTAATTGTTGACTCTGGTTACAAAACAAGACTTGCAGCAAATTATAATCAAGCTTTAAATGAAATAGATAAAAAATTGCCAGATGTTGCTATAATCGATGTAAAACTTGATAAAGGTGATAATGATGGAATAGAATTATTGTCCCATATAAAATCAAAAAATAAAGATGTTCCAGTAATTATTATTTCTGGTCACGCAAATATTGAAATGGCTGTCAAATCTCTCAGATATGGAGCTTTTGAATTTATAGAAAAACCCTTTGATCAAAACAGATTATTAAATTTTGTAAATCGTGCAGTAGAAAATTTTAATCTAAAAAGTAAAAACAAAGAATTTGAGAACAAACTTTTTTATTCATACGATTTAATAGGAGACAGTCTTAATATGAATGAAATTAAAGAACAAATTAAGAAAATATCTGTCTTGGACACAAGAGTTTTTATTAATGGTCCCACTGGTTCTGGTAAAGAGCTAATAGCAAGAAAAATCCATAAACAATCAAAAAGAAATAAATCACCTTTCGTAATTTTAAATGGAGCATTATTAGATGCGAATAAATATGAACTAGAACTTTTTGGTGAAGAAAAGGCAAATGGTTCAATCTCATATGGTGCCTTAGAAAAAGCTAATGGCGGTATTCTATTAATTGATGAAATTTCTGAAATACCCTTAGACACACAATCTAAGATTTTAAGAGTTTTAATCGATCAAAAATTTAAAAGAATTAATGGTGATCATGATATTAAAGTTGATGTAAGATTAATTTGTTCTAGTACAAAAGATATAAAAAATGAATGTGATAAGGGTAGGTTTAGAGAGGATTTATTTCATAGATTAAACGTCTTTGAAATAAACATAGATCCTTTAAGTAAAAGAATTTCTGATATTCCGTTATTAATTGATTATTTTTCAGAGAAGATATCCTCAAATTATAATATAAAAAAATTAGAAATTAATTCAGATAATAGCTATTTATTGAATTATAACTGGCCTGGAAATGTAAGAGAATTAAGAAATTTAATTGAAAGAATTGCTATTTTACAACCTGATACAAAGGAGAAAGTTTCAAATATTATAAAAGAGTCTCTTAAAACTAGTGATAATCAAGATTTAACCAAAGAAACCTCTTTATCAGTGCCGTTAAAAGAGGCTAGAGAAAATTTTGAAAAGGAGTATTTAACTACTCAATTGAGAAAATTTAATGGAAATATCTCTAAGACAGCAGATTTTATTGGTATGGAAAGATCTGCTTTACATAGAAAATTAAAAGTTCTTGGCATTAAAGAATTAAATTAAAATGAATATTATAATTTGTGGAGCTGGCAGAGTAGGGTTTACAATCGCTAAACAACTTAGCGAACAAGGTCATTCTATAACTATTATTGATCAGTCTAGCGAAGATATACAAAAAATTGATGATACATTAGATGTAAAGTCAATTGTTGGTAAAGCTACTTATCCGTCAATTTTAGAAAAAGCTAATGCATCAGAGTCAGATATGATTATTGCTGTTACTAGAAACGATGAAATTAATATGTTAATTTGCCAAATAGCTTTTTCTATATTTAGAATACCCAAAAAAATAGCTAGAATTAGGTCTCAAGACTATTTAAATCCAAAATTTACGCGTGTTTTTAATAAAGAAAATTTACCCATTGATGTAATTATTTCCCCAGAAATAGAGATAGCCAAATCTTTACAGCGTAAATTAGAGGCCCCAGGTGCCCTAGATAATGTACCATTTGCAAAGAATAAAATAAGATTATTAGAAATTCTGATTAAAGATGACTGTCCAATCATAAATATTAAGTTAAATGAGTTAACTAAAAAATTCCCAAAATTAGATGCAAATATTATGGGAGTTATTAGAAACGGTAAATTTTTAAGTTTAAAAAAAAATGATGTTATTGAAAAAAATGATAAAGTATATGTAATAATTAATTCTACTCAAATGTCCGATACATTAATTGCATTTGGACACAATGAAAAAATTTCTAATAAAATATTGATTATTGGTGGTGGAAACATTGGTTATAACTTAGCAAAAAATCTTGAAAACAGCTTTGAGTCAGCAAGATTAAAAATTATAGAAAAAAATAAAGACAGAGCTGAATTTTTAGCCAAAGAATTAAATAATTCTATAATTATAAATGGAAATGGACTTGATGAAGAAGTTCTTAACGAAGCAAATTTAGAAGAAATAGAAACAGTTCTAGCATTAACAAATGATGATGAAGATAATTTAATGGTGAGTGTTTTAGTAGAAAAATTTACAAAAGATCAAAAATCTCTAGACGATAAGAGAACAATGGCTTTAATAAATAAACCTAATTATTCTTTATTACAATCTTCACTTAAGATAGATGACTTAATTGATCCAAGGATGAACACTGTTTCAAGTATTTTAAAGCATGTCCACAAAGGAACAATTGAGACAGCTTATACTATATTAGATGGAGAATATGAAATTATAGAAGCAGAAATAATTGAAACATCAGAATTAATTAACAAAGAATTAAAAAATTCAAATTTACCAGACGATATTAGAATTGGAGCGGTTTTACGAAATGAAGAGGTGATTATACCTAAATCAAGTTTCGTATTTAAAAAGGAAGATGTTGTAGTTTTTTTAGCAAAAAAAGATTTGATTTCTATTGTTGAAAATATGTTTAGAATTAGCTCTATTTAATTTGATGAGTTATTTAAGATTAATCTATCTTAGTTTTTTTTGTGCATTGATATCAGTTTTATCTTTCTTTAATATAATTTATTCCTATTATTTTAATCTTTATCTAAATTTAAATACTTATCTATATTCATTAATAATATCTTTAGTTTTAAGTATCTTTTTTTATTACATTCAAAATAATGAGAGTAAATTTACAATTTACTCAAAAATATTGACTGTTCTTTTGGGTTATTTTTTATTACCATTGATAATATCTATACCTTTTTATTTTAGTATTTATAATCTTTCTTTTATTAACTCTTATTTTGAAGCAATTTCAGGTTTTACCTCAACTGGATTTAGTGTTTTTTCAAATATAAAACATATTGATCAAAGCCTAATTTTATGGAGATCATCCTCTCAATGGATCGGTGGTTTATACTTCTTATTTTCAATTATTTTTTTGATAGATATTTTTGATAATAGTTTTAAAAAATCATTAACAAATTTCTTATCTTTTAATAAAGATGAAACAATTAAGCAATCTTTGAAGATATTTTTTTTATATACAGGTTTAACAATTATTATTTTCATTATATTAAATCTTTTAAAAATAAGATCTTTTAATTCCTTAAATCTTGCATTATCAATAATTTCATCTGGAGGCTTTTTACCATCTAATGATCTTGGTTCAATTCTTAATACCAATATACAAATAATTATTTTTTCTTTATTACTATTGATATCTTTTTTTAGTATTTTTCTAACCTATAATTTATTATTTTATAAAAATAGAAATATTGATTTTTTTCATGAAGACCTTAATTTATTTTTCTATTTTTTAGTTATTTTGTCTTTTTTTTTCCTTTTTTTTAATTTTGATAACAATTTTGGTCATATTTTTTTATCTTTAACCAGTAGTATATCTAATATTGGTTTTTCATTTACTTCAATTCCAAATAATCTAAATTTTTTACTATTAATTTTAGTTATTATTGGTGGTTCTTTTTTTTCAACAAGCTCTGGTTTGGGATTTCTTAAAATTTATTCACTATTAAAATTTTCAATAAATGAAGTCTTATCACATACTAGACCAAAAAATATATACATTAACAAATTATTATTCTCAAAAACAAATTTTAAAACAGAAGAAACATATAAGTATTTTTTATCTATACTGGTGTTTATTATATCATTGTTTGTACTTACTATTTTTTTATCAATTGGGGGAGTTGATTTTGAAAGTTCATTTAAACTATCCATTTTAACTTTAATGAATACTGTAAATTCTAGTTCTTATGGAATAGATGATTTTAACTTCAATAATCTAAATTTCTTTACTAAAAATTGCCTTATTATTTTTATGATTATCGGTAGGGTTGAGTTATTATCTTTGCTGATTATTTTAAAAAAATTTCTTTTTAAAAGTTAATTTAGTAATATAAATAGCTTATATAATAATTATGATTTGCGCCCTTAGCTCAGCTGGATAGAGCATCGGTTTTCTAAACCGAGGGTCGGAGGTTCGAATCCTCCAGGGCGCGCCAATTTGTTCAAAAAAAACCCCATTTTGGCTAAATTAATAAAAAATATTTCCTTGAAGCTGTAAATATATCATGCTTAAATTATGAATATTCAAAAGTAATTTTGAATTATTTGTTAACAAATAAAAATAACATAAAGGAAGAATAATGTTTAAATACTTAAAACAATTAACTTCATTTGTTGCTATGGTTGCAGTTCTGTTTGTTTTTTCAACAGAAACTATGGCTGCAAAGAAATCAAAAACACTTAAAAACACTCAAAAGAAAGGTTTTGTAAGATGTGGAGTATCTCAAGGTCTACCAGGATTTTCTAATGCTGATGCAGCAGGAAATTGGACAGGTGTTGACGTTGATGTATGTAGAGCAGTAGCTGCTGCGGTTCTAGGTGATGCAAACAAAGTTAAGTTTACACCACTAAGTGCTAAAGAAAGATTTACAGCTTTAACTTCTGGTGAGATTGATATCTTATCAAGAAACACAACTTGGACTCTTTCTAGAGATGCTGATATCGGACTTACTTTCGTAGGTGTGAACTTTTACGATGGACAAGGTTTCATGGTAAGAAAAAGTTCAGGTATAACTTCGGTAGATCAATTCAAAAATGGTATCTCAGCTTGTACAAATATTGGTACAACAACTGAGTTAAACATGAGAGATTTCTTTAATTCTAGAGGAATTTCTTATGAGCCAGTTGCTTTTGAAAAAGCTGACGAAGTCGTAGCTGCTTATGATGCAGGTAGATGTGATACTTACACTACTGATAAATCTGGTTTAGCTGCTCAAAGAACAAAAATGAAAAACCCTGATGAACATATTGTTCTACCAGAAACTATTTCTAAAGAACCTTTAGGACCAGTTGTAAGACAAGGTGATTCAGTATGGGAAGATATCGTAAGATGGTCTTTGAACACTATGATTGAAGCAGAAGAATATGGTATTACTTCATCTAATGCAGACTCAATGAAAACTTCAGATAACCCGCAAATCAAAAGACTAGTTGGTGCTGAAGGTGAAATGGGTGCAGCATTCGGTTTAGATAATGAGTGGAACTTAAGAATTATCAAACAAGTTGGAAACTATGGTGAAAGTTATAAGAGAAATATAGCTGACACTGGTATTTTACCAGACAGAGGTCCAAATGAATTATGGACTAAAGGTGGTATATTATACGTTCCACCATCAAGATAATTTAAGTTAAAAATTACATAAAAAGGGCTAGATTTTTCTAGCCCTTTTTTTTATAAACTCATATATTATCCTCACAGTGAATTTTAAACTTAAAGATCTAGGTCCACAATTAATAACAGTTATAGCTGTTGTTCTTGTCTTTGGTTTTTTTACTTATAACGCACAGGTCAATATGGAGAGTAGAGGTATTGATTTTGGCTATGGATTTTTATCTCAAGAATCCTCATTTGATGTTCAGTTTTCATTAATTGAGTATGATGGATCTCATTCATACTTTAGAGCCTATTTAGTTGGTTTATTAAACACAATATTAGTTTCAGTTATTGGAATTATTCTTGCAACTATACTAGGTGTAATAGTTGGTATAGCAAGACTTTCTCCAAATTATTTAATTAATAAATTTGCCGCTTTTTATGTAGAATTTTTTAGAAATATACCATTACTTTTACAAATTTTTTTCTGGTACTTTGCTGCATTACGAGCTTTACCACTTCCACAAGATGCTGAACCAATGTTAGGAATTTTTTTCTTAACAATAAAGGGTTTATATGTTCCAGCTTTTATTTGGCAAAATTTTAATATTTTCTTTTATTCAATATTAGCTGCAATTATTGCAATAATAGTTATTCGTATTCATGCAAAAAAATTACAAGAAACTCAAGGTAAACAAACACCAGTTCTATTAATATCGATAGGTTTAATTCTAATTTTACCTCTTTTAAGTTTTTTAATTGGTGGTGTAGGGTTATCATTTGAAGTTCCTGTTTTAAAACAACTAGCAACAACATCATTTATTTATGAAGGGGGTGTAAGTTTACCACCTGAATTAATTGCTTTAGCATTATCATTATCTTTATATACTGCAACTTTTATAGCTGAATGTGTAAGAGCGGGGATTCAAGGTGTTGGCAAAGGTCAAAAAGAGGCGGCAGCATCTATTGGATTAACTCCAAATCAAGTGCTTAAATTAGTAGTAATGCCTCAAGCTCTCAGAATAATAATACCGCCAACAACTAATCAATATTTGAATTTAACTAAAAATTCTTCATTAGCTGCAGCAATAGCATATCCTGATTTAGTATTAGTTTTTGCAGGAACAGCTTTAATGCAAACTGGAAAAGCAATTGAAATTGTTTCTATCACAATGTTTACTTACTTATCCTTAAGTATTTCAATCTCAATATTAATGAATTGGTACAATAAAAAAATAGCAATAACAGAAAAATGATGTCTAAAATTAATTTTTTAAAACCAAATAAATCTAACCTAAACACTTTTTTATATTTAGGTTCTTTTTTGTTTTTTATTAGTGTTTTGGATGTTTTGTTGAACTCTTTTTTTAGTTTAAATATAACTGGTTTTTTACCTGGTTTTTTAAGTTTTTTATTACCATTAATACTGGGTTTTATTGGACTTTATTTTATAAGAATTGAGTTAAGTGGAATTAAACAATTAGATTTATTAAACAAACATATAAATACTAATAACTTTAATGCTATTTTATCTCTATTAATTATATTTATAATTTTAAAATCAATTCCGCCGATATTAAGTTGGTTCTTTATTAATGCTAGTTTTGCTGGAGACTCAAAAGACGTTTGTACAGGCACAGGAGCTTGTTGGACATATATCAAAGTTTGGATGAGAAGATTTATGTATGGAATGTATCCAAATGGAGAACAATGGAGAATTAATTTATCATTTATAGCTTTAGCTTTACTTGGATCTGTTGGATACTTTGCTACTGATAAATTCAAAAAATATTTAACTCTTTATTATGTAGTTATTTATCCATTCATAGCATTCTTGTTCATATTTTTCTTTATTTCAGGTGGTCCAGTTTTTTTTGATTTTTCATATGGTATAATTGCAGCAATTTTATCTATTATTATTGGGTTTTTTATTCCTAGTAGGTTTAGGTTTTATTATTTTTTAATTGTTCCTTTGGCATTATATATTTTATTGAAATATTTTATTTTTTACGAAGAACTAGTCGAATTAGGAAAATTAGATGGGTTAAACTGGGTAGAAACTGGTGCTTGGGGTGGACTGTCTTTAACTTTTATAATCTCATTTTTCTGTTTAATTTTTTGTTTTCCAATAGGAATGGCTTTTGCATTAGGTAGAAGGTCAGGATTTCCATTAATTAGATATATATCGATAGGTTTTATTGAATTTTGGAGAGGTGTTCCATTAATTACAGTATTATTTATGTCAGCTGTAATGTTTCCAATGTTTTTACCAGCAGATTTCTTTATAGATAAATTAGTTAGATGTATAATAGCTATTTCTTTATTTGAAGCAGCATATGTTGCTGAAGTTATAAGAGGAGGTTTACAAGCTCTTCCCAGAGGCCAATATGAAGCTGCAAAATCTTTAGGAATGGGTTATTGGAAAATGCATATATTTGTTATTTTACCTCAGGCCTTAAAATTAGTTATTCCTGGAATAGCAAATACATTTTTAGCTTTAGTTAAAGATACACCATTAATTTTTGTAGTTGGCCTTTTAGAAATAGTAGGAATGTTGAATTTAGCTAAAACTAATCCCGAATGGTTAGGTTTTGCTATGGAAGGCTATGTATTTGCAGCAATAATTTTCTGGATTATTTGTTATGCAATGAGTAAATATAGTTATAATTTAGAAGAAAAATATAAAACTGAAAGATAATGTCTGATCCTATAATTCAAATAAAGAATGTTGATAAATGGTTTGGAGACTTCCAGGTATTAAAAGATATAAATTTAGAAGTAGAAAAAAATAAAAAGATTGTTGTTTGTGGTCCATCGGGATCTGGTAAATCTACATTAATTAGATGCATCAATAGATTAGAGGAACATCAAAAGGGTTCCATAATCGTAGATGGAAATGAGTTAACTGAAGATACAAAAAATATCGAACAAATAAGAGCGGAAGTAGGAATGGTTTTTCAACAATTCAATTTATTTCCTCATTTATCAATTTTAGATAATTGCACGTTGGCTCCTATCTGGGTAAAAAAAATGCCAAAAAAGGATGCTGAGGAACTTGCAATAAACCAGTTAAAACAGGTTCAAATTGATGATCAAGCGCACAAATATCCGGGACAATTATCTGGTGGTCAACAACAAAGATGTGCAATAGCAAGAGCACTATGTATGGAACCAAAAATAATGCTTTTTGATGAACCAACTTCAGCATTAGACCCGGAAATGATTAAGGAAGTTTTAGATGCTATGGTAAACCTTGCCAAAGCAGGAATGACAATGATTGTTGTAACTCATGAAATGGGATTTGCTAAAGAAGTTGCTGATGAAGTTATTTTTATGGATGAAGGTATGATTATAGAAAAGGCAAACACCAAAGAATTTTTTGCAAATCCTAAGAGCGATAGAACAAAATTATTTCTTAGTCAAATTTTATAACAATTATTTTTTGTATATTTGATATAATTATCCTAAATTTATAAATGATTACGCGGCTCATTTAGCCCTTGTCAAGCCTCATAATTATTTTTTTTTTTTATTATTTTATGACTAGACACAAGTCACAGAAACCTGTCTAATATCACTTTATAAAATATTTAAGAGGGGTCTTAATGGAGGATAATTTTAATAAACACCTTGGCAATAAACTTAAACTAAGAAGATTAGCATTAGGTTTAACCCAAACAAAGGTTGCTAAAGCAATAAATGTTACATTTCAACAAATACAAAAATATGAAAAAGGTACTAATGGCGTGAGTTCAATAAGATTACTGCAACTTTCAAACTATTTAAAAGTACCTATCAATTATTTTTTTGAAGATTTTCCAGAATATACAATTAATTTAGAGAAATCTTCAGAAGGACATATGAATGTGAATTATAATTTTTTAGCTAAAGTTTTTTCTGAACTTAATAATGATCAAAAGCTAAAATTTAGCAAATTATTACAAATTCAAAATATTGGAATTTCAAAAGTAGGATAGTTGGCTCCTCGGGCAGGACTCGAACCTGCGACCAATTGATTAACAGTCAACTGCTCTACCAACTGAGCTACCGAGGAATATAAAGACCTCAACTTACTTTTTTTTTAAACTAAAACAAGATTTATTTTGGAGGCAACGCCCGGAATCGAACCGGGATACAAGGATTTGCAATCCTCTGCGTAACCATTCCGCCACGTTGCCAAGAGTTTTAGTAGATAGTTACACCTGATTTTATATAAAATATTTACAATTAGTCTATTAAATAACGATCTAATTTGATTATTGTTAATTTAGATTAATAAATTATAAACTACTTAATCCATGAATAGTGATAAATATATACATTCTGAAGTAGAAGATAATATTTATTCTTATTGGGAAAAAAATAAATTATTTAAACCTAAGAAAAATTCAAAAAAATACTCAATTGTTATTCCACCTCCTAATGTAACTGGAAGTTTGCATATGGGGCATGCTTTAAATAATTCCATTCAAGATCTTTTAGTTCGTTATTATCGAATGAATAATTATGAAACTTTGTGGCAACCTGGGACTGATCATGCAGGAATAGCTACCCAAGCTCTTGTTGAAAAAAAGCTTGAAAAAGAGAATTTAAATAAAAATGATTTGGGTAGAGAAAAATTTATTGAAAAAGTATGGGAATGGAAAAATCAATATGGGGACATTATTATTAATCAGCTTAAAAAACTTGGATGTTCATGTGATTGGTCTAGAAACGCATTTACAATGGATGAAAATCTTTCAAAATCAGTAGTAAAAGTTTTTGTTGAATTGCATAAAAAAAAATTAATTTATAAAGCAGAAAAATTGGTCAATTGGGACACAGTTCTAAAAACAGCCATATCTGATTTAGAGGTTGATCAAAGGGAAATGAACTCAAAGATTTACTATATTAGATATCCAATAGATAATTCATCAGATTTTATAACTATTGCAACTACAAGACCTGAAACAATGCTTGGTGATACAGCAATTGCTGTAAACCCAAAAGATGAGCGGTTTAAAAAATATGTGGGCAAAACTGTCACAATCCCAATAGTAGGCAGAAAAATAAAAATTATAAAAGATAATTATGCTGATCCTGAACAAGGAACTGGTGCATTAAAAATTACCCCAGCTCATGACTTTAATGATTATGATGTTGGACAAAGAAATAAGTTAGATATTATAAATGTATTTACTGAAGATGGTAAAATAAATAATAATGCACCTAGTGATTATGTTGGATTAGATAGATTTGAAGCACGCAAAAAAATTTTAAATGAGTTAAAAGAAAAAGATTTTTTTGTTAAAGAAGAAACTATTAAAAATAAAGTACCATATGGGGATAGATCAAATTCAGTTATTGAACCTTTTTTAACAGAACAATGGTTTGTAAATGCAAAAAAATTATCCGTTAAAGCTAAGCAAATAGTTAAATCAAAAAAAACAAATTTCTTTCCTGAAAATTGGTCAAAGACTTATTTTCAATGGATGAATAATATTGAACCTTGGTGTATTTCTAGACAACTTTGGTGGGGTCATCAAATACCAGCTTGGTATGGGCCCGATAAAAAGATATTTGTTGCAACAAATGAAACTGATGCAAAAAAACAAGCTAAAAAATTTTATAAAAAAGATGTTAAAATTATAAGAGATCCTGATGTTTTAGATACATGGTTTTCATCTGGTTTATGGCCTTTTGCAACATTAGGTTGGCCTGATAAAAAAGAATTTGTAAAAAAATTTTATCCAACAACAGTTTTGGTTACCGGCTTTGATATCATATTTTTTTGGGTTGCAAGAATGATGATGTTTGGAATGGAATTTTTAAATAAAGAACCATTTAAGGATATTTATGTTCATGCTTTAGTTAGAGATGAGAAAGGACAAAAAATGTCAAAGTCAAAAGGAAATGTAATTGATCCACTAGATTTAATTGAAAAATATAGTGCAGATGCTTTAAGATTTACTCTTCTTTCAATGGCATCACCAGGAACAGATGTTAAACTTTCAGAGGATAGAGTTAAGGGTTATAGGAATTTTCTAAATAAATTATGGAATGCTAATAATTTTTTAATTACTAATAAATGTGATTTTAATAAAACTGATAAAACTCCCAAAACTACACTAAATATAAATAAGTGGATTTACTCAGAACTAATACAAACCAAAGATAAAATTGAGAAAAATCTTAAAGATTACCGATTTGATGAAGCAGCTAAAAATGCCTACCAGTTTGCTTGGCATTCTTATTGCGACTGGTACATTGAGCTTTCAAAAACTATTCTGTTTTCAGATGATGAAAAATCTAAAAAAGAAGTTAAAGAAGTATCAGCTTATATATTTAAACAAATACTTATTATTCTTCACCCATTTATTCCATTTGTTACTGAGAAAATCTGGTTAAAAAATAAATTTGATAAATCAGATAAGAATTTTCTAATGCATGCTAATTGGCCATCAGGAAAAGCCAAAAAAGATCAATCTATGAAAGATGTAGAGAGTATTATCAATGTCATTTCTGAACTCAGGTCTTTTAAAAATGAATTAAATGTTAACCCAGGCTCATTTATCGATATTTCAATTAATAAAATTGCTAAAAAAAATAAAACATTAATGACTAATAATGAAATCATTCTTAAAAAGCTTGGTCGTATCAATAATTTCTTTGATAAAGACCAAGAAAAACCAGCAGCTACATTAGTTATATCTGGTGACATATTTAAGATATATTTTGATGAGAATGTGGATTTAAATCTATTAAAAGAAAACCTAGTCAAAAGACAGAATAAATATCAAGAGGAAATGGACAAAATATCTCAAAGATTATCTAATAAAAGATTTACTGATAGAGCTCCAAAAAATATTGTTGAACAAGAAAAAACTAACTATAGTAATTTAAAAAATGATATTAAAAAGATATCATTAACAATTAAAAGTTTATAATGCGGAAATTTGATAAAAAGAAATTACCCAGCAGACATACATCTCTTGGTGCTGATAGAGCTCCACATAGATCATTTTACTATGCAATGGGAGAAACTGAAAAAGATGTCTCAAAACCATTTGTAGGTGTTGTATCTACATGGAATGAAGCTGCTCCATGTAATATTGCATTAATGAGGCAAGCTCAATCTGTTAAAAAAGGTGTTAGAGCATTTGGTGGAACGCCGAGAGAATTTTGTACGATTACTGTTACTGACGGTATAGCAATGGGTCATGAGGGAATGAAGTCTTCATTGATCTCTAGAGAAGTAATTGCAGATAGCGCTGAACTTACTGTTAGAGGTCATTGTTATGATGCATTAGTAGGTATTGCAGGTTGTGATAAATCTTTACCAGGTTTAATGATGTCTATGGTTCGATTAAATGTTCCGAGTGTTTTTATTTATGGAGGATCAATACTACCAGGAAGATATAAAGGCAAAGATGTAACTGTTGTAGATGTTTTTGAAGCAGTTGGAAAACATTCATCAGGTCAAATGTCAGCAAAAGAATTAAGAAAATTAGAATTAGTTGCATGTCCTACTGCAGGTGCTTGTGGTGGTCAATTCACTGCAAATACTATGGCTTGTGTATCAGAAGCCATTGGTTTAGCATTACCTTACTCAGCAGGAACGCCAGCACCATATGAAGAAAGAGACAAGTATGCAAAACTAAGTGGTAAAATGGTAATGGAATTATTAGCAAAAAAAATTAAACCAAGAGATATCGTTACAAGAAAAGCATTAGAAAATGCTGCAACCATTGTTGCTGCAACTGGTGGTTCAACTAATGCAGCGTTACACTTACCTGCGATTGCAAATGAAGCAGGAATTAAATTTGATTTAATGGATGTTGCAAAAATTTTTAAAAAGACTCCTTACCTTGCAGATTTAAAACCAGGTGGAAAATATGTTGCAAAAGACATGTGGTTAGCTGGTGGAGTGCCAATGCTATTAAAAACTCTTTATGATGGTGGTTATATTCATGGTGATTGTTTGACAGTTACTGGTAAAACAATGAAAGAAAATTTAAAAGGAATTAAATTTAATCCAAAACAAAAAGTTTTAAGAGCTTATAACAAACCATTATCCCCAGATGGTGGTGTTGTAGGTTTAAAAGGAAATTTGGCTCCTGATGGTGGAATTGTTAAAATTGCAGGACTTAAAAAATTACAATTTACTGGAAGGGCAAGATGTTTTGACAATGAAGAAAGTGCAATGAAAGCAGTTCAAAGCAAAAAATATAAAGATGGTGATGTAATTATTATTAGATACGAAGGACCAGTAGGTGGTCCAGGTATGAGAGAAATGCTTTCAACAACAGGTGCGATCTATGGACAAGGAAAAGGAGAAAAAGTTGCTTTAATTACTGACGGAAGATTTTCAGGAGCAACAAGAGGTTTTTGTGTTGGTCATGTTGGTCCAGAAGCTGCTCTTGGAGGACCTATTGCTCTACTACGTAATGGAGATATGATTGATATAGATGCTAAAAAAGGAACTATAAACGTTCGATTAACTAGATATCAACTAGCCTCAAGAAGGAGAAAATGGAAGGCTAGAAAATCTGATTTCGGATCAGGTACTCTTTGGAAATATGCACAAACTGTTGGACCAGCATATTTAGGAGCGCCAACACATCCTGGCAAGAAAAAAGAAGTAAAGGATTATTCGAAAATTTAATGAAAATTCGCCCAGTTATTTTATGTGGTGGTGCAGGAACTCGACTTTGGCCTAATACCAAAAGACATCAGGCTAAACAGTTTATAGATTTTGGTAAATGGACTTTATTAGGGCAAACTCTAGAAAGAGTTAAATCTTCTCTGTTTGATGCACCAATTATAAGCACTAATTCAAAATATCTTAAACAAGTCAAACAACATCTTAAAAAACACAAGATAAGAAAATTTAAAATAGTTCTTGAGCCTATTAAAAAAAATACCGCTCCAGCAATACTAAGTACAGCATTGATTAAAGATATACCAGATGAACAACCATTAATCTTTTTAGCAGCTGATCACTTGATAGAGAAAGTTAGTTTATTTAATAAGTCTATTAAAAAAAACCAAAAAAAATTAACCAATCATAATATATTTATTTTTGGTATTAAACCGACAAAGCCTTCATGTGAGTTTGGTTATTTTTTAACAAAAAATAATAAAGTATCTAAATTTGTAGAAAAACCCAATATAGCAAAAGCAAAACAAATAATTAGTAAAAAGGGTTATTGGAATTCTGGAATGTTTTATTTAAGAAAAGACTCGATAATAAATAATTTCAAGAAATATCAACCAAATATTTATCGAAATTGTAATAATGCTGTAACAAATGCCAAATGTAAAAATAATGTATATTATTTAAACAAACAAGCATTTACAAAAGCATCAGCTAAGTCTTTTGATTATGCAATATTAGAAAAAACTAAAGATATAAATGCTATTAAATTAGATATTCCTTGGTCTGATCTGGGATCCTGGAAAGAGATCTGCAAAATGTATGGAAGAAATAAAAGACAGTATTTCAAAAAGAAAAATGTATTTCATAGACCGTGGGGGAGTTATGTTAATTTATTTAATGGTAAAGAATTCTTAATTAAAGAATTATACGTAAAACCTAAAGGTATATTAAGTCTTCAAAAACATCATCATAGAGCAGAACATTGGGTAGTAACACACGGCAAACCTAAAATTACTTTAAATAAAAAATACTTTACAATGAAACCAGATGAAACTATTTTTATTCCATTAGGTGCAGTTCATAGAATAGAAAATCCATATAAAAAACCTGTTAAAATTATTGAGGCTCAAGTAGGCTCAATATTAAAAGAAAGTGACATTGTAAGATACAAAGATATATATGGAAGGGTTTAGTGAAAAAAAGATTAAATAAAAACAAAGGAATTCTTTTTTGGATAACAGGGCTATCTGGATCTGGCAAAACTACTTTGTCAAAAAAGATTAAGAATAAAATATCAAAATATTATGGTCCAACAATTATTGTAAGTGGTGATGATTTAAGAAAAATTTTTAATTTAAGAGGTTATTCTTATTCAGAGAGACTTGTTTTAAACAGAAAATTTAGAAAATTTGCAAAATTTGTAATCAATCAAAAAATTAATTTGATATTTGCAATAGTAGGTATGTTTCATGAAGCAAGATCTTGGAATAAAAAAAATATTGAAAATTATGTTGAAATTTATATTAAATCAAACATTAAAAATATTATAAAATCTAATAAAAAAAAGATTTATAAAAAAAAAGGTGTTGGAGATATAGTTGGTGTAAATATTAAGCCTGAATTACCCAAAAAACCAGATATAATAATAAATAATAATTTTAAAACTTCTATGAACAATTTATCAACACAATTATTAAAGAAAATTAGAAATTTAATATAAAGTAATATTTAGGTAAAATTTGTAAATCTTAATGAAAAATAAAAAAAGAGTATATGTAGGATTATCAGCAGACATTCTTCATGAAGGACATATAAATATTCTAAAAATAGCGAATAGTTATGGAGATGTAATTGTTGGTCTTTTAACAGATGAAGCTATCGCCTCTTATAAAAACATTCCTCATTTAGATTTCAAAAGAAGAAAAATTATTCTACAAAATATTAAGTTTGTTAAAAAAGTTATACCACAGGAAACTTTAGATTACGTTAAGAATTTAAATTTAATAAAACCCCATTATGTGGTTCATGGTGATGATTGGAAAACTGGAGTTCAAAAAAAAACAAGATCGAGAGTAATTAAAACTTTAAAAAAATGGTCAGGAAAATTAATTGAACCAAAATATACAAAAAATATTTCTTCATCTTTAATCAAAAGTAAAATTTTACAAATAGGTACCTTGCCTCAAAATAGAGTTTCAAGATTAAAAAGATTGCTTTCGTCTAAAAAAATCGTCAGAATTTTAGAATCTCATAATTCATTAACTGGCTTAATAATTGAAAATTTAAAAGTAACTAAAAAAAATATTGGTTTAGAGTTTGATGGAATGTGGTCATCTAGCTTAACAGACTCCGCCACCAAAGGGAAACCAGATAATTCATCAGTTGATTTTTCATCACGAATTTCATCTCTTAACGATATGATGGATGTAACAACTAAACCTTTAGTTTTTGATGCCGATAATGGAGGTCAAATAGAACACCTATCATTTTTAATTAGATCATTGGAACGAGCTGGAGTGTCTGCCATTATTATGGAAGATAAAGTTGGACTTAAAAAAAATTCCTTATTTAAAAATCAATCTGATACAAAACAAGATAAAGCAGAAACATTTGCTAAAAAAATTAAAAAAATTTGTAAATCACGTCAATCTAACGATTTTCTTGTAATTGCTAGAATAGAAAGTTTTATAGTAGGTAAAGGGATTAACGATGCTTTAAAAAGAGCAGAAATATACTCAAAAGCTGGAGCTGATGCAATTTTAATCCACAGTAAAGAAAAAACACCACATGAAATTTTTTCCTTCGCTAAAAAATTTAAAAAAAGTAAAAACTTTGTACCTTTAGTATCTGTACCCTCAACTTATTCTAAAGTTTATGAAAAAGATTTAATTAAAAATGGATTTAAAATAGTTATATATGCTAATCAACTGTTAAGAGCAGCTTACCCAGCGATGCAAAACGCAGCTAAAACTATTTTGGAAAAAAGTAGAGCCTTCGAAATAGATAAAAAAATAATCCCGATAAAAGATATAATTAATTTAATTAAAAATGATTAAAATCAATTCTTTAATCAACATTTTAAATAAAAATAATAATAGTTTTTTTACTGGAGTACCTGATAGTGTTTTAAAAGAACTTTCTTTTTATTTACAAAATAAAACTAAAAAAAATCATGTTATAGCTACAAATGAAGGATCAGCTATATCCATAGGTATTGGACATTATCTTTCTACAAAAAAAATTCCTTGTATTTATATGCAAAATTCTGGTTTATCAAATGCATTAAACCCACTTATTTCTATTGCCCATCAAAAAGTTTATTCTATACCATTAATCTTAATTATTGGATGGAGAGGATCGCCAAAAATAAAAGATGAGCCTCAGCATAATGTTAAAGGAAAAATTACTGAAAAATTATTAAAACTTTTAAATATAAAATACACAATAATAAGATCTAATAATGATCTTAAAAAATTTGATAAACAAATTAAATTAGCAAAAAAAAACAAATCTATTGTAGCTTGTTTGATTGAACAAGGAACTTTGGAAAAAAATAATAAAAAAATCAAAAAAAAAGATTACTATAAACTTGATAAAGAATTTTTTTTTAAAACCCTTCTTGAAACTTTAGATAATAAATCAAAAATTGTTTCTAGCACTGGTTATAATTCTAGAGAAATAATGTATATAAGAAAAAAATATCAACTTAAAAATTCTCAAGATTTTTATATGGTAGGTGGGATGGGGCATACTTCATCTGTGGCTCTTGGATACTCATTATCAACAAATAAAAAAACCATCTGTGTTGACGGTGATGGTTCATTTTTAATGCATTTAGGCTCAATTAAAACAGCAGGTGCATTTGCTAACAAAAACTTCAAATATATTCTATTGAATAACAATACTCACGATTCAGTTGGTGGTCAAAGTACCTATGCTAAGAATATTAACTTTGAAAAACTATCAAAAAGTTTGGGCTTTAAAAAATTTTATAGCATTAAAAATAATCAAAATTTAAAGAAAAATCTAAAAAGATTTCTTTCTGGAAATAGTTTAAATTTTTTAGAAGTTGGAGTTACAAATAGTAAAATCAAAAATTTACCAAGGCCAAAAAATTTGATTAATATAAAAAAACAATTTATGAAATAATGGTTAATTCTATTGAAGATATTAAAAAATTTGTTAGCGATAATGGTTTTAAAAAAATATTTATTTTATGTGGTAAAAAATCTTTTGTTACATCTGGTGCTGAAAAATTTTTTAAAAAAGATATAAATCACAAAGAAATAAAATTTTTTTACAAAAATTCGGATCTTCCAATTTTAGAAGAACTTATTGAAATAATTAAAGAAATAAGAAATTTTAAACCAAATTTAATTCTTGCAGTAGGCGGAGGTGCGGTAATCGATTATGCCAAGATAGCTAATGTTGTTGATATAAGACCTGATTTGGCAGATTTGATTATCAACTATTCTTATCCGTTTAAAAATAAATATACTAAATTAGCAGTTATACCAACAACTGCCGGCTCTGGAGCTGAGGTAACTTCAAATGCAGTTATTTATGTTGATGGAATTAAACATTCTTTTGAAAGCCAATTATTAATTCCAGATAATTTTTTTTTAATTCCTGAATTTTTAATTTCTGCACCTGACAAAATTAAAGCTTCTGCAGGTTTTGATGCAATTGCACAAGCTTTAGAGTCTTTAGTTTCCAAAAAATCAGATGATCAGAGTGTTGACTATGCTTCTAAATCTTTAAGAGTATCAATAAATAGTTATATTTCTTTTTTAAATGACCCTAATTTAAAAAATGCAACTGAAATGGCCATTGCATCAAATTTAGCTGGTAAAGCAATCAACATATCAAAAACAACCGCGCCTCATGCTGTTTCATATCCTTTTACTTCTTTATTCAATGTAAGTCATGGTCATGCAGTGGGCTTATTTTTTGAAAAATTTTTTAAGTTTAATTACGAAAACAAAGAAAAATCAGAAACCTCTTTTGACTTAAAAAAAAGATTTGATTTAATATTTAACCTATTTGATGTTCAAGGAATTAATGATTTTAATTCAAAAATATCATTAATAAAAAAACAAGCAAAATTAGAGGATAATCTTCAAACATTAGATATTAATATTAAACAAAGCTCAGATGATATTATAAAAGGTATAAATTTATTAAGACTTGGTAATAATCCAGTAAAAATTGGAGAAAAAGATATTTATAATATTATTTCAGGAAATTAATTAAGAAATGGCAGTATTTAATTATTAAATACTGCCATAAAATTTGTTTAAAACCAATTATTTGGAATAATTATGTAGTGAATTGCTAAGACAATTCCGACTGAAACACTTAATCCAAAGATCATTTTAAGAAAGTCTTTACCAATTAATGGGAAGACATACTTAAATTTATATTCTTTGTTCATTGTTGAAATCGCAAGTTCTCTACCACATAATAAACCAACGAAAACCCATGTAGTTGACATAGGCAAATCATTAAGTTCTTTAAAGTAGAATAAGACACCAGCATAAATTACGTTAATAATTGTAGCTGATCTTGCATATCTAGTTCCAGTCTTCTCCAAAACAACTTTCTGAATTGGTCCACCTTGAATGTAGAAAATATAAAATAATAATGCAGTGAAGTAAGCCATTACAATTAAAAGTAATGTTAAATCTAACTGTCTAGGTAGATATACTGCAATATTAGCTACATCGTGAGATAACCAAACCCACCATAACCAACCTGAAGAAACCCAAACAGCATTTCTCCAAAAGGCAATATATTTTTCATCAACTTCATCTAATTTTTCATTGATAAATTTTGATACTACTATCCAGGCAATATAAGCGACCGTTGCCGCTAAACCATATCCAACTACACTTTTTAATAGCATTTTTTCAAGCACAACTGTTGAAGCAAATGCTGAAAGAACTAAGAAAGTAGTAGATACCGGTATTCCAATTCTTGTTAATAATAACAATATTGCAGGTGCTACTGCATGATACCACTGAATTTCTTGATAAGGTATTCTAGTTAATCTTCCATAAGAAATATCACCATCATATGAATACCATCCCCATGCTAACGCAAAAATCATTACAGCTGATGCAGATCCTGCAAGTATATACCATTTAAACCACTTCTTCTTTGAAGCTATAAATGTACCAAGTGTTTGGATTGAGTCGTTAGCGATTACGCTATAACCGGCAAGGGCAAACCCTATAACCGTGTAAACTAAAGTCATTTCCATGTTTTATCTCCTTTATATTATTGTTTTCGGTTCCTATCGATTCATGACTTAAGATCTATGTAACGTGAGAGTAAAAAAAATTCTATAAAAGAATAAACTAGTTTCGGAATCAGAGGATGGATTCGTCAACTAATAAACTATTAAATATTGATGTCTACTTTTAAATATTTTTTATTTCTCAATAGAGTTGTATTTATTTAATTAATTTCTTAATAAAATATACAGCAATAAGAGCTCCCAAAAATTCAGCTAAAATATATGTAGGCGTATTCAAATAATTAATTCCTGTAAAAGAATCAGTAAAAGTTCTAGCTATTGCAACAGCTGGATTTGCAAAAGATGTTGATGATGTGAACCAATAACCAGCCATAATATATGTTGCAACACTAGCAGCTATTGTTATTTTGCCATCTTTTTGAGTAGCAAAAATAATAAAAATTAAACCAAAAGTAGCAATTATTTCAGATAAGAAGATATGAAAACCATCTCTATTTTTTGTCGATAACTCAAGAATATCGTGTTCAAAAAAAACATTAGCCAACATAACACCTAGCAAACAACCAAGTATTTGGGCAGGAACATATATGATGAGAAGTTTTCCATTGATTTTTTTTCTTAAAAACATCGCTAAACTCACAAAAGGATTGAAATGTGCACCTGAAATATTTGCAAAAGCAGTTATTAAGACAAATAGGCCAGCACCAGTTGCGAGTGTATTAGCCGTTAATCTCAAAGCATTATCATTTGTGAGATTTTCAGCCATTATTCCAGACCCGACAATAACCATTACTAAAAAGCTACTTCCAATAAATTCACCTAAAAATATTTTGTTAGTATTTTTCATTTAGAATCCAATTTTTAATTCTTTTATCAATATTATTAAAAGTATCAGTAATTATCTTAAATTTTTTATCCTCACTAGCGTCATTTAGTTTTGTTACTGGATCTTCAATATCCCAGTGTATGATTTGATTTCCCTTAGGCCAAATAGGACATACTTCATTATTTGCATTATTACATACAGTAATAACATGATCAATTTTGATTTCTCCATTAACAAAAACATTAAAATTTTTGGATGAGTAGTTTTGAAGATTGAAACCTTTATTATTTAAAAAATGTTTTATATCTTTATTAATTTCTCCACAAGGATTACTACCAGCACTATAGGCTTTGAATTTATCATTATATCTATTATTAACTAAAGACTCAGCTATGATACTTCTTGCAGAGTTTCCTGTACAAACAAATAATATATTTTTCACTAAATAATAATCTTATAAATTCCTATTAAGAACAATGGAATTTGTAATCCAAAGTTAGTAAGTATCGCTTTATCTTTGCTAACAAATCCAGCGATAGTCCATCCAACAACACCTAATCCGTGAAAGTATATATTTAAAGGATATATATTTAGGTTTGTTAATAGAATACCAACTAAAACTAGAAATGTGCTTATCCATTTAAGATATTTCTTAATAAACATACGTTTTCCTTTCAGCTTGTTTTATTTAGATTTTAGATAATAACTTATCTACATTTTTTACATAATCCAAAAAACTCAAGATTGTATTTGCTATATTTCATACCATCTTTGTCTTTGAAATTAGTTAAGTATTTAGAAAGACTCGCACTGCTAATTTCTGTTACTTTTTCACAGATCTCACATATTGAAAATGCAGTAGCTTTTGATACCTGACAGCTTGAATTTTGACAGGCTATAAAGGCATTTCTGCTTTCAATTTTATGAATTTTTCCTATTTCAACTAACTTATCTAATGCTCGATATACTTGTAATGGAGCTTTAATACCTTTTTTTTGAACATTAAAAAGTATTGCATAAGCTTTCATTGGTTCCGGTGATTTATCAATTAAATCAAAAATTATTTGCTGATTTTTTGAAAGAGTTTGCATATTGTTTATTCTACTGATTCCTCATTAATTTTTCAATTTAATCGATTGTTTTATATTTAATAATGACAAGATAAATAAGAATAAAGAAGCTGCTATAATTGATGGTCCAGAAGCAGTATTAAATTCTAATGAAGAAAATAATCCTAAAATCACAGATAATAATCCACCAATGATTGAATAGATTACCATTTTCTGAGGACTTGATGAAATATTTCTAGCCATTGCAGCAGGTATAATTAACATTCCTGTAATTAATAATAAGCCAACCATTTTAATTGATATAGCAATAATTGCGGCCATTAAAATTGTAAATATAGCTTTTGCTCGGTCAGGATTTAACCCTTCTGCTTCAGCTAATTCATAATTAACAGTTGATGCAAATAAAGATTTCCAAATTAATTTCAAAACTAAGAGGATTAATGCACCTCCAATCCATATAATTAAAAGATCATCAACAGTAACAGCCAAAATATCTCCAAATAATAATCCCATAATATCAAATCTGATAAATGATAAAAAACCTATAACTACTAGTCCAACAGCTAACGATGAGTGAGCCAAAAGACCTAGTAAAGCATCACCTGGTAGATTGGTTCTCTTTTGTAGTTGTATTAAAGTTAAAGCTATTAAAGATGAGATAATAAATACAGAAAATGCAATATTAAACTCCATTGAATAAGCTAATGTCACTCCAAGTAAAGCAGAGTGGGCTAGAGTATCTCCAAAATAAGATAATCTTCTCCAAACAACAAAACATCCAAGAGGTCCAGTAACTATTGCAACTCCAACACCTGCTATTAAAGCTCTTATAAAAAAATCATCTAACATTTAGTTTTTCTTTATTTCACCTTCGCTTGTATGAACATGATCGTGTCTATGCTCATATCTTGATAATATTTGAGAAGCTTGCTCACCAAATAAAGCTTTATATTTGTTATTTTTTGCAACATCCATTGGAGAACCTGAGCAACATACATGACCGTTTAAACAAACCACATGATCAGTTGCACTCATAACCGTATGTAAGTCGTGAGAAATTAATAAGATACCACAATTCAATTCATCTGAAATTTTCTTAATTAATTCGTATAATGCAATCTCACCAGTAAAATCTACTCCTTGCACTGGTTCATCTAGTACCAATAATTCTGGTTTTTTTGAAATAGCTCTTGCAAGTAATACTCTTTGAAATTCTCCACCTGATAAGTCACCTAAATTTTTATCTTTAAGATGAATGACACCAGTTAAAGACAAAGCTTCATCTATTGATTCTTTATCAAGACTTTCAGTTAATACCATGAAATCATTTACTCTTAGTGGCAGTGTCCAATCAATTGAAATTTTCTGTGGAACATACCCAACTTTATTTGTGTATTTTTCAACTGAACCATCAATCTTTTTGTAAATACCTAAAGCAATTTTAGCTGTTGTACTTTTTCCTGATCCATTTGGACCAATGAGAGTAACTATTCTACCTTTTTCAACTTGAAGTGTTACTCCTTTAACAAGCCATTTATTATTTAAACTAAAACCAGCTTTATTTAGCTTCACGAGTATATTTTGATCTGAGCCCATTTTATTCCTTGACTAATAAATGTTATATTATTACATAGTGTTATATTATAACAATATAAATATACAACATATGAAAAACATTAAAAAATTACCATTTATCTTATCAATTCTATCATTCTTAACTATTTTTGTACCAGCAAATGCTGAAATTAAAGTAGTTACTTCAATTAAACCAATTCATTCATTGGCTAGTTATTTAATGGATGGTGTAGCAAAACCTGATTTAATAGTAGATGGCTATGCTTCTCCACACGGATTTGCTTTAAAACCATCTCATGCAAAAATGTTACAAAATGCAAATCTTATATTCTGGGTTGGTGAGGATTTGGAAAATTTTTTAGAAAAACCATTAAAATCTGTTGCGAAAAAAGCTGAAAAAATTGAGTTAATGGAAATCAAAGGTTTAACTAAACTTAAATTTAGAGAAAGAAATATTTTTGAAGAACATGATCATGGCCATAAAGAAGATGACCATGATGATCATGCTAAAAAAGAAGACGATCATGACGACCACGATCACGACAAAAAAGAGAAAGAACATGGCCATGATGACCACGGACATGATGATGAGCATAAAGAAGATGGTCACGATGACCACGGTCATGAAGGACACGCGCATGGTGAATATGATCCACATATTTGGTTGGATCCAATGAATGCAAAAGTGATTTTAAGTGAAATGGCAGAACACCTGATTGAGAATGATCAAGAAAATGAAGTTAAATATAAAGCAAATTTAAAAAAAGCGCATAAAGATTTAGATAAACTTACTAAGAAAGTAAAATCTGAATTAAACAAGGATTTCAAATCAATCGTTTTTCATGATGCCTATCAATACTTTGAAAAAAGATTTGGTATCAATATTCTTGGAGCATTTACAGTAAATACAGACGTTATGCCTGGTGCTGAACAATTAGCTGAAATAAGAGAAATAATTGAGCACGATAAAGTAAGCTGTATATTTTCAGAGCCACAGTTTAATCCTGATATTATTAAGGCTGTAGCAAAAGATACTAATGTTGCAACAGGGGTTATAGATCCATTAGGAGCAACTCTTAATCCAGGTAAAGATCTTTATTTTGATTTAATTGGCAACATGTCAAAATCTTTTAAAGGTTGTTAAATAAAAATTGATCTTTAGTCATAAATAATATCTAATAATGGGATGAGTACAGTTTCCCTTACATTAGATGAAATATTTGATTTAGCTAAAAAAACCTTGTTAGCTAACGGATGTGATGATGAAACAGCATCTATTTTATCAGATTTAATTAGAAATGCTGAAAGAGATGGTTCATTATCTCATGGCTTATTTAGATTACCAGCATATGTAAGTGGTTTAAAAAGTGGAAAAATTAATGGTAAAGGAAAACCAGAAGTAAAAAAGATTTCAGCATCAGTAATTAAAGTTCAAGGTAATAATTGTTTGGCTCCTGTTGTTTTAAACAAGGGTTTGCCAGAATTAGCAAAAGCTGCAAAAGAAAATGGTGTTGCAGTACTTGCAATAAATAATTCTCATCATATGGCTGCGATGTGGCCTGAGACAGAAAAATTAGCTGAAGAAGGTCTAGTTGCTTTTGCATGTACATCATACAAGCCTGCAGTAGCACCTGCAGGAGCAATTAAACCATTGTTTGGAACAAATCCAATTTCATTTGCATGGCCTCGACCAGGAAAAACTCCAGTGGTTTATGATATGGCGACTGCATCAATGGCAATGGGTGAAGTTCAAGTTGCCAAAAGAGAAGGGCACAAAGTTCCACTTGGAACTGGTTTAACTAAAGATGGTAAAGAGACAACTGATCCAGGAGCAATAGCAGATGGGGGTGTACTACTTCCTTTTGGTGGTTACAAAGGTTCAGCAATAGCGATGATGGTAGAGTTGATGGCTGGTGCATTAGTTGGTGATAATTTTAGTTTTGAAACAGCTGCAAAAGATAACAATGATGGTGGGCCACCAAGCGGAGGAGAATTTATTATTGCCATTTCACCAGATAAAACTTCAGGAACTAATTGGCAAAAACATGCTGATGAATTTTTTGATAAGATGAAATCATTTGATGGTGTAAGACTTCCAGGTGAGAGAAGACATAAAAATAGATTAGACAAAGGTCCTCGAAATATTAACGAAGAGTTAGTAAATAAAATAAAATCTTTAAGCTAAATTTATCTCAATAGGGGTGTGGTCGGAAGGTTTTTCACGACCTCTTGGGTCTTTATTAATGTTTATACTTTTAACTTGATCAATTAAAGAATTTGAAACTAAGAAGTGATCAATTCTCATACCATTATTTTTTTGCCAAGCACCTCTCATGTAATCCCAAAAAGTATATCCTTCTTTAGTTTCATTAAAATGTCTATAAACATCATTAAACCCTAAATTAATCATCTCTCTTAACTTTTTTCTTATTTCTAATCTAAATAAAGCATCATCCTCAAAGCTTTTTGGATTATAAACATCCTCAGCAGCTGGAATGATATTAAAATCACCTGCAAGAATAATATTGGGATTTTTTTTACTTAATGACTTTAATTGTTTAATTAAATCATCAAGCCATTTCTTCTTATAGTCATATTTTTCAGTATCAACAGGATTACCATTGGGCGTATAAATATTTATTAATTGAATAATCTTTTTCTTATATTCTAATTCAGCTGAAATTATTCTTGATTGTTTTAATTTATCTTTGATTAAATCTGTTTTAATATTTTTTAATTTTCCTTTAGAGACAATAGCAACACCATTATAACTTTTTTGACCAAATACATGACTTTCATAATCCATTGCTGAAAAATCATCGTATGGAAAGTTTACATCCTCTGTTTTAATTTCCTGCATCATTACAATGTCTGGTTTATATTTTAAAAGATAGCTTTTAATATTTTCAATACGAGCTCGAACAGAGTTTACATTCCAAGAGGAAATAATCATTAAAGAGAGAAAGAAACACCACAACCACAAGAAGATTTAGTTTGTGGGTTCGTTATCTTAAATTGTTCACCAATTAATTCTGAAACATAATCAATTTCTGAGCCTTTTAAGAGATCAGCAGAAGCTTTATCAATTAGTATATTTTCATAATTCAAATCATCTGTCGATTTTTCTTTATCAAAAGTAAATTCATACTGAAAGCCTGAACAACCCCCACCTTTAATAGCGATTCTAAAAAAAGACCCTTTGTCTTTTTTAGACAACAAAACATCGATCTGTTTTAGTGCCTTTTCAGTAAATTTAATTTCTTTAATCATAATTGATCACTGGTATTACTAATATAATACTATAATTTTTATTTTAAAGGATGAAAAAATACTCAAAGATAGGTCTATTTAAAAGCAAAGGAAGATTATTTAAGGAGTCTTTATCAAAATATAGATCACCGTTTCAAAGAGATAGAGATAGAATTATTCACAGTGCTTCATTTAGAAGATTAAAACATAAAACACAGGTTTTTGTTAATACAGAAGGTGATCATTATCGTACAAGAATAACTCACTCAATGGAAGTTGCTCAAATAGCAAGATCAATAGCACGTTATCTTAATTTGAATGAAGATTTAGCCGAAACATTAAGTCTTGCTCATGATTTGGGCCATACACCTTTCGGCCATGCTGGTGAAGAGGCTTTGAATGAGTGTATGGAAGAATATGGCGGTTTTGATCACAACCTGCAAACATTACGAGTTGTAATGTTTTTAGAAAATAAATATTTAAAATTTAATGGACTTAATCTCTCAATTGAAACATTGGAGGGATTATTGAAGCACAATGGTCCAGTAGAAGATTTAGATCTAGTTGATAGTTTAATTGGTATTAAAAGTTTTAAAAATAAGATTAATTTTAATACTTATCCAGCATTAGAGGCTCAAATTTCTGCAATCTCTGATGATATAGCTTATAACAATCACGATATTCAAGATGGAATAAATGCAAATTTATTTAGATTAGAGGAGTTAGTTGAAATAAATTTTTTTAAAGATATTTACAAAAAATATAAAAAAAAAATTAATAAAGAAAATTTTAAAATTGCAACATACCAAATTATAAGAGATTCAATTGATCAAATGATAAAAGACTTGGTTAATAATACGAAAAAAAATTTAAATTACTACAAAATTAAAACAGTTAAGGACATTAATAAAACAAATTATTTAATTGTAAATTTTTCAGATGAGGTTAGAAATTATGAAAATGAAATTAGATCTTTTTTAAGATTAAATATGTATAATAATAAAAAAGTTCTACAAAAAAATGATCAAGGGAAATTAATTATTAAGAGATTATTTAGCAAAATAGTAAAAAATCCAAAAAAATATCTATCAAAAAAATATTTTTTAAATGGAAAATTTAGATCAATTTCAGATTTTATATCGGGCATGACCGACAGATATGCAATAAATCTTTATAATAAAATAAAATGAATATATTTGATAAATATTTAGACCAAATAAAAGAAAATCTCATAAATCTATCGAAAGACGGTGAGATAATCTTACCAGATAAATTAGATGGTATTAATACTGAAATACCACCAATTAATTTTAATTCTGATATTTCAACAAATGTAGCTATGGTTTTAGCTAAAACAAATAATAAAAGTCCATTGGAATTAGCTAAAACTTTAGTAAAAAAAATTAAAGAAAATGATAATTTAATAAAAGAGATATCAATAATTAAACCTGGTTTTATTAATATAAAGTTCAAATCCAATTTTTGGACTATTTTTATTGAAGATCTAATAAAAAATTATGAAACATTTGGAATTAATACTAAAGAACAAAAAAAAAATTATTTAATTGAATTTGTTTCAGCCAACCCAACAGGTCCTTTACATGTTGGTCATTGTCGCGGTGCAATTTTAGGTGATGTTATTTCTAATGTTTTGTTATTTAACAAACATAAAGTTACTAAAGAGTATTATGTTAATGATTATGGTAATCAAATTATTAATTTCACAAAATCTGTTTACTTTAGAATAAGAGAAATAATCTACAAAGAAACTTTCCCAAAAACAGATGATGACTTATATCCTGGTGATTATCTGATTGATTTTGCTAAAAATATTATAAATTCAAATAAAATATCTGATTACAATAAATTTGAAAATATTTCGGAGGAATTAACTATTTTATCAATTAACGAGGCTCTAAAATTGATTAAGAAAAATTTAGATAGTCTTGGTGTAAATCATGACAATTTTGTTAGTGAAAAAAATTTAGTAAAAAATAAAGAAGTAGAAAATGTAATAAAGTATCTCAAAAATAAAAAGATTGTTTATAAAGGAAAAATTAAAGCGCCAGCAGGAGAAGATTTAAAAAATTGGGTTCAGAGAGAACAATTATTATTCAAATCAACAGATTTTGGAGATGATAAAGATAGAGCATTACAAAAGTCTGATGGTTCTTGGACCTATTTTGCTAGCGACGTAGCTTATCACAAAAACAAATTAGATAGAAAATATGATTATCTAGTAAACATTTTAGGCGCAGATCATTCGGGCTATATAAAAAGAATATCGTCATCTGTTGAAGCGTTATCCAACTCAAAAGAAAAAATAATTTGTAAAGTTAGTCAATTAGTAAAACTTATCAAAGACAACAAACCTTTTAAGATGTCTAAAAGAGAAGGAAACTACATAACTGTTGATGATTTAATTAATGAAGTTGGAAGAGACGCAACAAGATTTATTATGTTAAGCAGAAGTAGTGATGTTCAATTGGATTTTGATTTTGATAGAGTAATTGAAAAGTCAAAAGAAAACCCACTTTATTATGTTCAGTATTGCTATGTCAGAATTGCATCTGTTTTTAGACTAATAAATAAAAATATAAGTGAAAATATTAAAATTGAAAAATATGATTTTCAATATTCTGAAGATGAAATAAAAATTCTTAAAAAAATTGCTGAGTGGCCTAAATGTATTGAAGCATCAAATAAAAAACTTGAGCCTCACAGAATAGTAACTTACTTATATGATTTATCTTCACTTTTTCATTCATATTGGAATCTGGGAAAAGATAATCAAGAAAAAAGATTTATAGATAATAAAAAAGAAATTAGTAATAAAAATTTAGTTTTTTTAAAAGCTATTTCAAATGTGATTAAAACAGGTATGGACATTGTTGGTGTATCCACGCCCGAAAAAATGTAATGCTTAAAGAAATAAAATATTTTATATTTGTATTTGTAATTATTTTATTTGTCTATTTTACTCTTAAATTTTATTTTTCAGATACTAATAAACGAAACTCTTTTAGAGCATTAAATAATATTGATAAAAAATTATTAATAGATAAGGAAAATTTACCAATTTTAGAAAATGATACAAAAGACATTATCAGATATGTTGAGCAATCTAATAATAAAAAAAAGAAAAAATATAATTTTTGGAAACTTTTAGAACAAAATGATTAACCGTCGAAGTTTTATCACAGGATTAAAATCAATAACTTTATCAAAAAACGAGAAAATTTTTCTTAAAAAATATAGACCTTGGGGAGTAATTTTATTTACAAGAAATATTAAATCTATTGAACAGACCAAAAAACTTACAGATGAAATAAGAAGCATTTTTAAAGATATCAAATATCCAATTTTAATAGATCAAGAAGGAGGAAGGATTAATAGATTTAAAAGAATTATAAGTTTAGATAATTTAACTTCAAAATATTATGGAAAATTATTTGAAAAAAATAAAAAAAAATTTGAGATTTATTACAAAATCTATATTGAAAAAACCTCTAGTTTATTAAAGCTTATAGGAACTAATCTAAATACTGTCCCCGTATTAGACATCATTAAAAAGGGTTCTAGTAATATTATTGGTGATAGAGCAATTTCAAATAAATTATTTACTGTTAATAAGGTTGGCGATTATTGCATTAAATTATTTCATTTAAATAATATAGGAACAATTATTAAACATATACCAGGACATGGTGAGGCAAAAGTGGATAGTCATAAATTTACACCAGTTGTAAAAAAAAGACTTAATTATTTATTAAAGAATGATTTTGCTGCTTTTAAAGATAAAAAAAGTTTATTTGCAATGACAGCACATATTATTTATCAAAAACTCGATAAAGATAATACTGCCACTCATTCTAAAGCAATAATAAAAATAATTAGGAATAAAATTAAATTTAAAAATATTTTAATATCTGATGACTTGTCAATGAAAAGTCTTAAATACTCATTAAAAGAAAATACACTTAAGTCTTTTAAAGCAGGTTGTAATTTAGTAATGCATTGTAACGGAAATCTTAGTGAAATGAAGATTGTTGCAAAAAATTCACCAATAATTAATAAATTTATAGTTAAAAAAACATCAGAATTTTATAAGATTTTAAGTTAATATTCATTATGTTTAAAACAGATTCTTCAGATTTTAATATTGCATTAGATAACTTTAGTGGTTCACTTCATGTTTTACTTGAATTAGCTAAAACACAAAAAGTTAATTTAGAAAATATTTCAATAACAAAATTAGCTGATCAATTTAACGAATATATCAAAAACCAAGAAAATTTGAATTTAGAGATTGCATCAGAGTATTTACTTATGGCGACTTGGTTGGCATATCTAAAATCAAAATTATTATTACCAGGAACACCAGATGAAGAATTTAAAGTTTTAGAAGTTGCAGAAAAATTAAAGTTACAATTAAAAAAATTAGAGCTTATTAGATTATTATCAGATCAAATGCTTAAAAAGAAAAGACTTGGAAAAGATATCAGAATGAGAGGAATGAAGGGTAATATAAAATCAATATATAGTTCTGAATATAAAATTAATCTTTATGAATTATTAAAAACTTATTCAACGATTATTATGACAAAAGATTTTCAGAGGATTAATATACCAAGATTACCAGTCTTTACTCCAGAAGATGGTATTAAAAGAATTAAGGAATTTTTTGGAACTTTGTTGGATTGGAAAAAAATTGATGATTTAATACCTAATGACTTTAAGAAGAATCTAAATGCCAAAAAAACCGGCAAAGCAGGTTTATTCGCTGGATCATTAGAATTAGTAAAAGAAGGAAACTTAAGTATTAAACAAAAAGATCTTTTTGATGAAATTTATATTAAAGAAAATAAACAATGAAAAAAAAGACTAACACTAAAAATAATATTGTTAAATTTCCATCAAAACTTGCAGAAGGAGAAAGAGAAGTTGAAGCAATATTATTTGCGGCAGCTGAACCATTAGATATAGACACTATTGAATCTAAAATATCAAAAAAAATTGATGTAAAAAAAACCTTGGAAAAATTGAAAGATGTTTATTCTTTAAGAGGTATTAATCTTGTTTGTATTTCAAATAAATGGTCTTTTCGTACAGCACAAAATTTGTCAAATTTAATGTCTAAAGAAAAAACTGTTGAAAAAAAATTATCAAAAGCTGCAATAGAAACTTTAGCAATAATTGTATACCATCAACCAGTCACAAGAGCAGAAATTGAAGAAATTAGAGGTGTAGCTTTTGGAACAAATACTTTAGATATTCTTATGGAATTAAATTGGGTAAAACCTAAGGGAAGAAAAGATGTACCTGGAAAACCAATTCAGTATGGAACAACTGATGATTTCTTAAGTCATTTTAACCTTCAAAAATTATCAGACCTTCCAACTGTTGATGAATTAGGTGCAGCAGGTTTAATTGATAGTACAAGCATTGATAGTACCATTTTTGGTACTGGTAAATTTTATAAAGAAAAAGTAGAAGAAAAAAAGGAAGATATTTATTCAAATATCGATGAAATGCTAAGCGATACACTTAACAAAGAAGACGAGGATTAAAAAGTTTCTTTAAAACTTCTTTTAAAAATAGTATAAGAATAATTATGAGTATTGGAATTTGGCAAATAGCAATTGTAGTAATATTAGTGGTCCTATTATTTGGAAGAGGAAAAATTTCTAGTTTAATGGGTGATGTGGCTAAAGGAATTAAAAGCTTTAAAAAGGGGATGGCCACAGATGTAAATGATGAAAATGAGCCAAAAAATATCTCAGAAAAAAATCAAGATTCCTCTGACAATAATCCTGAGACAAAAGATAAAGAATAATTAACATGCCCACAATTGGTTGGTTTGAGATATTACTCATTGTTGCAATATCCATTATTGTTATTGGACCAAAAGATTTTCCTTTTATGTTAAAAAAAATAGGATCATGGATAGGAAGTACTAAGAGGTATATAAATAATATTCAAAATGAAGTTTCAAATATAGATATTGAAAATTTAGATCAAGATAAATCTAAGGAAATTAAAGAAAATAATGAGCAAAAATGATAACGAAAGTGGATTCATTAGTCATCTTACTGAATTAAGAAAAAGATTAATACACAGCATTATCTTTTTATTTTTATTTTTTATTTTTTGTTATTATTTTGCTGAGTATCTATATGGTTTTTTAGTTGAGCCTTACGCTCAAGCAGTTAAAAATGATGATATTGATAGAAGATTAATTTTCACAGCTCTTCAAGAAACTTTTTTAACGTACATAAAAGTTTCATTTTTCACAGCTTTTTTTATAACTTGTCCGTTTATTTTGATTCAAATATGGAAATTTATTGCACCAGGATTATATAAGCATGAAAAAATTGCTATAATGCCGTATTTAATATTAACACCAGTTTTATTTTTTTTAGGTGGTATATTGGTTTATTATTTAATAATGCCATTAGCTATAAAATTTTTTTTATCTTTTGAAAGTACAGGATATTCAACAAACTTACCTATTCAATTAGAAGCTAAAGTTAATGAATACTTATCTTTAATAATGAAATTAATTTTTGCATTTGGAATAAGTTTTCAATTACCAGTAGTTTTAAGTTTATTAGCAAGAATTGGAATGATTGACTCAGATTTTTTAAAAAAAAGAAGAAAATATGTAGTTGTAATTATATTTGCAGCTGCTGCCATTCTAACTCCACCAGACCCAATAACACAAATAGGTTTGGCAATACCCCTTTTAATTTTATATGAATTGTCAATTTTTTCAGTAAAATTAATTGAAAAGAGGAATGTAGATAATGCATGATATTAAAGAAATAAGAAAGAATTTAGAGGAATTTTCAAATAATTTAAAAAAAAGGTTTATTAATTTAGATGTTGATCAAATAAAATCACTTGATGAAGAAAACCGTAAATTAATTCAAGCAAAAGAAAAATTAGAACAGGAAAAAAAAAATATTTCAAAATCAAAAGATCAAAAACTTTTTCAAAAATCTAAAGATATTTCTGAAAAAATTGAAAAAATCTCGATCAATCAAACTGATGTAAAAAAACAACTGGACCTATTATTATCAGGTATACCAAATTTACCTCATAAAGATGTCCCTGTTGGAAAAGATGAAAATGATAATATTGAAGTTGCAAAATCAGGAAACTTACCAAAGTTTGATTTTAAACCAAAATCACATTTCGAATTAGGAGAAAAGTTAGGAATGCTTGATTTTGATATTGCAACCAAAACTAGTGGCTCTAGATTTGTATTTGTTAAAAAACAACTAGCATTATTAGAAAGAGCTATTTCAAATTTTATGCTTGATACTCATACTAACATAAATGGTTATCAAGAAATTTCCCCGCCATTAATAGCTAATGAAAATACAATGTATGGCACAGGACAACTACCTAAATTTGAAAATGATCAATTTGAATTAAAATTAACAGACTCTTCTGATAAAAAATATTTAATTCCAACAGCAGAAGTTATCTTAACAAATATTGTAAAAAATCAAATACTTGACAAAAAAGATTTACCAATAAGATTGGTTGCATCAACCCCTTGTTTTAGAAAAGAAGCTGGAAGTTATGGTAAAGATACAAAAGGAATGATTAGGCAACATCAATTTTATAAAGTTGAGCTTGTAAGTATTGTTGAAAACAATGAATGTTTAAATGAATTAGATAGAATGACAAATTGTGCAACGAAAATATTAGATTTATTAAAATTACCGTATAGGAAAGTAATTTTATGTACTGGGGACATGGGATTTAGTGCTGAAAAAACTTTCGATATTGAAGTTTGGATACCATCTGAAAATAGATATAGAGAAATTTCAAGTTGTTCCTCATGTTCGACTTTTCAATCAAAGAGAATGAAAACTAGGTATAAAAATGATAAAAAAGAAATTGTTTATGCGGGAACTTTAAATGGAAGTGGCTTAGCGGTAGGGAGAACACTAATTGCTATACTTGAAAATTACCAACAATCAGATGGATCAATAAATATTCCAGAAGTTCTAAAACCCTATATGAACAAAGTTGAAAAAATTATTAAGAATTAAAGTTGTTTTAGTAATTTATATAGTATAAATATCATTTTAAAGAGGAGACAAATGGAAAATTCAGGAATTGGACAATTTATACCTTTAATACTTATATTTGTAATTTTTTATTTCTTTTTGATAAGACCACAGCAAAAGAAAGTGAAAGAACATAAAGCTATGGTTGAGAGTTTAAAAAGAGGTGACAAAGTAGTTACCTCTGGTGGGATCACAGGAACAGTTGAGAGAATTATAGACAATGATAAGATTGAAGTTACCATAGCCGATAATGTAAAAGTAGAAATCATAAGATCAACTGGAATACAAAGCTTAATCAATAATCAAGAAATAAAAAAATAACTTCAATATTATATTTTAATACAAGTGTTATATTTTTCTAAATTAAGAATTACATTAGTTAGTATCTTAACAATAATATTTGTATTGATATCTACTTCAAACTTTGTTGATGATAATAAAAATTTTTTTAAAAAAAAAATTAATTTAGGTTTAGATCTTCAAGGAGGTTCTTATCTTTTATTAGAAATAGATAATCAACCGATAATAACCCAAAAATTACAAAATACTTTAACGACAATTAGAAACTTTTTTAAAGAAAAAAAGATTAAATTAATTGATTTAAGAATTGAAGATAATAATATTTTTTTTTCAATAAAAGATATAAATGAAATTGATAATGTTAAAGATTTTTTTATAAATGAAGAGAGTGTAATCAATACTTATTATCCAAAATTTAAATCTCATCAATTTAATGTTGAAATTAAAGAAAATAATTTTAAATTATTTTTTTCAAAATATGGAATAATCGAAATTAAAAGTTCCTCACAAGAACAGGCAATAGAAATTGTTAGAAGAAGAGTTGATGAAATAGGTACTAATGAACCTAATATCTTAAAAAGAGGTAATGATCGTATTCTTGTTGAATTACCAGGTCTTGATGATCCAATGAGAATTAAATCATTATTAGGAAAAACAGCTAATTTAACTTTTAGATTCGTTACTCAAAATACCGAAGATAGTTTTGGTGTAGATAAAATAAGCTATGAAGATGGTTCGGAAGAGGCTTTAGTTAGCAAGAGAATTATTTTAAACGGTGATAATCTATTAGATGCTCAACCTAGAATGAATAATCAAACAAATGAAACAGTAGTTACTTTCACTTTGGACAGAGTTGGAGCAAAAAGATTTGGTAAAGCAACAACCAATGGTATAGGAAAACAATTAGCTATTGTTTTAGATGGTAAAATTATTAGTGCACCAGTTATTAGAGATGCAATAATTAGTGGTTCAGGACAAATCAGTGGAGATTTTACATTTCAATCAGCAACAGACTTGGCTCTATTATTAAGATCAGGAGCGTTACCAGCTCCATTAGAAATTATTGAAGAAAGAACAGTAGGCCCTGATTTAGGTCAAGATTCTATCGAAGCAGGTATTATTGCTTTAATTATAGGATTTATCCTTGTTATTTTATTTATGTTTATAAAGTATAGAATTTTTGGATTAATAGCTAATTTAGCTTTAATCATAAATATTTTTTTACTTACAGGAATATTAACTATTTTCGAGGCGACACTTACATTACCGGGGATAGCAGGAATTATATTAACAGTGGGTATGGCCGTTGATGCAAATGTTTTGATTTTTGAGAGAATTAAAGAAGAGTATAAAAATGAAAAAAATAGTGTTTTAGCATTTGATAGTGGATATGTTAAATCAAAGACTGCAATTATAGATGCAAATATAACCACTTTGTTAGCAGCAATTATATTATTTTTTATGGGCTCTGGTCCAATTAAAGGTTTTTCTGTGACTTTGGGTATAGGAATTTTTACAACTTTATTTTCAGTATATTTTATAGCAAGACTATTAACTGGATTATATGTTCTTAAAAATAAAGAAAAAATGAATTTAATATAGATGATAAATTTTAATAAATATTACAAGGTATTTAATATCGTATCTGCTAGTTTAATAATTATATCACTTTTATTATTAATATTTAAAGGACTTAATTTTGGAGTTGATTTTAAAGGAGGAACTTTAATTGAATTAAGAATAAAAGAAAGTCAAACAAAAATTTCAGATCTAAGAAAATCTTTTTTAAAAATGAATTTAGGAGATGTTTCAGTTAAAAAATTTGGAACAAACAATGATTTTCTAATCAAGTTTGAAAAAAAAAATGATAAAAAAGATTTGATAAGCCAAATCAAAAAAGATTTGAGTAAAGATATAGGTAACAATTTTGATTTTCGTAGAGTTGAAAATGTAGGCCCTAAAGTAAGTGCTGAATTATTAAAATCTGGTATAATTGCTATTGCATTATCACTAGCTGTAATGCTTTTTTATATCTGGATAAGATTTGAATGGCAATTTAGCCTGGGTGCAATTTTAGCACTTTTCCATGACGTAATAATTACACTCGGTTTTTTTTCTCTTTTAAATTTAGAAATCAATCTATCTATTGTAGCTGCTGTTTTAACAATTGTTGGGTACTCAATGAATGATACCGTTGTAATTTTTGATAGAGTAAGAGAAAATTTACGAAAATACTCTGATATTAAGATTTTTGAATTATCAAATATCTCAATCAATGAAACTCTTTCCAGAACTTTAATTACTTCAATAACAACCTTACTTGCTTTGTTCTCAATTTTCATATTTGGTGGACAAATTCTTAAAGGTTTTTCTTTTGCAATGATACTTGGTGTTGTTTTTGGTACTTATTCGTCAATCTATATTGCAAATTCAGTATTGGTAAGTCTTAGAGTTTCTCAAAAAACAATTATCAAAGAAGATAAAAATTAAATTTAGTATAAATTTTGTGCTGCAACCATGGAAAGCAACATTGGTAAAGATAACAATGTATTTGTTCTTGAAAATAACATAGCTGTTTTTGCTGATTTAGCCTTTTGTTCAGGTTCACACTCAACAATACCAAGAGCTTTTTTTTGATTAGGCCATATTACAAACCAAACATTAAAAGCCATCACTAGCCCTAACCACATTCCTATACCTATTGCAGTACTTTTTCCACCTCCAGAACCTATACCTAAAGTCATAGCCTGATGAAGATATCCATTTATCAAAGCTAAAGCTAAACCAGATATTATAGTTAAAAGTGCTGCCCATCTAAAATAAAATAGAGCAGCTGGAGCAATTACTTTTCCAATAGCTGGTTTTTGTTCATCTGGTATCTTAGCCATATTTGGTATTTGAACAAAATTAAAGTACCATAGCAACCCAATCCACATTATTGATACAACAACATGGAAAAATCTTGTCAACCAGCTCCAAAAAAGTCTATCAATGTCAAAACCGCCATTTCCAAAAAATAAAACTAGAAATAACAATATAGCTAGACCAAGCGATGCATGGATTGTTTTTGGTAAAGAAGATAATAAATTTCCCATATCTATTTATATACTAATATTTATTCATTTTTAAGCAGTTTTTTTAAATTTTTCTTTTAAAAGTGGTTTGAGAAATTGACCGGTATAACTAGTTTTTATTTCACATATTTCTTCAGGTTTACCTTCGGCAATAATATTGCCTCCCTTAACACCACCATCAGGCCCCATGTCAACAATATAATCAGCTGTTTTAATAACATCTAAATTATGTTCTATTACAACAACGGTATTTCCTAAATTAACAAATGTGTGTAAAATTTCCAAAAGTTTTTTAATATCGTGTTGATGTAGTCCAGTTGTGGGTTCATCAAGTATATACATTGTTCTTCCAGTAGATTTTTTTGAAAGTTCTTTTGCAAGTTTAATTCTTTGAGCTTCACCACCAGATAAAGTTGTAGCTTGCTGACCTATCTTAATGTACCCAAGACCAACTTTTTTTAAAGTTAACAATTTAGTTTTTATATTTGAAATATTTTCAAAATAATCACAACCTTCATCAACAGTCATATTTAAAACATCAGCTATGCTTTTATCTTTAAATTTAATTTCAAGAGTTTCTCTATTATATCTAGTCCCTTTACATTCATCACATTGAATGTAAACATCTGGCAAAAAATGCATTTCATAAGTAATAACACCATCACCTTCACAAGCTTCACATCTACCACCTTTTACATTAAAAGAAAATCTTCCTGGTTTATATCCTCTACTTTTTGACTCTGGTAAAGAGGTAAACCAATCTCTTATTGGACCGAATGCTCCTGTATAAGTTGCAGGGTTTGATCTTGGTGTTCTACCAATTGGTGATTGGTCAATATCAATAATCTTATCAATAAATTCTGTACCTTTAAAACCTTTAAAAGGTTTTGGGATTTTTCTAGATTTATTATTATTTAAAGTTAAGTTCAATGCATTGTATAATGTTTGTAATATTAAAGTAGATTTTCCACTCCCTGATACACCAGTTACACACGTTAAACTTCCTAATGGTATTTTTAGATTAACATTATTTAGATTATTTCCAGATGCTCCAGTAATTTCTAAAAATCTTCCATTCTTAGCAAGCTTTCTTATTTTGGGTATAGGGATAAAAAATTTATTTGATAAATATTTTCCAGTAATACTATTTTGATTATTTTGTATTTCTTTATAGGAACCTTGGGCAACAATTTGTCCACCTTTATTACCTGCCTCAGGACCAAGATCAATAATATGATCTGCATTTTCCATCGTTTCAGTATCATGTTCAACAACAATTACTGTGTTGCCTAAATCTCTTAATCTTTTTAGTGCATTAATTAATTTTACATTATCTTTTTGATGTAGTCCTATTGAAGGTTCATCCAAAACATACAAAACTCCAGTCAAGCCCGATCCTATTTGTGAAGCTAATCTAATACGTTGTGACTCTCCACCAGATAAAGTACCAGACTCACGGGATAGCGTCAGATAATCTAATCCAACATTGAGCAAGAAATTTAATCTTTCATTTATTTCTTTTAGTATGTGTTCAGCTATTTTTAATTGTCGACTCTCAAGTTTAGTTTCTAATTCTTTAAACCACTGTGTAGCATCTAAAATAGATTTTTCGGTTACTTCACTTATATTGAGATTATTTATTTTTACGCATAAAGCTTCATCTTTTAATCTATGTCCATTACATCTCTCACATTTAGTATCAGATTGATACTGTGAAATTTCTTCTCTTTTCCAATCACTATCAGTTTCAAGATAACGTCTTTCAAGATTATTAATTACTCCCTCAAAAGTTTTCTTATGAGAATATTTTTCATAACCGTCGTCGTAATTAAATTTGATTTCTTCATCATCAGATCCATATAAAATAATATCTTTTATTTTTTTTGGTAATTTGATCCATTTTTCATCTAAAGAAAAACTATAATGCTTTGCGATAGAAGAAAGAGTTTGTGCATAATAAAGGGTGGTAGTTTTAGCCCATGGAACAATTGCGCCATCTGCTATACTTTTTTTTTCGTTTGGTATTACTAAACTCGGATCAACATTTAGTTTCACTCCTATACCATCACATTCTTCGCAAGCTCCATAAGGGCTATTGAATGAAAAAAGTCTAGGTTCAATTTCTTCAATTGTAAAACCACTTTCTGGGCAAGCAAATTTGGTAGAAAAAATTAATTTATTTTTTTTTCTAAATTTAGAAGGCAAAGTTTCATCTTCGTATTCTACATAAATTAAACCATTTGATAAATTTACAGATGTTTCTACACTTTCAGCAAGACGATTTCCTAGATTTGAATTAATTATAATTCTATCAACTAAAATTGAAATATCATGTTTAACTTTTTTATTTAATTCTGGTACTTTATCAATTTCGTATAATTTATCGTCAATTTTTATTTTTCTAAAACCTCTTTTCTTATATGCAATAATATCTTTTTTATATTCACCTTTTCTACCTCTAACTACTGGTGCATATAGATATATAGTTGATTTTCTTGGAAGTGCTTTTATTTTATCAACAATTTGTGATATTGTTTGTGAAGTTATAGGCTTACCTGTAAAGGGTGAATACGGGATTCCTGTTCTTGCATATAAAACTCTCATGTAATCATATATCTCTGTTACTGTTGCAACGGTCGATCTAGGGTTTTTAGAAGTATTTTTTTGTTCAATAGAAATAGCTGGACTTAAACCTTCAATTAAATCTACATTGGGTTTTTTCATTTTATCTAAAAATTGTCTTGCATAAGCAGAAAGGCTTTCAACATATCTTCTTTGACCTTCAGCATAGATTGTATCAAAAGCTAAAGATGATTTTCCAGATCCTGAGAGTCCAGTAATTACTACAAAATGATCTTTGGGAATTTCTAAAGAAACATTCCTTAAATTATGTTCTTTTGCCCCCTTAATAACTATCTTTTTTTTCATATTTTTTGTTGCTTTAAATTAATAAAATTAATATTCAAGATAAAGTGTGGTATAAATCTTATTAAATTAAATTATTAATTATAAAATATTATGGCTGGAAGTTTAAATAAAGTATTATTAATTGGTCGTTTAGGCGCAGACCCCGAAATAAAGCAAATGGTAAATGGAAAAAGTGTTGCACGCCTTAGTTTAGCAACAAGCCAATCATGGAAAGATAAAAACTCAGGTGAAAAAAAAGAAAAAACTGAATGGCACCGTATAGTTGTATTTAATGAGGGGTTAGTTAATGTCGTTCAACAATATTTAAAAAAAGGTGCTCAAGTATATGTCGAGGGACAACTTACTACCAGAAAATGGAAAGACGAACAAACAGGTCAAGACAAGTATTCAACTGAAGTTGTTATTCAAGGTTATAATTCTTCTTTAACAATGCTTGGTGGTGGTAATTCAGGTGGTGGCATTCAGAATGATACTACGTCCAATGCTAAAAATCTTGAAGATGGCTCTCAAGTTTCTAATGACATGGATGACGAAATTCCATTTTAGTTATTATGCAAAAATCAGAAATTTCTAAAGATAATATTAAATTGATATCAATGCATGATGAGATGAGCTCATCTTATCTATCTTATGCAATGAGTGTTATTGTAAGCCGTGCACTCCCAGACATAAGAGATGGACTAAAACCTGTTCATAGAAGAATCTTATACGCAATGTATAAAGGAGGTTATGATTGGTCTAAACAATATAGAAAATCAGCAAGAATAGTAGGTGATGTTATAGGTAAGTATCATCCTCATGGAGATCAATCTGTTTACGATGCTTTAGTTAGAATGGTTCAAGATTTTTCAATGAGTTTACCTCTAGTTGATGGTCAAGGAAATTTTGGATCAATAGACGGAGACCCACCAGCGGCGATGAGATACACAGAAACTAGATTGTCAAAAGTTTCTGAATATCTAATTAATGATATCGAAAAAAATACTATTTCATTCAAAAGCAATTATGATGAAACTGAAAAAGAGCCATCAGTTTTACCATCTCAATTTCCAAATTTATTAGTAAATGGAGCAGGAGGAATAGCAGTTGGTATGGCAACAAGTATCCCACCTCATAATTTAGGAGAAATTATTGATGGAACTTTAGCTTTAATAGAAAATAAAGATATTAAAATAAAAGAATTAATGAAACATATACCTGGGCCAGATTTTCCCACAGGTGGGGTTATTATTGGTAAAGATATTATTAAACAAGGATATACAAATGGCAGAGGTTCATTTAAAATTAGAGGAGAAATATCTGTTGAAAGTTTAAAAAATGGAAGAGATAGATTATTAATAACTTCAATACCTTATCAAGTAAATAAATCAGTTTTAAATGAAAGAATTGCACAATTAGTTAGAGAAAAAAAAATTGAAGGAATAAGAGATATTCGCGATGAATCTAATAGAGAGGGTATTAGAGTTGCTATTGATTTAAGAGGTGGCGTTGAGCCCGAAACAATTAAAAGACAACTTTTTAAAAATACTCAAATAGAAAGTTCTTTTGGTTTCAATACATTAGCAATAGTCGATGGAAAGCCTAAAACTTGCAATTTAAAAGATTTCTTATCAAATTTTTTAGAGTTTCGTGAAGATGTCGTTATAAAGAAAACTAAATATGACTTACAAAAAGCAGAAGATAGAGCTCATGTATTAATAGGTTTGTCAATATCAGTAGAGAATCTTGATAAAGTTATAAAAATTATTAGAAGCTCTAAAACACCCGAGGAGGCAAAAAAAACTCTTTTAAAAAATAAGTGGAAAATAAACAAATCAACAAAATTGATTTCTTTAGTAGAAAATAAGAAACAAAAAAATCAATACCAGCTATCTGAAACACAAGTTATGGCAATCTTAGATATTAGATTGCAAAAATTAACAGCATTAGGGATAAATGAAATTGAAACCGAGATAAAAAAGTTATCTGAATTAATTAATAAATATAAAAAGATAATATCTTCTAAAAAAGAACTTTTAAAAGTTATTAGCGATGAGTTAAAAATGATTAAAGAAAAATTTTCATCACCAAGAAGAACTAAAATTATAGATGCTGTTTTGAATTATGATATAGAAGAAACTATTCAAAAAGAGTCAGTAATAATTACGGTAACTTTGCAAGGATATATTAAACGTGGTGCTCTTAGCGGTGTAAAAAAACAAAAAAGAGGAGGAAGAGGTAAATCAGGTATAACAACAAGAGAACAAGACTCGGTAGTTCAAACACTGTCTGTTAATACTCATACTTCAGTGCTTTTTTTCTCAACAGAAGGTCTAGTCTATAAAATTAAAGCTTGGAAAATACCTGAGGGTTCATCATCTTCAAAAGGTAAATCACTGTTCAATATTTTACCTCTAAAAAGCCATCAATCTATAAGCTCAATCATGCCTTATCCAGATGATAAGTCAAAATCAACTGATTTTAATATTATTTTTGCGACTTCTAAAGGAAAAGTAAGAAAGAATAGTTTGGAAGATTTTTCATCAATAAATGCCTCTGGGAAAATAGCCATGAAACTTGATGCAAATGATAAAATCGTTGGTGTTAAAATATGTAAAGATGATCAAGATATAATGTTAAGTACCAAACATGGTAAATGTATAAGATTTGAAGCAAAAAAATTAAGATTATTTAAAGGTCGATCATCAAAGGGAATTAAAGGAATAAATCTTAATTCAAATGATGAAATTGTTTCTTTATCAATAATTGATAAAGATGATCTTAAAAAAAATGGTAAATCAGGCAAAGATATAAAATCAGAAATTAAAGCAAGAGAAAAGTTTATACTTTCAATATCAGAAAATGGTTTTGGTAAAAAAACATCTCATTATGATTACAGAGTTACCAATAGAGGTGGAAAAGGAATTATTGGTATAATTAATTCACCAAGAAATGGAAATATATCATCATCATTTGCCGTTTTTGATGGTGATGAAATTATGATTTCAACAAACAAAGGGAGAGTTATTAGAGTTGCTGTTAAAGAAATAAGAACTGCGGGAAGAAATACACAAGGTGTAAGAATAATTAAGCTTGCTGGAGAAGAAAAAGTAGTTTCAGCAATTAAAATTGATGATAATTTAGTTTAATGAATAAAACTGCTATTTACCCAGGAACTTTTGATCCTATTACTTTTGGACATATAGATGTGATTAAAAAAGGATTAAAGCTCTTTGATAGAATAGTAGTTGCTGTTTCTGATGGAGAAAATAAAGAATATCTATTTTCATCATCTGAGAGAATTGAAATAGTAAATAAAGCCTTATTTAAAGATTTAAAATTAGATAAGAAAAAGATTAAGATAATTTCATTTAGTTCATTAACAA